>DAOPZC010000002.1:0-222578 GCA_035353175.1 Kiritimatiellia bacterium | reverse complement strand
GCTGTAGCCCTTGATCGCGATATTGCTGCTCGCGTCCATCTGCGTGATGCCGCAGCGCACGAAGGCGTCGCGCGATTCGGGCCGCTCGCGGCACGTCACGATCATGCCGGTATAGGGAACAGAAAGGCGGGTGATGATCAAGATGCGGCGCATCGTCGCGTCGTCGATCAGATACGGCGAAGTCGTCGGCACGTCGGTGCCGCTCGCGGGCTCAAGCCGCGGGAAGGAGATGGTGTGCGGCCCGATTCCGAACTGGCGCTCCAAGTCGCGCGCGTGGTAAATCGAAGCCATCAGCTCAAACTTCCAATCGTACAGCCCGTACAAGACCCCCATGCCGACATCGTCCACGCCCGCCTCCAGGCAGCGGTGGAAGCAGGTCGTGCGCCAGTCGTAGTCCCCTTTCACCGTGTCCGAGGGATGCAGCTTGGCGTAGGTCGCGCGATGATAGGTCTCCTGGAACACCTGGAACGTTCCGATGCCGACCTGCTTCAACACGCGGAGATCCTCGACCGGCAGCGGCGCGGCATTGACGTTCACGCGCCGGATGCCGACCGTCGTTCCGCGCGGCGACTTCACCTGGCGGTCATAGATGGTGCGGATGGTGTCCGCGAAATACTCGGTCGAGGTGTCGGGATGCTCGCCGTACACGGCGATCAGGCGCTTGTGGCCGATCTTGCCGGCCAGCACGTCGATCTCCTGGCGGACCTCCTCCATCGTCAGCATGCGGCGCTTCTGGTCCTCGTTGCCGCAGCGGAAGCCGCAATAGGCGCATCGGTTGACACAGAGGTTGCTCATGTAGAGCGGCGCGAACATCACGATGCGGTTGTCGTACACCGAGGTCTTCACCGCCAGCGCGGTCTCTTCCATCTCCTTGAGCAGCGCGGGGTCGGTCACGTGGATCAGCGTCGCGGTCTCTTCCGGCAGGAGCGTCTCGATCGCGCGGGACTTCGCCAGGATCTCCCGGACGCGGACCGGATCATTCGCCCGCTCCGCGGCGGCCCCAGACAATTTGGCGAGGATCTCGCCGTCGTCGATGAAATGCTTGCCGCCGGGCAGGTATTTGTCGATCTGTTCGCGGATGACGAAATTCTTGCGGTAGTCCGCCGCGCTCTTGAAATGACGGATGGTTTTACAGGGTTCGTTCATGGTCTGCATGGGTTCTCTCCTTACTCGCCTGGGCCGAAAGCCGAACCCGCAGTCCGATGGCGCAACACCACCGCCATGCGGATGACGCGATGACGTCACCCGATCGCCAGAGACTCGAATTCCTTGGGTCAGAGCGACGCTCCTCGGCCTCAGAAAGTGAGAAGATCATACGCTTTCCCGAGCAAAGGCTCAAGCCGCAATCCACCCGCCCGCGTTGACCGCTTTGCCGTTGCGCAGGGCTGGCGCGGCTGATAAACTCTTTCGCAACCTTCGAAAGGAGCGCGCCATGTTCGCAAAGTCTTTCCCTGCCTTCACGCTGCCCGCCGTCCTTCTCTCGCTGTGCGCGGAGCTCCACGCCGCAGACTGGCCGACCTTCCTGGGAGCCAAGCGCGACGGTTGCTCGCCCGACACGGGGCTGCTCAAGCAGTGGCCGCAGGAAGGACCGAAGCTCCTCTGGAAAAGCGAAAGCATCGGCCCCGGCTGGTCATCCGTCGCAGTGGTCGGCGGCTGCGTCTACACCACCGGCAACGCGGGCGAGGACCAGATGCTGATCTGCCTCGACGAGAAAAGCGGCAAGGAGAAATGGCGGGCCGCGCAAGGCCCGAAGTCCAGCCACAACAAATATGGCGGCGCACGCGCCACCCCGACCGTCGACGGCGGCCGCATCTACCTGACCGGCGGCGACGGGCTTCTGACCTGCCAAAGCGCCCAAGACGGCCGAATCCTCTGGAAAAAAGACCTGCGTCGCGACTTCGGCGGCAAGGTCGGCGGCTGGCAATACGCCGAGAGCGTGCTCATCCTCGGCAAACTCGCCATCGCCACGCCGGGCGGGCAGCACGCGGTCGTGGCGTTCGACAAAGTCACGGGGAACACGGCCTGGAAATCCGACAAGCCCGCCACGGCCGGATACAGTTCGTGTGTGCCGGTCACGCTGAACGGCAGCACCGTCATCGTCAACGGTTCCCAGAGCGGCCTGTTCGTGGTCGACGCCAAAACCGGCAAGGAGCTTTGCCGTCACCCCTTCGCGGATGGCAACGTCGCCAATTCGCCGACCCCCGCTTATGCAGACGGCCGCCTTTTTTGGGCCGTCGGGTACAACAAAGGCGGCATTTGCCTCAAAATCGCCAACGGCAGCGGAAAGGTGACGTGCGAGGAGGCGTGGACGACCCGCGACTTCGCCTGCCATCCCGGAAATTACGTCGTGTCCCAAGGCCGCATCTACGGCAAAGGCAAAGGCGGGCTCGTCTGCGCAGATTTGAAGACCGGACAAACCTTGTGGCAGGAGCGCGGCGGAGCGGGTCAGGCGACATGGGCGGACGGCATGATCTATTCTCTCGCCGACTCCGGCGGACGTCTCACGCTGATCGATCCCTCCGACGAAGGCAACCGGGTGAAAGGCCGCCTACAAGTGGCGGGGACCGGCAACAGCTGGTCCCACCCTGTGGTCGTCAACGGCCAGCTCTATGTCCGATACGACACGTCCCTCTATTGTTTCGACGTGAAGGCGAAGTGATCTCGCGGCGTCCGGCGGAGCCGAGGGATCCCGCGGCTCGACTTTTGTCTTTTTTCCGCGACGCCCTTAAACCGAATTGACTTATATCCCGCCGACGATTAAGCTACTTTTAATTTGATCTTATTTGAGGTGCGTTGAAATGGCATGTCTGACTGTGATGGATGGCCCTTTAAAGGGACAACGTGTGGCATTGGATCAACCCGTGACCCGTGTCGGGCGCAGGGAAGGCAACGATTGGATGCTGCAAGACGGGTCCGTTTCTGGAACCCATTGCGAGATCGAAAAGACTCCGACCGGTTTCCTCATCCGGGATCTCGGCTCCACGAACGGGACAAAGGTCAACAACGAGCAGATCAAGGAAAAGCCGCTTTTCCGCAATGACATTGTCCTGGTGGGCGAAATTCCCATCATGATCGAGGGGGATGACGTCCCCCAGACGGACAAGCCTGAGCCCTATGCGATTCCGCGCACCACGATCATCATCCAGCAAAAGCGCACGCTCGAAACGCCGAAAGAGTTCGGCAAGAAGTCGAACTCCAACAAGATCTGGATTGGCGTCATCGTCGTGTTGCTGCTGGTCATCGTCGCGCTGCTCGTGCGCCTGCTGACAGGGTCTCCGACAACGGCCTGAGACAGACAAACGGGGCTCAGAGCATCCATCCGAGAAAGCGCTCTTTCGCAAGCGGCGCCACGGCACGCTCTTCGGCAGCAGACCCGCGCACGATTCTGACGATGACGCTGGCCTTTTCTCCATGGTCGCCGTAGGCCGCGCAGATTCCTGCCGCCAAAGCAAGGTCCGCCTCGTCCGCTCCGCATGGAATCAGCAGGGTCGGCCCTGGCACATTGACCGTGTGGACGAGCACATCCCCGTCGCACTGGCTCTTTTTCAGCGCCGCGTTGTCGTGGGCATCACGGCCCACCACACACTTCGCGCCGCCCGGAAGGCGGAAATGCCGCCCGCAGAGCAGCAGCCTCACCAGCCGCTCCGAATCGAGGCCCTCGTTGTCGCGCATATCCGCCAGCTTGCGGCAGAAACCTTTCTCGGTCAGCAGGCAACCGCCCGCGGGCGAAGGATACTCCTTGAGGCCGTACTTGACGGCAAGCTCCATCTGCGGCTTGCGCGAACGGCCGCTCAACCCCAGCAGCCGGCTGCGGTCCACCACCCCTTCGGTCTCCGGCAGCGTCGGCTCGAGCAACAGGGCGCTCAGCGGCCGCAGCAGCCGCCCCCCCAGATCGGCGTCTTCTTCGACGATCCCCAGCGAATGCCGGTTCTGAGACATCGGCCGCTGGTTGAGGACCTCCCCTGTCGCCACGAAGTCGAACCCTTTCGCGGCCATCAGCTCGCCCGCCCTCCTGATCATCCGCGCATGACAGTCGATGCAGGGGTTGAGCGCGCCGCCAAAGCCGTGCGGCGGGTGCTTCACCAGCGCCAGAATATCCTGCGTGAAGTCCACGACGTGCAACACCGCGCCCAACTTTTCCGCCGCCTGTTTCGCCGCCGCGATTTTGAAAAACGGGCTGGCGAACACCACGGCCTCGACATACAGCCCCTGTTCGCGCAACACGCACACGGCGAGCTGGCTGTCCAGCCCGCCCGACAGCAGGCACAGCCCCCGCCCCCCCGGCTTCAGCGAGGCCGAAATCTCTCCCGACACGGCAAGTTCACTCATCGATTTTCACGCTTTTCAGAAAAAGTTTCCGGAGCACGCTGTCCTCCGCGACAACGCCCTGGTCAACCAGCAGACAGATCACCGCGACGGCGACGCACGCCAGCAGCACGCCCATGAAATTCGCGATCAGAAATTTCCGCTTGTCCATTCCCAGCAGAAAGGCCCCGAACGCGCCGGTGTAGGCCCCCGTCCCCGGCAACGGCACGCCGATGAAAACCGCCAACCCCCACTCGCCATATTTCTCCACGTACGGATGCAGTTTATGCCGGGTGCGCTCAAACGAAGGCCATACCCGCCGGTCGAACCACGTCCAGCGCCGAAACGCGTTGACCACCGGCCCCATCAGCCAGAAGGTCGCCACACCGACCCCCAGATTGGCAACGAAACAGACGGCCACCGCGGCCGGCACCCCGAGCGCGCCCCGCACCCCCGCGTGAAAAAAAGCCACGGGGATGGAGGCACGCGCCTCGAGCCCGGGAAGAAAGGTCAGAAGGACTAGCAGACCGATTGCCATTGCCACACTCATCGTCACAATCACTTTCGTTTTGACAGAAAAACGGCTATGCTTTCAGCAAAAAGGTGGAGAATAATAGATGCTGCGTTGCCTGTCGATAAAGAAGCTGTTGCCGGTTTTGTTTTTTTGCGCCGCGTCCGGGCACTGCGCCGAGGTCACGGTGACGCCGATCCGCCCGTCGGGCGCATCCCTCGACCCGTCGCTGCGGAACGAAGCGGACCACGCCGTAAGCCAAGCCGCGTTCTGGCTGAGCGCGCGACAGCAGCCGGACGGCGCGTGGGGCGAATCGAACCGCGTCCGGCTGACGGCGATGGCCCTGTTCGCGCTCAAAGCTTCGCGTCACCCCGCGTGCTCCGGGCCCTGCGCGAACGCCGCGCTCTGGCTGGACGGCACGGCCACCAACCGGATCGACAACCTCGAGACTCACGCCTGGCGGCTTTTGGCCCTCGCCTTTGTGCTGCCCGAGGCGCCCTCCCGCACCAATCTGTTGCGCCGTCTGGCCGACCGGGCCGGCGCATCCGAAGCCGGCGCATCCGACGAGGCCCGCCTGTTCTGGAGTGACGTCCTGCCCGCCGCGGGTCTGGGGGGACCTTCCCTCCCGCAGCCCTCCGCCCTCTCAAACCGGCTCGCGCACGCCGCCGCTTCCTGGCCCCCTGCCCCGAAGGGCAACGCGGACGTTTGGCGGCTCGCGCGCCTCATCAACCGCGCAGGGCACGGCCAACTCGTGCGCGGCAACGCGCCGCTCGACTGGCGCGCCGATTTGGCGAGGTGCCTGATCAACACCCAGCGCAAAGCCCCCGCCGGGGGCGGTTTCTGGAACGCGGAATCGCCGGACGGGCAGATCGAGGAGACCGTCTTCGGCATGCTGGCCCTGCTCGAACTTTGAAACATTTTAGTATTGCTTCTTTTTCTAACGATTCATTATTATTCTTACATAATGTGAATTGTTTTCGGGCTGAAAGGAACGGCGGTATAAAACATGACTAGAAAAATGCGTGTTGGCATGGTTGGCGGCGGCGCGGAGTCGTTCATGGGCAACATCCATCGCGCAGCCATCGGGCAGAGCGGGTGCGTCGAACTGGTGTGCGGCGCGTTCGGCTCTACGCGGCAAAGTTCGTTCGAAACCGGGAAGCTGCTGAAACTGCCCACGCGCCGCGCATACGGCACCTACCGCGACATGTTCCGGCGCGAGGCCGTCCTCCCCGCGAACGAGCGCATGGACTTCGTCGTGGTCCTCGCGCCGAACGCCATGCACTACCCGGTCGCGATGTCCTCCATCGACGCGGGTTTTCCCGTTTTCAGCGAAAAGCCCTTCACGTGCAATATGGACGAGGCACTCAACCTCACGCGCAAGCAGCAGAGCGTCGGACTGGCCTACGGGATCGCGATGGTGTACGAAGGATACCCGATGCTCCAGAAGGCGCGCGAGCTGGTGCGGGACGAAAAAGCCATCGGCACGATCCGCAAGATCGTCGCGACCTACTCCCTCGGCTGGCTGGCCCAGCGTCTCGAGACCGCGGGGAACAAGCAGGCCGGCTGGCGCACCGACCCGCGCCGCTGCGGTCCGGCCGGCTGCCTGATCGACCTCGGCATTCATTGTTTCCACTTGGCGGAGTGGGTTTCCGGGCTGGCCGTCAGCGAGGTGTGCGCCGACTTGCGTCCGACGGTGGCCGGACGCATTCTGGACGACGATTGCAGCGTGCTGGTGCGCTTCGAAAGCGGCGCCCGCGGCGTCTTTCTCGCCAGCCAGATCGCGACCGGGCGAAGCGACGGCCTCGCGATTGAACTCATCGGCGACAAAGGCGCACTCACGTGGTCGCAAAGCGAACCTGAACGCCTGGCCCTGCGGGGCACGGACGAGTCCCTGCAAATTTTCGAGGGCGGCGCCGCCGCAAAAGCCGCCGCGGCCGTGCCGGCGCCCTACGGCAATAACGCCGCCTACATTGCGGCGCTGGCCGCCACCTACCGTGCGTTTGCGGACAACCTCGAGGCGATTAAGACGAAGAAGCCACAGGACGCCGCGCCCCAAGGCTTCATGACCATCGATGCGGGGCTACGCTCGGTCGTGTTCGTGGACGCGGTGCTCAAAAACACCGCGGTGCCCGAAGAGGGGGCTGCGCCGTCCGCCAAATGGACCCCATTTGTCGTGCCGCCCATACCGGAACTCTAGCGCCGGGCAGAAAAACCTTTGAGGGAAAACGGCTTCGGGCTTGAGCCGCAACTGATTCCTGTTATACTGGTTAACATACTTAAATGTGTGTAGCCTTTTCAAGGCAGGGGCATTTTCGTGGTCCGGCCAAGTCAACGGGCAAAGCACAAGGGAGACGTCATGAAATTGAGCCAACTCACCCATTTGACACGCCGCAGTTTTGTCAAGACCGCCTCTGCGGGCGCAACGCTTGCCGCCTTGCCGGACATCCTCAAGGCCCAGCAGGCCCCTTCGCAGAACGTCGCCGGCGCGAACAGCCGCATCAACGTGGCTTGCGTCGGTTTCTCCAACCGTTTCGAAGACGCCCTCTTGCCTTCGTTCCTCAAGTCCAAGGACGAGCTGAACTTCGACTTGGTCGCTCTGGCCGACCTCTGGAGCGTTCGCCGCGAAGAGGGTAAAGCCAAGCTCGAAGCCAAGCTCGGCCACGGAATCGATCTTTACAAAAGCGATGACGAGCTCTATGAGAAAGCCAAGAACGTCGACGCCGTGATCATCTCCACCGCAGACTTCCAGCACGCCATGCACACGGTCCACGCCGTCAAGGCCGGCAAAGACACCTACACCGAGAAGCCGATGGCCGAGGACATGGACGCGGCCAACGCCGTGCTCGACGCCGTCAACGAAGCCCGCAAGGCCAACAACCGCGGCGGGGCCGTGGTACAGATCGGCTCTCAGCGCCGCAGCGGCAGCGCCTACCACATCGCGAACGATTATATCCGCTCCGGCAAATTCGGCGACATCACGTACGTGGATCTCTGCTGGAACGTCAACCAGCCCAACCGCTGGCGCCGCGGCGACCTGCCCAAGAAACTCAAAGAGGCCGACACCGACTGGAACAAGTGGCTGCTCGACCGCCCGAAAGTCGCTTTCGATCCGCGCAAGTATCTCGAGTTCCGCCTCTTCTGGCCCTATTCGTCGGGCATCCCCGGCCAGTGGATGTGCCACCAGATCGACACGGTCGCCTGGTTCACCGGCTTCGAATTTCCGCGCTCGGCCATGGCCAGCGGCGGCATCTACGCGTGGAAGGACGGCCGCGAGAACTGCGACACCTTCACCACCCTGCTCGAGTACGGCCCCGAGAACGACCCGACCAAGGGCTTCCAGGCGGTCTTCAGCTCGCGCCAGACCAACTCGGCCCGCGGCAACGTCGAGAACTACCACTCCACCATCGGCACGATCGACCTGATCAAAGGCACGGTTTCCAACGAGGGCGTCGAGAAGGTCAAGGTCGAGACCAAGAAGCTCGCCGAGACGGAAGTCGCGGCCACCGCCGCCAACACCGGCGCCGGCGGCATGGAAGTCGCCCACATGCGCAACTGGATGGCGTGCGTCCGCGCCCGCAAGCAACCGAACGCCCCCATCGAAGCCGGCTACAGCCACGCCGTGGCCCTCATCATGTCCAACGCCTCGCTGCGCACCGGCATGAAAGCCACCTTCGACAAGGTTGCGCGCCAAGTCATGGCGGGCGGCAAGGTGTTCAAGGGCTACTGAGACCAACCCGCGGCGGACTCTGAAAGGGCGGGACCACGGCGCTTCGGCAACCGGTCCCGCCTTTCGGGCTTGACGCAGGTCATTTAAACTCAAGGGGATCGACTCATGCACATCAGCCGCAGGGGGTTCATGCACACGTTGGCCGCAGCAGGTCTTTTGGGCGGAAGCACGGGGATGGCGAACGCCAAGAAGCCGGCCGCAAACATCCTGTTCGGCCTCTGCGCCGGACCGGACAAGGCCGCCAAACTGAAAGAGCTCGGCTACGCCTTCATCGAAGGCGGCGTCGCCGGCATGCTCAAGCCCGAGATGCCCGACGCGGAATACGCGGCGGAACTGGCGAAGCTCAAAGGCTCTGCCCTGCCGATCCGCTCCTGCAACGGCTTCATCCCCAGCAAATTCCGGCTCACCGGGCCGGAGCTCATGCACGACGCCGCCCTGGATTACGCGGTCAAGGCCTGCCAGCGCGCGGATGCGGCGGGCATCCCGTTCATCGTGCTCGGCAGCGGCGGCGCGCGCAAAGTGCCCGAGGGCACCGATCTCGCCAAGGGCAAGGCGCAGTTCATCGAGTTCTGCCAGAAGCTGGGCGACCGCATCAAGGACCTAAAGGTCACCATCGTGCTGGAGCCGTTGAACAAGGGCGAGACCAACATCCTCAATTCGGTCACCGAGGGCATCGAGTATGTCGACGCCATCGGCCGCCCCCGCATCCAGCTGCTCGCGGACTTCTACCACATGATGAAGGAGAACGAGGGCCCCGACGCGATCCGCAAGGCCGGCGCCCGCATCCGCCACTGCCACATCGCCGAGCTCGAGGGCCGCAAAGCCCCCGGCACCCAAGGCGAGGACCTGAGCGCCTTCTTCAAGGCCCTCAAGGACATCGGCTACAACGGCGGCGTCTCATGCGAGTGCGGCTGGCCCAAAGAGAACGTCGAGGACGCCTGGAAAAAAGCGCTCGCGACGATGCGCCAGCAGGCCGGCCTGTAGTCGATTGAACGCCGAACGCTGAGCGTAGAACTTCGACCCCGGAACAGGGGGCGGAGTAAAACTTTGGCGTTGGGCGCTGGGCGTTCGACGCGCGGAGGTTCAACGCCGTAATCCGAACGGAAGAAAAATGGAAACCGCGCCATTTCATCTCGCTGATTCCTATGCGCGGATGCTGGCCGTTCAGCCGTCCGCGGTTCTCGAGCCAGGCGTCCCCTACCGCTCCGGGTTCCATTGGACCGAGCGCCATCTGCAGTGCCTCTGGTTCGACACCCGCTACCGCCCCGCCGTTTTCCCGCTGCCCGGCGGCGAAGCGGTTACGGTCCTTTCCCCCGGCGAGTGGAATCTGGAAGCCGGACCTGATTTTTTGAACGCCACCCTGCTCATCCAGCCCGGCGCGCGACAAGTCCGCGGCGATGTGGAGGTCCACGTCCATCCGTCCGACTGGGATGCGCACCGCCATTGGGACGACCCCGCCTATGCGCATGTGATCGCCCATGTCACGTGGTTCTCAGGCCCCCCGCCCCGCACCCTGCCGAGCGGCGTTTGCAGCCTTTCGCTGGCCGCGCCGCTACTGTCCCAGTCCGGAATCTCCATCGACGACATCGACCTCAAGGCGTATCCGCACGCCGTCCTGCCCTCAACGCCACGCCCCTGCGAAGGCTTGCTCAAGCGCGACCCGGACCGCGCCCGCGCCGTTCTCGCCGCAGCCGGCCAATATCGGATGCGCGCCAAAGCGGCCCGCATCCTCGCCCGGCTTGAGCAGTGCGGCGACCGCCATCAGGTCTTCTACGAGGAGGTCATGGCCGCGCTCGGCTACAAGCACAACCAAGCCCCCTTCCGCACGCTCGCGCGGCTCCTGCCCGTCGCGACGCTGGGCACGCTGCGCGACATGGCCTTCGCCCGCATGCTCGGCACCGCACGCCTGTTGCCTCAGCCCGACGCCGCACCTGACGAAGAGGGGCAGCGCCTGATCCGGGCACTCTGGAACCTCTGGTGGCGAGAGGCCGGCGAAACGCTGCCGGACGCCGTCACCTGGCGGCTCCACAACCTCCGGCCGCAGAACGCGCCGGTGCGCCGGCTGGCCGCAGCGGCAAGTCTTTTCAGCGGCATGGCCACGGTGCGACACGACCTCGACCGCATCGCCGGTGAAAGCGGACTGCGCTGGCATTCGCAGGCGCTGGACTGTTTCGAAGCGCGCTGCCGCTGGGCCTTCTGGAATCGGCGCCTCTCATTCGCCTCCATGCCCGATGCGGAACAAGACGTCGCCCTGCTTGGCGAGTCGCGCACCGCCGCGATCCTCACCAACGTGGTTCTGCCCTTTGCGGCAGCGGAGGGTGCCCTGCCGAACGGCATGCTCGAAGATCTGCCGCCGGAAGACCTCTCCGCGCCGATGCGCCTCACGGCCCTTCATCTTTTCGGGCGAGACCACAACCCGGCGCTCTACGCCGACAGCGGGCTGCTCCAGCAGGGCCTGCTGCAGATCCACATCGACTTCTGCCTCAACGCTAAGCCGGGATGCGATGCGTGTGCCCTATGCCAAACACTCGCGACTCAAGCCGCCGGGCATCAACCATGAAAGGTGGAAAGCCGCGAACAGAACGCCCCTCTCTCCGCGCGGCGGCCCGGAGGCCGTCTCGGCTGATCTCCCGAGCCTCGGCTCCCTATCCGAGCTGAAAACCCAAGCCCCGCACTTTCGTGCAGAGGGAGGGGGAATCGCCCGCTAAGATCACGCGCGTAGAGGCAAACTCGCGGCGCATCGGATATCGGCCCCGCTGCGCGTCGAAGGACGCGGCCCGCTGCGCGTCGTCCGCCACGCAGGAATCCTTGAGACGGCGCGAATCGGCCTCGATGTCGTATACGCTCAGCACCAATTCGCGCAAGACGTCCTCGTCCTTTCGGCCGGCCGCATCTGCCCGCCACTCGGGGACGGGCGGCGCCGGCAACGCGAACGGGCACGCCGGCTCCACGCCCAGAAAATCGCAGGCACGCCGGTAAATGATCGCCGTGCCGTTGACCTTGCCTTCGTAGGAGTGGCCCGCGATATGCGGCGTGGCAAGATCCGCGCGCGACAACAAATCAGGCCGGTAGGCGGGCTCGCCCTCCCAGCAGTCGATCACCGCGTGTGACACGCGCGTGTCCAGCGCCGCCAACAGCGCGTCGGTCTCGATCACGGGGCCGCGCGCAGCATTGATGAAAATCACGCCAGGCCGCATGCGGGCAAACTGCGCCGCGGCCAGCAGATGAAAGGTCGCGTCGTCGCCGGCTCGGGTCAGCGGCACGTGGCAGGTGATGATGTCGGACTCCTCCAACACGCGGCCGAGCGGCACGAACGCACGGGCTTCAACATCGGCCGCATCGCGCTGTCGCGGCGGATCGTTCGCCAAAATGCGCAGGCCAAGCGCCCGCGCGTGGGCGCAGACGCGGCGCCCCACGTTGCCCACGCCGATCACGCCGAGCGTCTTGCCCGCCAGAGTCAGCCCGTATTTACCGCCCAACCAAAGCAGCGCGGCCGTGACATAGTTCGCCACGCTCTCCGCGTTGCAGCCCGGCGCGCCGGTCCAAGCAATTCCGCGCGACTCCAGATACGGGATGTCGATATGGTCGGTGCCGATCACTCCCGAGCCGTAGAAGCGCACCCGGCTGCCGTCCAGCAGGCGCGCGTTCACCTTGGTTGTCGAGCGTGTGGCCAGCAGGTCGGCATCGCGCACATCCTCGGGCGCGATCTGCCGTCCGTCTTTGAGCAACACCGCGCCCAACGTCCCGAACGCCTCGGCGGCATACGGCATGTTTTTGTCGCAAACGATTTTCATGGTTTAGAAAAACTGCATGCTGGTTTTTTTGAATTCCGTCACGGAAAGCAGCAGCTGTCCCCCCTTCAAGCCCGCCCCGCATGTGATGCGCTCGAAAAGCTGTTGCGTGCCGAGCCACGTCGGCGTGTGGATCATGGCGTAGAGCCGGAAAGGGAAAACGTCCATCCGCGGACGCTCATAACAGTGGGTCACCTCCGGGAACGCCGCGACCCGGCGTCCGGCCTCGGTGACCTCCGACTCGGGCAGGTCCCAGCAGCACATGCCGTTGGCTTTGAACCCGATCTCGCGGTGCCGCAACAGCAAACCGATGCGCCGCATGACGCCCGATCCCTGCCATAGGCGGAGCTGGTCCAGCAGGGCGGACTCGCTGACACCCGCCACACGGGCCAACGGCTCGAAGAAACGTTCGCACAGCGGCAGATCGCCCTCCAGGAGTTTCACGAGCGCCTTGTCGGCCTCCGTGGGCTCCAGGACCGGCACCTGCTCGCGCTCGAACGGACGGCGAGGCTCGACCCGCTCATCGCGGTCGCGCGTCCGCACATCGAACACCACGTCGATCTTGAACCGGCGCGTCGCGGGCAACTCGTGGATCGCGAAGGGCTGGCAAGCCGCGCGCAGACTCTCCAATTCCTGCGCGAACGACAGCGCCGGCGCGGCAAGCGTGAACCACAGGTTCGGCCAGGCGTTGCCCGCGGGGCCGCCCGGCAGGTCCGCAAGAAGTTCCGCCGGCCAGCCGCGCTCATAGGCGTGGGTGACGCCCTTCACGGCCGTGACTTTGGCGGCGACTTCGATCATGCGAGCCCTGGGCAGAGACATCGCGCACAGCGCGCTGCGATAGCCCAGCCTGCGGGCATCGAAGACGGCGCCGAACCGGCGCGCGTCCCCAGAGGCCAGCAACCCCCGAACCAGCGCCAGCATTTCCGCTTCCGAAAGCCCGCACGTCACGCCGAGTTCAGCAAAGGGCCTTTCCGCCAGCGGGATACCCCTTTGTAACGCAACCAACGCCGCCGCTTGCCGCTCGTCTAAATCGACCATT
Organism: Kiritimatiellia bacterium; assembly: GCA_035353175.1. Taxonomy (GTDB): domain Bacteria; phylum Verrucomicrobiota; class Kiritimatiellia; order RFP12; family UBA1067; genus DAOPZC01. The sequence continues at coordinate 209,205 of DAOPZC010000002.1, read as the reverse complement.
CTAATTCCCCAAACTCTCAGTCCTTAAAAATGTAATAATACCAAAAGGAGCTTGGGCTGTCCAAAGCTCCGGCAAGGTGCCACCGGCCAACCGGAGGAATTCTCCGTTTATTCCATCCGGCCGTCTATGCTATAACTATTCCCGCTTATCAACATGGGAGATCTCGACATGCGTATGATTCTTGCAAGCCTCTGTTTGGTGACCTTTGCCGCCGCCGCGCAGACGACGGCGACGGCCGGCGCGACCTTGCCGACCGAGGCGGCCCGGATACGCGACGCCTACCACGCCGGACTCGCCAAAATCGCGCAGGACTACGACGACGCGCTGTTGCCGGGCGCCGAGGACTACGTGCTGGAGCTCAAAAAGCTCTCCTCGCGCCTGAAAGAGGCAAAGGACTCCGCCGGCATGGAAGCCGTCCGCAAAGAGGCGGGACGTTTCATGCAGGCGCTCGGGGCGGAGCCCGACCCGTTCGAAACGGTGCCCGAACTCACGGTTGAAAATCTTGCCGCGGGCCCCGAAGCGCTGCGTCTGATCCAAGAGTCTTACGTCGCCCGCCGCACCGCCAATGATTTGGCCCGCAACGAGAAAGTGACCGCCCTCGCCGAGAAATACATCGGGGGGCTTGACGCGCTCCAGAGCCGCTATGCCACGGACGGAAAAACCGGCGAGGCGGCCGCAGCCAAAAAAGAGGCGACCCGCCTGCGGGTCGCCATGCAACGCAAGGACTTTCCCAACCGCGCCTTCGATGAGGCCGGAGCCAAATACCGCCTCATGCCGCCGCAGCCGGACATCGCCAACCTCAAAGAGCGCGCCGCCGTGTCGCAGACCGGCACGCGCAACCTGACCGCCCTCACGCTCACCGATCTCACACCCGCAGTCCAGGCCTTCCTGCTGAAACCGCTGGAATATGACAAGGACTGGCCGCCGGAAATCACCAAGTGGAAATTCGAAGGTTCCGGCAACTATTCGCACGACTTCTCACTCTACAACCAAGCGGGGCAGCCCGACGAACTCGGCATCTTCGCCTACCCGAAGACCCTGCGGGCTTATGTGCGCGGCACCATCAAATACAGCACGGTCAACTTCGACAACAAAGCCCTCAGCTGGATGGGCAAGGCCGTGTCTTGGCAACTCGCCGACAGCCGCGACCTCGTCTGCAAAGTCGTCTACCGCACCAAAAAGCCCGCGCTCAAAGAAGACGGCGGGCCCGCCGCCTGTGTGGCCGTCTACAGCATCACCGAGAACAACCGCCTGATCGCCTCGTTGTCGGTGCCCATGCTGTCCGAAGAGACCCAGGTGCGCGTTGCCAAGCACTACTCGTACAACCGCCTGAACATCGTCTGGGAAGGTTCCAAACGTAAAAGGGGGTTCACCATCCCCGACCACATGCCGATGCGAGTCGCCGTCGGCATCGTCGGTTTCGCGCCCGGCGAGGAGGTGGACGCCACGATCGAGGTCCAGCCCTGCGGCCAAGTCGGGGACATGTGGTAAACGCCGCTCCCTCGCGAGACAAAACCTTATCCGCGAAAAATTACACGGCGGTAATCCCGCCCGTTTTTCCTTCCCCGTTTTAAACACGCGTGCTATCTTAAAACGCGATGCCCAAAAGAAAGTTAAAACACCTGTATCGGTATGCGCGCAGGCCGGTAGAATGGTTTCTGATTTGGCTGGCACAAACGATCATTCCGCCGCTATCGCTTAACGCGCTGTTGCGCTTGGCACGCTGGGTCGCCGACACGGCTTACCTGTTCGATAGCCGGGGCAAGGCCATCGCCCGCGCCAATCTGCAGGTGATGTTCGGAAAACGTATGACGGCTGCACGTGAACGGATGCTCATCCGCCGCGCCTACAGGAACATGGCCCACGTGCTGGTGAACATCTTCTGGGCATCGCATGACACCCTCGAGCGAATCAGGGCGCTGGTGTCTTTCTCCCCCGCCGTGCTCGACACGCTGCGGGCCAACATACCGGCCATCACGGTGAGCGCACATTTCGGCAACTGGGAAGTCCTTTCGCAGGCCTGCGTCGCCAACGGCATCCCCATGCTGTCCGTCGCGAAAACGGTCGGATCGCCGGAGATGACGGAACGTCTGACGAAGATGAGGTCCACCATCGGGCAGCAGATCGTTCCCGCAGACGGCGCTTTGCGGCACCTGATGCACGCGCTCAAGCACGGAACCTGCATCGGCCTTCTGGTCGATCAGCACACCCACGTTTGGGAAGGCGGGACCTGGGTCAAACTTTTCGGCGTGCCCGCCGGCATTTCGTTGGCTCCGGCCGCGCTCTCGCGCAAACTCGAAGTCCCCATCGTCTTCGCCTGGTCGCGCCCGCTCAAGGACGGCCGTTACCGCATCGAGCCCGGAGAGCTTTTCCTGCCAGATCCGGCGATTGACGACGACACGCGCACGCAGCAACTGGCTTCGGCCTTCGAACGCGTGATCCACCGTCACCCGTCGCTCTGGTGTCTCAACTATCGGCGCTGGCGCTACGTTTATCCGGGTGACGACCCCGCGCGTTATCCGTTCTATGCGCGCCCCCAGAAGCACGCCAAGACCGGCGCAAACGGCTGACCCCAACGGCGCCGCCCGGCCTCATTTGACCCGGAGCATCGTCCCGTTTTCTGAGCGCAGCTGCACGCGTTTGTTGACGCGGTCTCGCATCACATACCACGGCTTGGGCAGATTGCTCGCGTCGAACGCCCCCGCCAGCGCGCCCGTGTAGGTGGCGATCGTGTAGCCCTCGCGCGTGTTCAACTGCGCCGTATCCGCCACCACCAACGTCATGCCGGTCAGGTCGAAATCGCCCAAGACGTGCACGACGTCGCACGTGCCGTTGGTCGTCACGTCGACAAGCAGCGTGCCGCCGGTCGCAGCGCCCCCGACGTCAAGCGTCAGCGCGCCGATGCCGTCCACGCCCGGCGAAACAAAGCCTTTCACGCTCAGCACGCCATTACTCACGACGCCGTTGCCGCCCACGCCTCCGAGTTTCTGGCTGAACCCGCCGAGATCCAGCGCGGCCCCCGCGGCGACGGACACAAAGGTGTTGGTAAGCGCGTCCGCCACGCCCAGCGACAACCGGCCCTCGGCCACGCAGGTTCCACCGCTGTAACTGTTCTGGGCACCGAGCGTCAGCAAGCCCGTGCCCGCCTTGTTGAGACCGCCCGCGCCCGACAGTACGCCCGCAAGGCGCACTTCCAACCCTTGGGTGTCAAAGGTGATCGCGTCCGCATTCGTTCCGTATAGCGTCGCGTTCAGGTCGGACGTGAAATTGGTGACGGCGCGCACCACGCCGCCCGCACCGCCATACTCGACCAGATAGGGGCCGCCGGCATCGACGGTGATTCCGTTGGAGACGGACGACACCCCGGCATTCAGCGTGCCCACGTTCAGTATGCCGCCCGCCACCGTCAGCCTGCCGGAACCACCCGACCCCGTCCGCTCGTTCAGCATCACGCGCGTAACGAAGACCTCGCCGCCCGTCATGTTGAACCACCCTTTTCCGTCCGTGGCGCAACTCAGATCATAATCCTTTTCCACAATCAACGTGCCGCCCATCATGTTGTAGACGCTGTAGGCCGCCGGATAATGGCCGAGCCGTATACCGTTGTCTTCTGCGGATCTTCCTGTCGTAAGGACCAGGCCGCCAGTCTGGTTCAGGATGCCCGTCGCGTTCCCCATCGTTCCATTGCCGAATGTGATCGCCTGCGAGGTCAGCGTACACCCGTCCGGCACATTGACAACCGCCATCACGTTCGTCGGCTCTTCCGGATACGACATGTTCGACTTGATTTTGTCCGCGATCTGCATCTCTGAAAACAGGCGGAATTCCGCACCGTTCGTCAAACTCAACGTGCCTTGCCCGATTTTGAAAATCGCGTTTGACGAGAAGCTGCCGCTGACGACCATATCGCCGCCGTATCGGAGATAGGTGGAGCCCGTGCCAAAAAAAGAATTCGAGCAGACAAACGTGCCCGCGCGGTCGAGATAGAGCGAGCCGTTATTCACCAGGCTGCCCACACAGAGCACGCCCGTGTTGCAATAAATGCTCCCATAGTTGACGATGCTGCCGCCGGTGATCTGGCGCGAATAGCCGTACACCGTCCCGTAGTTCGTCACGGCGCCGGTCCCCAAAATGCCCGAGTAGAGATTTGTTTTGCCGACATGCAGAAAGCGCCCGCCGTTGATGATTGTCGGACCGGAGTAGGTGTTGGTATTGCCCGTCATGTAAATCCAACCTTGATCCATTGAAAATCCGCCGGTGCCGTCAACGAAACCCGCGATATCCACTCCGGTTGTGATCGAGCCCGAACTGACGGTCACCATGCTGTTCAGGGTTAAATGCCCCGTTAATGTGAAAAGCTGTCGATTGGGGTTCCCCTGTTGAATCTTGCCCCCGTTGAACGTGATACGCTCGGGCACCGTCATCGTATTCCAAGCGTTCAGCGTGCCTGCATTCATAATCGTGTCGCCCGGCGTGGTCCCGCCCATGGCCTTATCATTAGCAAGAAGCGTGTACGTGCCTTCATTGATGACGAGTTGGGCGTTCTGCAAATCCTGCACGCAGAACTGTTCCCCTCCGATCTTGGTCAACGTATGACCGTTCCCGTAAACGGTGTTGGCATCGATCCGCTTGTTTGAACTTATGAGCGCATTGCCCTGCAAGGTCAGACTGCCAACGCTATTATTGTTGTGATTGAGCCCGTTGTTTATCAGCACGCCCTTCCCGTCAACCCCCGTGCCGGAGACAATAAAGTTTTCGTATGAACGGCTTGCCGCATAACAGCCATTGAGATCCAACGTCGCGCCAGCCGACACGACGGTCTCGTTGGCGGCTCCGTTGGCTCCGAGAACGTACAGCGTATTCGGATTGAGTCGAAGCGTGCCGGCGCTCACGATCGTCTGCCCGGTATACGTGTTGTTCGCCGTCAGACGCAACTGCCCGCCCCCCGCCTTGGTGAAGCCGCCGACGCCTCCGATCACCGCGCTGACCGTACCCGTGTCGCCCGCATTCACCACCGTGATCACGCTCGGCGCCCCGCCGAGCGTCAGCACGCCGTTGGCGTCCGCGTCGGCGATGGTGTAGCCGTTCGTCTGGAAGGTGATGTTGGCGACAACGACCGCATTCGAGACGTCCACCGACTCGCCCGCCAGCGCACCCCCTGCCCCCGAGAAAACGGCGCTGTTGCCGTTGGCCCACTCCACACCCGCATCCCAGTTCAGGGCGTTGGTACTCCAGACATTGTCGATGCCGGCGTCGTACCAGACTTGGTCAGCCGCCCGCGTCGTAACTGTACACAGGGTAACCGCCACAATCATTATCCGCGACCGTACGTTCATCACCGTCTCCTTGTGGGTTTTCCGTGCCGGCGGCACTCACTTCAGCCAGAACACCGTGCCGATCGCCGCGCGCAGTTGCACGCGCTTGTTCGGTCTGTCGTAACACACGTACCATGGATCAGGCAACACATCGCCGTCGAACCCGGCGGTCAATGTCCCGCCGTAAGAGGCGATCGTATAGCACTTCGACTCGTCCAGAGCCTCGGGGTTCGCCACGCCCGCGACCAGGCCCTCCAGCGAGAGGTCGCCCGCCGCATACAGCTTGCCGCCGGAATCGTCCGACGCCACGCCGAACAGGACCTCGCCGCCCGACGGGAGCGCCCCCGCCGACGTCCGCGTCACGGAACCCTCGAGAATGCGCGTCGCGCCGCTGTACGTGTTGGAGCCCGAGAGCGTCAGCGTGCCCGCGCCCGCCTTGTTCAGCCCGCCCGCGCCCGAGAGCTTGCCGGAAAGCGTGACGGCCCAATTCGTGGTGTCGAAGGTGATCGCGTTCTCGTTCGTCCCATACAGTGTCGCGTTCAATGACGACGCGAAGTTCGTACTCGCGCGCACGATGCCGCCCGCGCCACCATACTCGACTAAATAAGGGGCGCCGACGCCCGTCGTGATGCCGTTGCTGCCGACGTTCAGAACGCCACCCTCAAGGGTAAGCCGCCCATAGCCGCCGCTGTTATCGCGCGCGTTGACGATCACATGGCTCGCGAAAACCTCGCCTCCGGTCTGGTGAAAATGCCCCGTTCCGTCTGTCGCCACGGCCAACCGGTACCCGTTGTCGATGATGACGGTTCCCCCACGCAGATTGTATACGCCGTACGCCTGTCCGTAATGGCCGATACGCAAACCGTCGTACTCGCCCGGAAAATTGGCGGGGTCGCCGCTCCACCCATAGGTGCGCAAGGTTCCGCCCACCTGCTCCACGATGCCGGTCATGCCGCCGCCGGTCACGCTGTTCCCGTTTCCGGTTTCAAAGTTGTACACATCCAACAGCGCGGTGTCGGACAGGCTCAGACGCGCCGTCACATTGGTCGGATCCACCGGATAACTGAGACTGGAGGAGCGGTCAGAAAAAGAGAAGTTTTTGACCTTGAACACCGCGCCGTTGGTGAGCGTCAGACCGCCCGATCCCAAGCGGCAGATGCCGTTCGTAAAGAAACTGCCATCCAGGCTCAGCGAGCCCCCATACCGGATCAGCGTGGTCCCCGTGCCGAAGACGTCGTTCGACAACACGAACGCCCCCCCGCGATCGATGTAGAGCGTCCCGTTGTTCACGACGCTTCCGGCGGCCCCGCACAGCACGCCGGTATGGCAATATATCGAACCGCTGTTCACGATGTTGCCCGCAGAGATCCGGCTCGAACACGCGCGCAGCGTGCCGTTGTTTGTGACCGTGCCCACGCCCAGCAAACCCGAGTACTGGTTCGTCTTGCCGACCCACAGCGTGCACCCGCTGTCGATGATGGTCGGACCGGAATAGGTGTTGGTGTTACACGTAACACAGACATAGTGGCTTCCCTGACGCCTGATTCCGCCCGTCCCCTCCAACAGGCCGGAAAGGTCCAGCGTCCCCGTACCGCCGCCATCCGCCGATGCGGTAACCACCACATTGCTGTTGAGCGTGACGCGTCCGGCGATGTTGAACGTGTTGTTCCCCCATCCGGCCGAAATGAACGACCCGCCGTTGCAGATCAGGTGCTCCGTCACCGTATGGTTGCCGTACGACCGCAGCGCGCCGCCGTTGATCGTCGTGTCGAAGTCGCCCGTCCCCAACGCCTTCGCGTTCATGTACGTGTAGTAGCCGCTATTGATCACGATCTTGCAGTTGAGGACCTCGACACCGACCGCCAGCTCTTGCCCGCCGATCTTCGTCAGCGTGTAGTTGTTGCCGACCACGGTGTTTCGGAAATCGATGCGGCTGTAACAGCCGATGGTGGTGTCGCCGCGCAGCGTATTAGTTCCGCTGAATCCGGAGTTCATGCACGAGGTCCCCGTGTTGATCAGCGCGCCCACCCCGTTCACCCCCGTGCCCGCGAGTTCCAATTCCTCGGCGCGGTTCAGATTGTTTGTGAAGGCCCCGTAAATATCCAACGTGGCGCCGTTCTCCACGATCGTCCTGTTGTCGGCCCCCGTGGCGCCCAGCACCGTCGGGTTCCATTTGCTCAGCCGGAGCGTTCCCGCCGCGACGCGCACCTCGCCTGTGAATGCGTTGGCTCCGGCCAGTTGCAGCAGGCCGTTGCCGGACTTGGTGAAGCCCGCCCCGCCGACCGCTTCGCTCACGACGGCGGAATCCCCCGCGTTGACGACCCGGATCTCCCCCCCGCCGGCCAGCGTCAGCGTGCCGTTGGCGTCCGCGTCGGCGATCACGTAGCCGTTCGTTTGGAACGACATGTTGGCGACCGTCACCGCGTTCGACACGTCCACGGTCTCACCGGACTGCGTGCCGCCCACGCCCGAGAAAACCGCGCTGCTGCCGTTTGTCCACACCGCGCCGCCCGACCAGTTCGGAGCGTTTGTGCTCCATATGTTGTCCGGTCCCGCATCGTCCCACACCTGCTCCACCGCACAAGCCGTGTCCGCAAAAAACGATGCGGCCGCAACCATTCCAACCAACGCCATCTTCATGTCCCGTTTCTCCAGTTCTGAATTTCCAGTCCCGTCCTGCGCGAGAAGGCGTAGCGCCTTGTCCGGATCACCTCAGCCAGAACACCGTGCCGATCGCGGCACGCAGCTGCACGCGCTTGTTCGACCAGTCGTAGTACACGTACCACGGCTCAGGCAGCACCTCGCCGTCGAATCCGGCCGTCAACGCCCCGCCGTAAGAGGCGATCGTATAGCTCTTCGACTCGTCCAGCACCTCGGGGTTGGCCACGCCCGCGACCAGACCCTCCAGCGAGAGGTCGCCCGCCGCATACAGCTTGCCGCCGGAACCGTCTGACGCCACGCCGAACAGGACCTCGCCGCCCGGCGGGAGCGCCCCCGCCGACGTCCGCGTCACGAGTCCCTCAAGAATGCGTGTTCCGCCGCTGTACGTGTTGACACCCGAGAGCGTCAGCGTGCCCGCGCCCGCCTTGTTCAGCCCGCCCGCGCCCGTCAGATTGCCGGAGAGGCTGATCGAAGCCGCCTGAGAATCAAACGTGATCGCATTCTCGTTCGTCCCGTACAGCGTCGCGTTCAGCGGCAGGAAGATGTTGGTGACCGCGCGGATCGTGCCGCCCGCGCCGCCGTACTCCACCAAATAGGGGGCGGAGAGATCCGCGGTGATCGCGTTGGTGATGTCACCGACGCCCGCGTCGAGCGAACCGAGGTTTAAGACACCCCCCGCCACTGTGAGCTTACCGTACCCGCCTCCGCCGTCGCGTTCATTCAGCATGACACGCGTCGTGAAAACCTCGCCCCCCGTCATGTTGAACCAGCCTTGGCCGTCCGTTGCGCATCCCAGATCGTAATTGCCCTCTACGATCAGCGTGCCGCCCATCATGTTGTACACGCTGCGGGTCTGGGGATAGTGGCCGAGACGGACGCCGTTGCCCTCGGCCGACGATCCGGTTGAGCGCACCACGCCGCCGACCTGGTTCAGGATGCCGGTCATGATGCCGCCCGTTAGGTCACCCCCATTGCCGAAGGTCATGGACTTGACGCGCAACTCGCACCCCTCGGGCACGTTCACGGTCGCGACGACGTTGGTCAACCTGATCGCGTACGTGGTGGCTGAATCACGGGTCCCATAGTTCACATTATCGCGGTTCGCGATCGTCAGTTCGTTGTACACACAAAACACAGCGCCGTTCGTCAGCGTGAGCGCGCCGTGCGCCACATGCCAGGAATAGTTGGAGGAGAAACTGCCACTGACCGTCATGTCGCCCCCGTAGCGGATCGCCGTCGTGCCGACACCGAAGAAGCCGTTTGAGCAGACGATCGCGCCGCCGCGGTCAAAATAAAGGGTTCCGTTGTTCGTCACATCGCCCACGCCGAGCATTCCCGTGTACCCGCCAATTCGTCCTACATACAGAGTGCTGCCGGAATCGATGACCGTCGCTCCAGAATAGGAATTGGTATTGCCCGTCATGTAGACATACCCGCTGGCGGTACGGCGCAAGCCGCCCGTGCCATCAAAGACGCCCGACAGGTTGACCATGCTGTATCCCGTTCCTGTCGTCACCTCCGCCCTGCCGTTCAGCGTCACGTGACCGGCCAACGTCAACGTGTTGGAAGCCGAGCTTTGCTTCATTCCGCCACCGTTGAAGAAAAGCCGCTCGGTCAGTGTCAGGCTCGGCCAGCCGTTCAGGTAACCGCCGTTCACGGTCGTCGGATAATCTGCGCCGCCCAGCGACTCCCCGTGCTGCATCGTGTAGGAGCCCGCATTGATCACGATCGGGCTGTTGTTGACGGCGCGGCTGATGGCGATCTCGCAGGATCCCGCTTTAGTCAGCGTGTAGCCGTTCCCGATGTAGGTCCCGTGCCCCGCCATGTCAAACCGCTGACTCCCGCCAATCGTGGCGTCGCCTGCCAGCGTCAGGTTACGGTAACCGCAGTTGTAATAGGCCGTCGGCCCTGTATTGACAAATGCGCCCGCACCGCCCACCCCCGAACCGATGATCGTGACATCCTCGTTCACGTTGCCCGAATAAGCGGAGTAGATGTCCAGTGTCGCGCCGTTTTCCACGACGGTGTGGTTGCCGGTGCCCGCGGCGCCCAGCGCGGCGGCCGTGTTGGCGTTCAGCCGCAGCGTGCCCGCAGTCACGGTGGTCATCCCGCTGTAGGTGTTGGTGCCCTTGATCTGCAGCAGGCCATTGCCGGCCTTGGTGAAGCCATTGGTGCCCGCGATCACCTCGCTCACGATCGCGCTGTCCGCCGCGTTGACCACAGTCAGCACGCTGGGCACGCCTGGCGTACCCGACAGCGTCAGCGTTCCGTTGGCGTCCGCATCCGCGATCACATAGCCATTGGTCTGAAACGTGATGCTGACCACCTCTACGGCGTTCGAGACATCGATGGTCTCACCTGTCACAGTTCCTCCACCGCCCGAGAAAACGGCACTGTTGCCGTTCACCCATGGCGCACCCTCGCCCCAGTTCAACGCATCGGTGCTCCAAATCTTATCTGCGCTCCCGTCTTTCCAGACCTGATCCGCGGCGCCGGTCGCTCCTGCAGCCAGTGCGAAAACAGCGACAAGCCAACGGTTCCATCCGCTTCCTACTCCGTTCAACCGATTCATTTGGCAAACCTTTAGGCTTTTACTTTAAATCAAAACACATTCTACATTACTCCACTATATTACCAGCCCCCCGACTTAGGGCAAGCGAAAACGCCCGAAGCAACGCGCGTTGCCGCTCAATCCGCACTTCGGACGATGACGATCCGGCCGTCCCCCCGGCCTCCTCCGTCAAAGGCACTCCCGCCCCGATTCACCGGCGTAAAAAAAACGGCACCGAAATTCGGTGCCGTTTCATTTGACGCAACGGGCCGGAGCCTGCGCTCCGGCCTTCGCCTGTCTGAGTGCGTGCCCGCCGGGCTTAGGACGCGCCGAGCTGGAAGCGGACGAAGCGCTTGATCTTGATCGCATCGCCGGTCGCTTTCTCGCAAGCCTTCACCACGTCGGAGACCGACTGTTTGGGCTCTTTCACGAAGGGCTGATGGATCAGGCAAACGTCAGAATAGAACTTCTGGATTTTGCCCTTGAGGATGTTCTCGATGATGTTGGCCGGCTTCTTCTGCTCGGCGAGCTGGTTCCGGTAGATGTCCTTTTCCGCCTCGATGACGGTGGCGGGAACCTCTTCGGGGATCAGCCAGCGCGGCGCGCCGGCGGCGATCTGAAGCGTGAGGTCGTGGACCAGTTCGGCGAAAGCTTCGCTGGCGGCCGTCTCGGCCTTGTCGCATCCGACCTCGACCAGTACGCCGACCTTGCCGCCCATGTGGATGTACGAGGCGACTTGGCCACAACTGCTCAGCACATAGCGGGCGGTGCGGCGAATCTTCACGTTCTCGCCGGTCTGCGAGACGATGGTCATCAGCTCATCCTTCAAGACGGCACCGACGTCCTCTACGCCGGCCAACACCTGCTGGGTGACGGCATCGGCGAATTTTTTGAAGTTGTCGGTCTTGGCGACGAAATCGGTCTCGGTGTTGACTTCAGCCATGCCGATGGTCTTGCCGTCAGCGGAGGCGAGCGCTTTGATGACGCCTTCTTTGGATTCTTTGTCGGCGCGCTTGACTTGGATCGCAAGCCCCTTCTCGCGAAGGATCTTGATGGCGGCGTCCATATCGCCGTTCGTCTCGATGAGGGCCTTTTTGCAATCCATCATGCCGGCGTTGGTGCGCTGGCGGAGGTCGTTGATTGCGGCAACTGTAATGTCAGCCATTTTGAACTCCTTAAAAAGTGAGGATCGAAAACGGTCAGACCTGCCGGACAGGGCCAGACAGGTCCGACGCGCGAGTTATTCCGCGGCTGCGGGCGCTTCGGCGGGAGCCTCGGCTGCCGGGACGACTTCGACGGCGGCGGCTTTGGCGTCCACCGCCTCTTTCGCGGCCTTGGCGGCACGCTTGCGGGTTTCGGTCAGCTTGGCCTTCGCCTTGTCGGCGACGTCGCCGGCCGCATCCTTGCGGGCCTTGCGCGCGGCGCGCTCCTGCGCATCCTGGTTGGCCTGCTCGGCGTCCTTCTGGCGCTGCTGCTCGGCCGCGATGCGCGAGTATTCGTCGTTGGCTTCTTTGATGATCTTCGCGAACGCGTCCGCAATCATCTTGATGCCGCGGACGGCGTCGTCATTGCCCGGGATGACATAGTCGACCGGATCAGGATCCGCGTTGGTATCCACAACGGCGACAACCGGAATTCCGAGGCGGGCGGCCTCCTTGATGGCGTTCTGCTCGCGGCAGATGTCGACGATGAAGAGCGCGCCGGGCTTGTTTTCCATGTCCGCGACGCCGCTCAGGTTCTTTTCAAGTTTATCGAGTTCGCGGCGAAGGCTAGCCGCCTCTTTCTTGTGGACGGAGAGCACGCCGTTGTTGTTGCGGCCCATCGCCTCGATCTGGCGCATGCGCTTGACGCTCTTGCGGATCGTCTGATTGTTGGTGAGGGTGCCGCCCAGCCAGCGTTCCGTCATGTAGAACTGGCCGCAGGCGACGGCAGCTTCCTTGACCACTTCCTGCGCCTGCTTCTTGGTGGCAACGAAAAGGATCTTCTTGCCGCTCAGAGCGATGTCGCGCAAAAACGCCGCGGCCTCATCGATGAGCGTAACGGTCTGGGTAAGATCGATGATGTGGATCCCGTTGCGCTTGTCGAAAATATAGCGCTTCATCTTGGGGTTCCAGCGCTTGGTCTGGTGGCCGAAGTGAAGACCCGAATCCAGCAGGTCTTTGAGGGTGAGCCCGGTGAGGCTCGAAACAGGCATTTCCATGGCTGTACTTTCTAACTCTCGTGGGCGACGCGACTGACACAACATGGCACCGCATCTCAGGCCGGCGCTTGTCTTGTCCCGGTGTCGCCCGGGGTTAATCCGCTTTGGCGTTCCGGTCCTGTAACCGGAGACGTCTTCGCTTCCGCGCGGAGGAGCCACTCGGCAGTCCGCACTGGTTTGTGAGCCACATACTATAGTGGTTCCGGCGAGAAAGGGCAAGTGCCGTCCGCAATTTTTAAACAGCAGGTTGCCTCAGGCTGCCTCACAATTCATGACACCGAAACAAAAAGGCGCGGGGGCGAGTCGCTTGAGCCGCTTGACGCAGCTCAAAGAACACCCTAATATTCAGATTTTATGTTTACGCATCTCGCCTTACTCAAATGAGCAGTTCTTCTTCGTACGCGCGCCAGTGGCGCCAATTGATGGCGCTGACTTTCGCCCACGCCATGGCCGACACCTTCGTCGGCATCGTCGCGCCCGTCATCATCCCCATGCGCGACCACTACGGAGTCTCGGTTCCCCTGCTGATTTTCGTCACCTCGCTGCTGGCCTTTTCCTCCAACATTTTCCAGATCCCGATCGGCCACATGCGCGCCACCCGGACCACCCCCGCGCCAATCTGCTTGGGCGTCTTGCTTTCGGGCATCACGGTGCTGATCCCTTGCCTGCCCGCGGGGCCGCTCAGCACGGCCTGGATGTCGGCCATCGCCCTGGTGGCTGGTTTGGGCGTCGCGATCGTCCATCCGGAAGGGCTGCGCGCCGTGCACGGGCTCGACAAGTTACCCTCGTCACTCGCCACGGCGGTCTTCATGGTGGCCGGTTTCATGGGCTTCGCGGGCGGGGCGCTGCTCTCCTCGACGCTGACCGAGCACTTCGGGCTGCCCAGCCTCCTGTGGCTCTATGCGGCAGCCCCCTTGGCCGCGACATGGCTGTACGCCAGCGGACTGCGCCTGCCGCTCGAAACGGACAAGGCCTCCAGCGGTTCGGAAAAGCGGGAAAACATCCCGAGCGTCCCCTTTGTGCCGCTCTTCATCATGGCCGCCACACTGGCAACCTGCTCGCAGATCCAAGCCACCCTGCTGCCCTCTCACCTGCACGAAGAGGCCGGTTACTCGCTCTCGTTCAGCGGCTTCTCCTTCACACTGTTCGGGCTTGGCGGCATGGTCGGCGCCATCGTCTGGGGAGCGCTCGCGCCGCGCATCGGACATCTGCGCGTCGTCCTTTTCGCGACACTTCTCGGCGCCCCCCTCACCCTGCTCTACCTGCTGCTCGCGCCGCATACCAAAGCCGCCGCTGGCCTGCTGGCCTTTACCGGGTTCGTCGTTTACACCGGTTTCCCGCTCTGCATCACCCTCGCGCGCTATTCCTCTTCCTCTCTACGCTTCACCCAACGCATGGGGCTCATCAGCGGTGGCTCTTGGGGCATCGCGGCGGTCGTGCTCTGGATCCTCGGGCCCATTTCGGAGCACACGGGCATGGGGCCACTGCTCCATCTCATCTGGGTCGGCTATCTTGCGTCTGTCGTCATGGCCCTGATCGAGATCCAGCGGCAGAAACCCGTGGCCTGACTGCGCGACGATCCGCTATACTCGACGGCATCCATGTTCAATGCACCCGAAATTCTGGCCCCGGCCGGCGACATGACCTGCCTTCAGGCCGCGCTCGACGCGGGCGCGGACGCGGTATATCTCGGGCTTGATTCGCTCAACATGCGGCAAATGGCCACGCGCAACTTCACGCGCGAGACGCTGCCCGAAGCGTCCCGGCGTTGCCGCGCGCGAGGTGTGAAGCTCTATCTCACGCTCAACACGCTCCTCTTCGAAAAAGAGCTTTTTTTCGCAGAAGAGACGCTCCGTTTCGCCCAGCCCCACATCGACGCCGCCATCGTGGCGGACTGGGCTGCGGTCGAGAACTGCAAAAGGCTCGGCATTCCCTTCCACGTCTCCACGCAGATGTCCTGTTCCAATTCGGCCGCAGCCCGCTTCCTGAAAGCTCAGGGCGCGAGCCGAGTCGTGCTGGCGCGCGAGTGTACACTCGCGGAGGTTGCCGAGATCGCGAAAAACGCCGGCGTCGAAGTCGAGACGTTCGTGCACGGTGCCGTCTGCGTGGCGGTCTCGGGCCGCTGCCTGCTCTCCCACGACGCCTACGGCTGTTCCAGCAACCGCGGCGAATGCCACCAGCCTTGCCGACGCGAGTTTCTGATCCAGGAAGTCCGCGAAGGCGAGAACGCCAACGCCGCTTTCGTGGTCACACCGCACACCGTGCTCTCGGCGCGCGACCTCTGTTCGCTGCCGTTCGTCGACCGGCTCATGGCCGCCGGCGTCGCATCGTTCAAGATCGAAGGCCGCGCGCGCAACCCCGAATACGTCAAGACGGTGGTCGCCGCCTACCGCGCCGCCGTCGCCGCCGTGCTCGACGGCTCCTTTTCGCCGGCGCTCGCGGAGCGCCTGACCGCCGACTGCGCCAAGGTCTACCACCGCGAGTTCGGATGCGGCCTCTATCACGGGCGTCCCGGGGTGGACCAGTACACCGACACCGACGCGAACCAAGCCACCACGAAAAAACGGCATGTGGGCGTGGTGTTGAAGTACTACTCCAAAGCGCACGCCGTCCAAATCGCGGTCCAAGATCAGCCCGTCACGCTCGGCGACGCGCTCTCCATCCACGGGCCGACCTCCGGCGTGGTCGACCTGACCGTCACCGACCTGCGCCGCGACGAGGAGGTCTGCACCCGCGCCGAACGCGGCACGTGGATCACCTTTCCCTGCCCTCAGCGCGTACGGCCCAACGACAAAGTGTTTATCGTGAAAGGAACCCCCGAACCATGAAACGACTCGCTCTGCCTCTGTTACTCTGCACCTGCGCGATGGCGGGCCGCGCCGCAGAGACGCTCGCCACCTCGGCCGCGACGCTGGAACTCGACCGCCCGAAATGCGAACTCGCGCCGCAGCTTTTCACCACCGACTGGCAAGGCCTGCGCGCCACCGGAGGCACCGTCCGCGAGGCTGACGGCACCTATGCGTTCAAACTGGAGATGAACAGCGCGGGAACCGTTCGCGGAAAGGCCTTGTTCAAGCCGGCTGCCGACGGCGCGGTCGAGGCGGCCTACACGTTCACGCCTGAGCGCGACGTGACGCTCAACTGCCTGTACGTCGGGCTGTCGCTGCCGACCGACCGCTTCGCGGGCGGCACATGGGTCTGCGACGGGCAGCGCGGGGAGATGCCCCGCGACCGCAAAGACCTTCTCATCGTCTCGCGGTTGTCCCGCGCGCTGGCCCTCTCCTCCCGGGACGGCAAGGAACGCTTATCCTTCTCCTTCCCCGAGGCGACCGGCGCCATGATTCAGGACGACCGCCAGTGGGGGCCCTCGTTCTCGGTGCGCATCGGGCATGTCGGGGGCACGAAAACGTTCAAGGCGAACGAGCCTTTCACCGTCCGCTTCACGCTCGCCGCGCATGAAGCGCAGAACCTCACCTTCGATGAGCCCGTCACCATTCAGGCCGGGGCGGGGTGGATCCCGCTCAAACCCGATCCCGATATTGCGGCGGGGTCGGCGCTGGACTTCTCGCGCCTCGGCCTAACCGACGCCCCCGCGGGAAAACACGGCCGAGTCGTCTCGAAAGGACCGCATTTCGAATTCGAAAACAAGCCGGGCTTGCCGCAACGCTTCTATGGCGTCAACCTCTGTTTCTCCGCGAACTACCTCGAACCAAACGACGCCGCGCGCCTCGCCGCGCGTCTGGCGCGCACCGGCTACAACGCCCTGCGCCTGCACCACCACGACGGCGGGCTCGTCGAGGGCTCGCCGGACGGCACCACCCTCAACCCGCAGAATCTCGCGCGCCTCGACGCGCTGATGGCGGCCTGCATCTCGAACGGCATCTATGTCACCACCGACCTCTACGTCTCACGCCCCGTGCCCTGGCGCAGCGTGGGCATCGACCGCGACGGCAAGATCGAAATGAACGCGTTCAAGGTGCTTGTACCCGTGCATGACGGGGCCATGGAGAACCTTAAGGCTTTCACGCGCCAGCTGCTGACCCACGTCAACCCTTACACCGGCCGCCGCTACGCGGACGAGCCCGCGCTGGCCTGGCTGGCGATGATCAACGAGGGCAATTTCGGCAACTACCTGAGCGAAATGCGGGATATCCCGGAGTGGCAGCAGGCGTGGGCCAAGTGGCTCGCCGAACGGCAGGCGAAGGAGCCTCAGGCCTATGCCGGCATTCCGGCCACGCTGCCCGGCAGCATCTACGAGAGCAACCGGCACACGACCGCATTCGTCCTTTTCCTCAAAGACACCGAAGACCGGATGATCACGCGGCTGAAGGTTTTCTTGCGCGCTGAGATCAACTGCCGCGCGCTCGTCACCGACCGCAGCGCCTGGACCAACCATGCCTCGGACCAGGTGCCGCGCAGCGAGCTCTTCGACTATGTGGACGACCACTTTTACGTCGATCACCCTGAATTCATCGAACGCCCGTGGGCCCTGCCCAGCAAGTGCGCCAACGTCAACCCCATCAGGAACGAAGCGATGGGCGCACAGAATGTCGTCTTCACGCGCCTGCTGGACAAGCCCTTCACCATCACCGAGTACAACTACTCGGGCCCCGGGCGCTTCCGCGGCGTCGGCGGCATCGTCACGGGAACGATGGGCGCGCTGCAGGACTGGTCCGGCATCTGGCGCTTCACCTTCAGCCACAGCCGCGAAAGCCTCCTCCAGCCGGACGGTTACGCCATGAACTACTTCGACATGGCGGCCGACCCGCTCTCGCTGGCGGCGGAACGCGCTTCGCTCTGTCTCTTCCTGCGCGGCGACCTGGCGCCGCTCAAACAGACCTATGCGCTGGTGCTCCCGAAAAACGACGTGCTCCAGATGCGCGACCGCATGCCGATGAATTTCACCGACTGGCGCTGGCTGGCCTGGTTCGCGCGCTTGGGCACGCAGGTCGCCGATGCCCCCGCCGCCAACGTCACGTGGTCTGGGCGTTTCCCCGACGTCTACGCGACGCCCTCCGCCGAAATCCGCAAGTTGCTCGCAGCCGATCCCGCCGCGTCCCTGCCGCCCGCAGGCGACGGCGCGGTCTCGCTCGACCGGGAATACGGCACCTTTGTGCTGAAGACGCCGCGCACCTGCGGCGGCTTCACCGAAAAGGGAATCGTGGACGCCGGCGATCTGATCTTCGACGTGGGGGAGACCGCCGCCACCGTCTGGATCAGTTCGCTTGACAGCGCCCCCATCCAAGAATCTCCCCGGCTCTTGCTGACGCATCTGACGGACGTGCAGAACAGCGGCATCCGCTATGCCCAGCAGTCACGCAAAACCCTGCTGGCGTGGGGCGGATTGCCGCACCTCGCGCGCAACGGCAAAGCCGAGATCAGGCTTGCCGTCAAACCGGCTAAAGCGTATAAAGTATATGCGTTGTCTACTGGCGGAAGGCGGGTGGCCAAGATCCCCGCACGGGTGGTCAAGGGCCGGCTGGCCTTCACCGCTGCCGTCGACGGACGACCGGACTCCGCCACGCTGCTCTACGAGATCGTGAAGGAGTAAAGGCGCATCCGACGGACCGGACCGCGCCCGAAAGCCCATCATGACAAAGCGGTCTGCCTTTCTGGCCCTACTGTGTGCGGTCGCCTCGGCGCATGCGTCGGTTTCATTTGCTCCGGTCAAGAACTACCCGAACCTCGGATTCATGCTGCCGAATCTCGCCCGCGCCAAAAGCGAGCCGCTCGCCATGCCGCAGGCGCACGCCTATCTGCTGGTCGGCGGAGAAGAGCTCGCGCGCGAAGACCGCTTCACGCCTCACGAGCTCTGGTACAACAGCCAGTGTTGTGCCCGCTGGCACGATCCCGACGGCAACCGCCTCATCATCGGACGTGCGACCCATCGCCTGCCATCCTTCACGGAAGAGCATATCTCACGCAGACGTTTCGGCATCGAGCAGGACGACGACGCAAACCTCGTCGACCCCCAAAACCGCAGCCATGTCAACGAGTGGGTCGCCACCTTCGTCGACGCTCCGGTCTACGAGCCGGAGACGCTGAAGCTCAACGGCGTCGCGCTGGATGAGGTGCTGTTTTACCCCTGCGCCCGGCCGGCCCTGCTCGTTTATGCTTTCCACCCCCGGCGCATCGGCAACACCAAGAATTTCGACTGGTTCTGCGTGACGCTCCAAGCCCCCGCCGAGACGGACGCCCAAGCCTTGCGGAAGCAGTTCGAAGAGCTGTTCCTCGGGCAGATCGCCCTGCCTCCGCGCACATCCAGGGACGAGGGCGTGGCGGCCGAGGAGGTCTCGACCTTGCGCAAAGGCGAGAAAGCGCCGGACCAACCTTACCACCCCGTCCGTGTCGAAGCCCGCAAGAGCGTGGAGAACTATGACGACTGGTGGTTCGCCGAGACGGACGGGTACATCATCCTGTCCGACGTCCACACCGAGGTAGGCAAATCGGTCATCCGCGACCTGAAGGACACCCTTCCCGCGCTGCGCCAAGCGTTCCTCGCACTCGTGCCGCCGCTCACGCGCGAAAGCGATATTGCGCTGCTCCGGCTCTTCCAGACGCGCGACGATTACGTGCGTTACGTCGGCGCAGATCAGGCATGGTCTTCGGGAATGTGGATGCCGGGCAGACGCGAACTGGTCCTGTTTCAGCAGGCCAACAAAGACGACATGCTAAAGATCATCCGGCACGAGGCTTTCCACCAGTATCTTTCCCATGCCACCTGCATGCTCGGCGCCGCGCCGTGGCTCAACGAGGGCCACGCCTGTCTTTTCGAGAACGCCGAAGTGACCAAAAAAGGGAAGGTGACGATCCCAGAAGACGAGGGGCGCTGCGCTCTGCTGCTCGAAAACATCGAGGCCGCAGTCACGCTGCTGCCAGGCCTGCTGGACGCCTCCTACGCCGAATTCTACGACGGGACGACGGCGGCCCGCAGGCTGAAATACGCGGTGGCTTGGGGCCTCGCCTACTATTTCCAGAAAGGCGCGCCGCTCGAACGGAACACGCCTTTCAAGAACATCCTTCCGGCCTATGCCGCCGCACTCGTCCAAACCCACGACACCGCGCAGGCCACCCTGCAGGCGTTCGCGGATGTGGACATGACCGTGTTCCAGCAGAATTTCCGCGAGTTCTGGCTGAAGCGTCGCGGCTCGGCCATGCAGTACGACCCGATGGATCCCTGAATGAAAGAACAATGCGTTATGCAAAGAAACCTGTGTGCCGCAGCTACCGCCCTCGCCGGACTCATCCTCTCCGGATGCGTGTACTCCGATGTCCGCGTTCCCATGAGCGGTGAATTCCGGAACACGAAGACCGTGACCCGGTCGGGCGAAGCTTCAACCCATTCGGTCGCCTGGCTCGTGGCCTGGGGCGACGCCGGCCTTCAGAAAGCCGCAAGCAACGGCCAGCTCACCACGCTCGAATATGCGGACCGCGCGTTCCTCAACATCCTGTTCGGCCTTTACATGAGCAACACCACGGTCGTCTATGGCAACTGACCGGCGTTTCGTTTTTCTTTGTCTCCTGCTGTTGTGCTCGTGCGGCTGTTTCGCGCCGCGCGGCTATCTGTTCACCTGCACGACAACGCCCTATGCTTTGCCCGACGATGCGCGATCAGGCCGCGTCGGCAAAAAATCCTGCCGCATCGGCCTCACGCAGCTCAAAGAACCTATCACGCAGGCGAATCTTTCCGTGCTGTGGACCGACCGCGCCGTGGCCGAAGCCATGCAGCGGGCCGGCATGACGGAAATCCGCTATGCGGATCTCCAGACGCTGTCGGTGATGAACAGCGTCTACGAGCGCCGCAGTTTAGTCTTCTACGGCGAATGATGCTTCCCCCCAAACAAAAAGGCGGCTCCCTTGCGGGAACCGCCTTTTCTGTTGATCAACCGCTTTCCGTACCTCAGTTGACGTTAACCTTCCGGATTTTGAAGAATCCCTTGGTCGTGTTGCGCGGGATGCGGATCGTGGTCGTTGTCCCGGCAGCCGTGAAGGGCTCCGAACCGTAGTCCCAATTTCCGCCGTCCACTGGGTAGTAGATCGTCGTGGCGGTCCACGTTTCCGCGGTCAGGCTTTCGGCGCTGAAGACCTGATAAAACCGTCCGGCCTCGGAATTGAAGTTAACGGTCATGTATTCGGGGGTCATCGTGATTTTTTCCATTTTGATCGTCTTGATCGCGACGGCCTGCCCCAGATCATGCCCATTGCCGATCTCGTCAACCACGTGGAACTTATAGGACTGGCCAACTTGCAGGAGACCGGGATAAGCGATGAACTCGTAATGCCCGGAGCCGTCTGCCTGGACCTTGCCGACCTCGACCCATTGGCCGTTGATCTCGGCGAAGACGGTGAACCAGCCAGAACCCTGCTCATTAACCGGGTCGAGCACCAAAAGCACGCCGTTGGCCGTGGCATACACGCTGAAGCCGATCGACGAGGAGAGCGGCCCGGTCACGCCGGTGGCCGAAGAAAACGCCTCCAGGCCACCGACTCCCAACAGGCTGACGCCGTTGATGCCGGCGGCTTCCGATGTGGCGGAGACCATCGATTCCGACGCCACCTGCGTCGTCGGTGTCGCGCCGATAAAGACCTGATAAGTGACGGGACCAGGAGTGGAATTAGTCAAAGCGGTATAGTTGAAAACAAATGTGATGTAGTTGGTGGCGCTTTCCTTGACGGTGATCGGCGTCGTCGTGCCGTTCACATAGAGCGGCACCCAAGCGATCGGCGCAGTACTGTTCGTCACGGCCCATACGTAATACGTTCCGTCCGTCGACTCGGGCGCATCGCGCAGCGCCGCCACGGCACCCTGCACATTGCCGACCTCGTTGGAGGCGGGCAGTTCGTCGAACAGCTTGATCTGCGTCAGCAACTGCAGCGAGGCCACATAAAAACCCGTGGTAGGATTTACACCCTTCGCAACCGGAATCGCCGCCTCCAACTGCCCCTCGAAGACGATCATGGACCCGGACAGTTCAGACGTGCCGAGCGTATTTGTGAACGTGGTCTCCGCCGACGTGTTCTGGTTTGTCAAGGTGTATGTCGGATCCTGCGCCTTGGTCTGCACGCAACAAAAAGCCAGTCCGAGCACCAAAGCGGCCTGCAAATAAACGTTTTTCATGTTCCTACCTCACTCTTAAGAGAATGGATACTTATCCCACAATTCCATACTTATGTTATCATCATCGTATTCTGCTGTATATTGAAAAAAGAGGGAAATATCTCATTGACACCCCCCCCTCTGTTTTCTAAAGTTCACCGCGTTTACAGCTGCTGCGGCGGGTTCCTTTAATATGGAGTATGTGAGGTGTCCGACTTCCTTGTTTTCGACAACGTGACCAAGCGGTTCGGCGCATTGACGGCCGTTCACGCCGTTTCGCTCAGCGTCCAGAAGGGCGAGTTCTTTTCGTTGCTCGGTCCGAGCGGTTGCGGCAAAACCACCCTGTTGCGCATGCTGGGCGGCTTCGAGACCCCCGATTCCGGACGCATCTATCTGGACGGCCGCGACATCACCGACCTGCCCCCCAACCTGCGGCGCGTCCACACGATTTTCCAGAACTACGCGCTTTTCCCCAACATGACGGTCTGGGAGAACATCGCCTTCAGCCTCCGGGTGGCCCATTATCCCAAAGCGGAGGTCAGCAAGGCGGTCGAGGGCATGCTCGAACTCATCAAGATGTCGGACCACGCCTTCAAATACCCCTCGCAGATCAGCGGGGGGCAGAAACAGCGCGTCGCCATCGCCCGCGCCCTCGTCGACCGGCCGCAAGTCCTGTTGCTGGACGAGCCGCTGGCGGCGCTGGACCTCAAGCTCCGCCAGCACATGCTGCTCGAACTGGACATCCTCCACGACCAGGTCGGCATCACGTTCGTTTATGTGACCCACGACCAGGGCGAAGCCATGAGTCTCAGCGACCGCATCGCGGTCATGAACCAAGGACGCATCGCACAGCTCGACCCGCCCGCCAAAATCTACGAGGCGCCCCGGTCCGGATTCGTGGCGGCGTTCATCGGCGACACCAACTTCTTCGAGGGCACCGTCACCGAGGTCGATGGCGACTATTGCAAACTCGCGGTCAAAGGTTTCGCCGATATCCTCTGCTTCAATGACAAGAACATCAGCGCCGGCAGCCAGGTGCACCTGAGCGTGCGACCCGAAAAGATCCGCGTCACCCCCACGCCCCCTCCCCCAGAAAAGGGCTCCCGCATCAACGTGTTCCGCTGCAAGGTGACCGACATCGTCTACCAGGGGACGTACACGAAGTACTGGATCGCCGCCGACACACACCGCGTCTCGGCCATCAAGCCGCACAGCCGTTTCCTGCTCGACCAAGCCCCCATCACATGGGGCGACGAGGTCTACTGCTGGTGGCACCCGGACGACGGCTACATGCTGGAACAGTTCACCGCAGCCGACGCCGACCTTGTCCAGATGCCCCCGGCCGGCTACTCCGCACCCAAACCCGCTGCCGCGCCGCATGCGTAGAGAGGAGCATGTCCCATGCCGATACGCAAACGACGCTGGACAGAATGGGCCATGTCGGCTCCCTCCGTGCTTTGGCTCACGGTTTTCTTTGTTGTCCCGACCCTGCTGGTGGCGGCGATCTCTTTCCACTCTGCCGCTCCGGACGGCGGCATCGGCAGGGAGTGGACGCTCGACACCTGGCGGCACATCTCCAACCCCAACTACCCGGCCATCATCTGGCGCACCCTCTGGATCAGCGCGGCCACCACGGCCGGCTGCGTGGTTCTCGCCCTGCCCTGCGCCTTCGCCATCGCCCGCATGCAGAAAAAGTGGCGGGCGGTGATGGCCGGCCTCATCATGCTGCCGTTCTGGACCAGCTTCGTGGTGCGCGTTTTCGCTTGGCGTCTGCTCCTGCACCCCGAGGGTTTCCTTAAGCACGTCCTGCTCGCCCTGGGCCTGGCGGAACCGGGCACGCAACTGCTTTACAACTCTGGCGCGATCCTACTGGTCAGCATCTACTCCTTCCTGCCTTTCGCCATCATGCCGATCTACGCCGCCGCCGAGAAGTTCGACTTCTCTCTGCTGGAGGCCGCGCGCGACCTCGGCGCGCGCAGCTTTCTCGCCTTCCGCAAGATCTTCATCCCCGGCATCCGGCGCGGTGTGATCTCCGCCATCCTGATGGTTTTCATCCCGTCGGTCGGCTCTTATGTGATCCCTGATCTCGTGGGCGGAAAGAACAGCGAGCTGGTCGGCAACAAGATCTATCAGCGGACGTTCCCTGACCGCAACTTGCCGCACGCCAGCGCCCTGTCGGCCCTCATGGCCATCGGCGTGCTTGTCCCGCTCGGCCTGGTCGCCTGGCTCCTCAAGCGCCAGGACAGCAACGAGGCGCTGCGTCGCGCAGAGTCCAACGGCGTGAAGCAGCGGGGAGGTGCGGCTTGAAGCGCAACCCCTTCCCGCTGATCATGCTGGTCCTGGTGCTGGCCTTTCTCTATCTGCCCATCGTGGTGCTGACGGCCAATTCGTTCAACCTGTCGCGTTTCGGCGGCACCTGGGAGGGCTTCACGCTCAAGTGGTACGGCCAGCTCCTCGCGGACAACCAGGTCTGGTT
The DNA here is from genome assembly GCA_035353175.1 of Kiritimatiellia bacterium. GTDB lineage: Bacteria > Verrucomicrobiota > Kiritimatiellia > RFP12 > UBA1067 > DAOPZC01. The sequence continues at coordinate 184,905 of DAOPZC010000002.1, read as the reverse complement.
CGCCTTCGTCAACAGCCTGCTCATCGCGACCGGCGCCACGCTGGCCTCCTGCCTGCTCGGCACGACCGCCGCGCTCGCCCTGCACCGCTGGGACTCGCGCCTGCAGAATGTCCACTACGGCCTGATCTACACACCGCTCGTCATTCCCGAGATCCTCATGGGCATCAGCCTGCTGCTCACCTTCACCGCGGTCGGCATGGACTGCGGACTGCACACCATCCTGCTGGCCCACACCACCTTCTGCGTGAGCTACGTGACCATGACCGTCCTCGCGCGCCTGCAGGATTTCGACGACAGCCTCATCGAGGCCGCGCGCGACCTCGGCGCCAACGCGTGGATCTCGTTCGTCAAGGTGCAGCTGCCGCTGCTGCTGCCCGGCATCATTTCGGGCGGTCTGCTGGCCTTCACCCTTTCGATCGACGATTTCGTGATCACCTTCTTCGTGGCCGGCCCGGGGTCCAGCACGCTGCCGCTGAAGGTTTACAGCATGATCAAACACAGCCCGAAGCTGCCGGTCATCAACTGCCTGTCGACCGTCATGCTGGCGCTCACCTTCACGCTGGTGCTCGCCAGCCGCGCCTTCCAGAATCTCAAGCAAACAAAAGCCCAGAACGGGCACAAGAACGGAGTTCCCTCATGAAACACATCTTCCTGCTCATGACGCTCACCCTCACCGTCGCGGCGCTCGTCGGCGGCTGCGGCCCTAAACGCCCGACCCTTCACCTCTACACCTGGTCGGACTACCTCGACCCGGAGCTGGTCACGGCCTTCGAGCAGGCGAACGGCTGCCGCGTCAAGATCGACACCTTCGATTCCAACGAGACCATGTACGCCAAGGTCCAGGCGGGCAGCGGCGGCTACGACATCATCTTCCCGAGTTCCTACCAGATCAGCCTCATGGTCCAGAACAACATGCTCCTGCCGCTCGACAAGAGCAAGCTGCCCAACGTGGCCGCACACTTTGCGGAGGCCTACAGGAGCGTGATCCTCAACCCGGAGATGACCTACAACGTGCCGTACGCGGTCACCTTCACCGGCATCGCCTACCGCAAGGACAAGATCGGCGATGCCGCGGTCGATTCGTGGGCCAGCTTTGACAATCCCGCGTTCAAAGGACGCTCCTCGCTCCTGAACGACTTCCGCGAAACTATCGGCGCGGGCCTCAAGTCGCTCGGCTTCAGCCTGAATGCGACCAATCCCGACGAGTTGCAGAAAGCGTGCGACGTCGTGTTGCGCTGGAAGAAGAACATCGCGAAGTTCGACAACGAGCAGTACAAGACCGGCATCGCCAGCGGCGAGTTCGTGCTGGGGCACGGCTACAGCGGCGACATCGCGCAGGTTATGCTGGAGGATCCCGCAAACATCGGCTTCGCCTTCCCCAAAGAAGGCTTCACCGCGGCCTGCGACGAGATGGTCATCCCCAAGACCGCGAAAGAGGCGGCGCTGGCGCACGCCTTCATCAATTTCCTCTACGACCCTGACAACGCCTGCAAGAACATCCAATACATCTGCGCGCCCATGCCCAACACCCACGGCATCGCCAAACTGCCTGAGGAATACCGCAAGAACCCGGCGATCCTGCCGCCGGCAGAAGTCCTGGAAAAAGCCGAAGTGCTGAAAGACCTCGGCGCCGCCAACGCCCTCTACTCCAAGGTATGGGACACCATCAAAGCCACCGAATGAGGGCTTCCGCTCCCACTCCCGTGATTTCCTAATTCTTCACCGCTTATACCGCTATGCCCATCTACGAATACACCTGTTCCGCCTGTGGCCGCGCCTTCGAGCATCTGGCCCGCACCCTTTCCGACACGCCCGGCCAGTGCCCGGCCTGCGGCTCGAAAAAAATCAGCAAGCAGTTCTCGACCTTCGCCGCGGCCCAAGCGAGACCGAAAGGCTGCGGCTGCTGCGCGAGCGAAGCCGCGTGCCCGGCCGTGCGCAGCGGCGGTTGCGGCTGCGCCGGCGCCTGCGGCGGCCACTGAGTTTTCCGGCGTCCGGCGGCGCCGGCGGGCGCGTTACGGCACAATGACCGTGAAGAAGCGATAGGGCGGCGCCCCGTCCTGCGCATCCAGGACAAGGGTGGCACCTGCGCCGTGCACCTGGACGGTCAGGCCGTCGCCGCTCGCGAGCGGCGTCCATTCCGCATCGGAAAGCCGCGCCTTGCCGCAGACCACCGGCACATTCGTGCCGACATCACGCCACGTGAAGGCGAGCGCGCCCGCGGCCGTTGTGAAGCCTGCAACCTTGATGCTGACAGGGGCATAGGGTTGCCACCGGAACACCGGACAGGCAAGCCCTTCCCGGATAGACCAGACCGCGTCGAAATCCCAGCCGGCGAACGTCGCCTGCCGCCACATCTCCTCGGCGGTCTTGCCGTATCCCTCTCCGAGCGCGTAGCCGCCGCCGACCCCGTTCGTAACCCCGGCCGCATCCACGTCGAAATGGCTGTAGGCGATTGCGCGCGTGCCATAACCGTTCTCACCGGCAAGCCCGCCGGCGCTGGTGCCGCCCTCCACCACGCACGCCGAATACACATGCGAGATCACACCGAAATTGCTGCCGGCCACGCCGCCCACGCGGTCGTTGCCCGTCACGCGCCCCAGGGCGTAACAGTTCGAGAGCGTGCCGTAGGTGTTGACGCTGCCGACCAGGCCGCCCACGCAGTAGCTGCCGCTCACCGGGCCATTCGCATAGCTGGACACGACCAGCCCGTTGTGCAGGCCGCCGACGAGGCCGCCGGCGACGCCATGCCCGGCATCGAGCGCAACGGTGCACTCGGCCTGGCAGTTGGAAAGGACCGTCGCCTCAACCATTCCGATCAGTCCGCCGACCGAGCTGGCCCCACGCACGAGCCCCCTCATGCTGGCGTTGGCCAGACGGCTTCCAAACGCGACGCCGACAATCCCGCCCGTCTCGCCAGCTCCTCGCACCCCTCCCTGAGCCGCATCGGACACCACCTCCAGGTTCAGGATCTCGCAGCCCTCTTCCGTGCAACCGAACAGCCCGACGCCCGTCGAGTCGCGGTTGATCCACAGACCGGACACCCGATGTCCGTTGCCGTTCAGTTTCCCATAGAAGCCCCCGCTCCGATTCGGCCACTCCGTGGGATAACCGATCGGCGACCAGCCCGCCGCCCCCCACTCCGCATACCCGGTCCCCCCGGGTGAAAGATAGGCGGCCAGGTCGACATCATTCGCGAGCGCAAACCAGGCGTTGGAGTGGACGGGCCCCAGAAAGAACCGCAGCCGATCGAGCTGCCCGGCGTCCGCGATCATCCAGGGGTGTTCCTTCGTGCCGATCCCGCTCTCGAACCCTTCCTTCGTGAGCGCCTGTGCGGCAAACACCGCCAGCGTGCAACAAACAGCAAGCGAAACAGCCGTATTCACATTGATTCCCTTTTTTTCTAATGCGGCGGAGTCGTCCGCAACCCGACTTGTTTTTAAGTGCGCTTGTTGTTTCGCAAGGCACTAAAGCGGGCGCTTCTCATGTGCTGTCATTATTTCACTCGGAGCAACGTGCCGGCAGGCCATAGCGACATGTTCAAGCGGTGGAAGTCGAACTGGAGCCAGCCGCCGCCGCCGGCCCACGACGGGCCGTTGTACATCAGCTGGATCACGTTTTCGCCGGCGACGAGATCTTCACGCTCAAGCGGCAGCCGGATGTAGGTGCCGTTGGGTACCGCCGGATAACTCTTGATGCGCAGATTGTTGAAGTTTACGCTGAACGGATAGTTGGTCAGCGAGCCGGGTCCCTGTCCGATGATGCGCGTCGTGTAGGTGAAGAGGTACTTCTGCTTCAGCTCGGGCGAGAGTGTGAAGTGAACGAACGCGTTCGTCACGCCGGGAAGGATGGCCCGGTAGACGTTCGTCCAGGTTGATTCCGTGACATAGAAGTGCGCGGATAGGGCGCCGCCCTCTTGCGAGAAATCGCCGGTGCTGCCGGTTTCGTAACCCACCTGCCAGGAACCGGCCAGTTCACACCAGTCAATGCCAATGAACGGGGAGGGGCCGGAGACGTACCGGAGGGTCACCGTGTTCGTCCCCTTGACCAGCAGGTTGGTGGTGACAAACCAGTAGAGGTCCTTGCCGGGGCCAGCCTCCTGCGTGGCGTTCGTCACGTTGTTCACGATCAGCTCCAGGCTGCCCGCCTGGTTTGCGTCGGTCAGCGTCTTGACGTGGAACGCGTAGTTGAGCCTGTGCTGGTCGTTCGTGAAAGGGAGCTTCAGCGTGGCGAGAGGGTACGCGGGGGTGACCGCGCGGCGCATGGTGTGCCACGGATCGTTCGGCCTGTACGTTTCGTCGGCTTCGGACTCGGGCCCCAGGTCGTACAGGCTGTTGTTGTTGAGGCCGATCTGGAAGCGGTTGTGGGGGTAGCCGAAGGCCTCGGTCACCTCGGCGTAGGAAAGCGCGCGGTTCCAAACGGCGAGGTGGTTGACCATCCCCTTGAACGATTTGCAGCCGTTCGAGGTCGGGACGCTGTAGCCGGTTTGGTAAGACTCGGAGCCGATGACGGCACCGGTTGTCGGGATGGAATTCGTGACGGCCCACGTCGTAAATTTTTTGTAGTAGAGCTTGCCGGCCGGCTCGTTCGGCCAGAGGTAAAGCTCGACCGTGTCGTTGGTGCCGGGGCCATTGTCCGTCAGCACGGCGGCGGCGTCGTACCACCTGCCGGTGACGATCGTATAGGTGTCGAGGAAAAACGCAGTTTGCCCGACGTACATGCCGAGACGGGTGCCGCTGTCACCGCGCACGCCGAACATCCAGCCGCGGGCCTTTTCCGCCGAGCTGCCCCAGTCTAAGTTGTTGTTGAGAATCCAGCCGGGATAGCCGGAGCTGTAGGCGAAGCCGTCCCACAGAAACCGCGTGATGATCGTCGAGGAGCCCGGCAGCTGCAGGTTACTGACTTGGATGGCGGGCGGATAGATCTGCCCCAGCCCGTTCGTCAGCGGCTCGAAACGGACAGAGAGGTTGCCGTACTTGCCGCCGCCGGCATAGTTGCCGGAGGACGCGACCGGCGCATTCGTCCACTGCGGGCCGCCCAGAGGGCCCGTGATGCCGGTCGCATGGTAACCGCCCGCGCCTTTCACTGCAGCCGAGCCCCAGCTGCGCTGGTCGCGGATCTCGTTGACGGAGACGACGTTGGCAGCGCCGACCGTGTAATTGGTCGCAAAGTCGAAGTGATACCAGGCCTTGCAGTCGTCATAGACGCCTGCGTTTACCGACGGAGGCAAGGCGCAAAACCCCGCGATCAAGAGCGACATGCACAGGTATATACGAAAACCGAATGCCTTGTTCATTTTATATCTCCTGTTCAGCACCATGAAACCTTGATCACTTTATCACGTCACGCAAGCGGCAAGCAAGTCCCTTTCCCTTCTAAATCGCTGTCCCATTATATTTATATATTCATTGTGTTGCAACCTTTGCGACCTTGGTCCCAATGCCTATTTCCTCTGCCAGCGGTCGTTGGGTTCCAGCACGCCGCGCGCGCCGGCCCCGTCCAGCCAGCCACGGGCCGCGGCATCGCCGCGCAGGTACGCGTCCCAGAACGCGGTGCTCAGCGCCAGGATCGCGCGGTGATGGTTCGGATTGCGGGCCTCTTGGTCGCCTGGCAGCGGGCGGTCGCCGAAAACGGAGTGTTCCGCCCCCTCGAGCACCAGTTCGTATTTGTGGCCGGGAGGCAGCGCCGGAAAGACCTTGAGCCGCGATTCGACATCCGTGTCGTTGACGAAGGAGGTGTCCTTCGTGCCGGTCATCAGCAGCCACGGGACCGAAACGCCGCCGAACGCGCGCTCCGCGCTGCCGCGCTTGGGCGCGCTCGGGCTGAAGGCGACGGCAGCCTTGATGCGGCCGTCGGCGTCGTTGACGACCCCCAGGGGAAAACGCTGCCCGCTCACCGCCTGCGTCGTGAGGGCGCCGAAGGAGTGCCCGCACATGCCGACTTTTGAAAGGTCGAGCCGCCCGCAGAGCGGATGGCCCTTCGCTTCGTTCCAGCGCGTCAACTGGTCCAGCACGCCGGGGACGTCTTTGACGCGGAGCGCAAAATTCTTCGCGCTCGCGGCCGCCCGCATCGCCTTCAGGCGCTCGCCCCTGCCCGCTTGGCCTTTCCAAACCGACTCGTCGCTACCCGGGTGCTGCACGAACACGACCGCATAGCCGCGGCCCGACCAGTGGCTGCCCAGATAGGGGCTGTTCTCGCGCGAACCGCCGAGGCCGTGGCTGAAGAGCACGACGGGCGCCGCGTTCGTGGCGGCCGGCAAATAGACCCGGACCGGCAAGTCCCGGCCGCGGTCCGGGTCGCGCACCGTGAGATTAGTCGCCGCGGGCGCGAACGCCGCCGGCAGTCGCAGCGGATCATACGCGGCCGCCACCGCCAACACCTGGGAACAGAAAACCGGCACAACAAGGGCGAACGCCAAGACGGGCAGTTTCGACACGTGACACCTCCTTCGACGCGCCGCATTGTTCCGCGGCCTGCGAAAGCGCAGGACCTCCGCTTCGACTTTGGGGAACGGCGCATCGCCTCCCGCAGCGGGCGTCTTCGCTCAGGTATACACCGTCCTCCCCGCCGCCGTTACACCGCGCCGCAACTGGCAGCCGATGAGAAAGTGCTACTTATTCCGGACCGCGTTCTGAATTTTGGCGGCGATCTGCATAGTGCTATCCGCAATTAAGGCATCCGCAATATCCATTCGCTGCCCCGTTGCCGGCTCCTGCATAACAGATTTCACGGTGTCAGCCACAACAACCGTACCCGTCTTGGTTTCCTTCAGCTCGAAATACACGTTTAACGCAGCTTTCTGTTGAAAAGCAAGAATCCCGCTATCGGTTGTTCGCCCTGCGGTGTGCCACTCGCTGTAGCCGCTGATGACGCACGCGAGCGCATAGTCGACGGCTTCTTCCTGCTCCTGCGATGGATTCAGCGCCAGCAATTTCAATCCCGTCCCCTGCCCCACTGTCCGCAACTGCAATCTCAACTTGTCCGGAAGCCCCGAAAGATCGACAGTTTGTTCTGCCGGCACAGCCTTATACATCTTGCTCGCGCGCCCTCTGTACTGCGTCGTCTGCACATTGTACGTTTTGACGGTGGCAGAATCCACGGTGGTTTTCACCTCCGATATTTTCACGGTCGGCACCTTGTTTCGCGGTCCAGCGTCAGCCAATCCCGCCTCTGCAACGACATCCGGCAGGACGAAACGGCATACAGCGCCTGCTTTGACAAGGGACAGATCGCCGTCTGTTAATTCGGCGACCGCCGACATTCTTTCGGTCCCGATTACGCGGGCGGATGCGTGTTCCCGGAAACCCTCGCCTCGGATTTGCAGAACATCGCCTTTCTTCAACAGTTCGCTGCCCGCGTTCACATAGATGTCGTTGCCGTCCCGCTTCAGCACGGTCACGGGTGAGAGCTCTTCCAACGTGATGAAAGCGAGATAACGCACCACATACGCGAATGCGTTTTCAGGCGTGGTCGCGGGGACCCGCAAATCGACGGTTCTCGTCAATTCCGGCAGCGCGGTCTCAGTGAGATAATTCCAAGCTTGGAGGTTGAGCCCAATGATATAACATTCGGGTTTTCCCGTCTGGAACTTCTTTACGCTCCCCTGCACGAGCGTGTAGCTGCACAGATAGACCTTTTCCTGCGTACGCGCTTTGTTGAAGGCGTTCTTGGGCTTCACATCGACTCGCCCCGACGAAACAAGCATCGTCTGCAGTCGTGCCTGAAGTGTGCGGAATGCATCGCGCAGTTCAGGATCGCCGCGGTATGCCAACGATCCCGCCGACAGTCGCATCTGGTCAACGTTGTCCTCGAGAACGACCGTAACTTTTTCGGCAGCCGCAACCCCGCCGGTGGACACGGCGAGCGCAGCCACGATCACGTAACACAAAAACTTTCTCATGTATGCGCCTCTCCCTGTTATTTCGCTTCTGGCACGTCGCATTTTTTCATCGTGCCGACAGTACTCGTCATGACTGGTTTCCACCCCGTCTTCACAAGCTTTCGAACGGCAAGACGGGGTATTATTTTACACCGCCTTTTCGACCTGCCCCAGACTGCGTTGGCCGGAATCATACCTGAACCGACAAGAAACATCTTTATTCCTGCAAAACATTGCCAGAAGCCGGACAAGATGTCAAGCACACCAAAAGCACATGTCGGCGGCAGTGTAAAACGGGACCGTTCACGTTGGTTAGTGCCCTGACTTGACTGTAGAATAGTGCCAGTGGTTTGCTGTTAACGCTTATAACAGGCGCTAAATACTTGCCCCTTGGCGTCGCCACACAAACACGATACATCCGTGTCTGCACATACCGGCCGCCGACGGCCCAAGGTTCGCGGGCACAAAAAAACCGGGGGACGTCCTTCGACATCCGCCCGGCCATCACAGGGGAAACGAGCTTATTCCTGCCCGAAGCCCTTGCCCGACAGGTACTCGAGCACCTTGCCGACCGACGTCAGCTTCTCGGCGTCCTCGTCCGGGATCTCTGCACCGAACTCCTCTTCAAACGCCATGATCAGCTCGACGGTGTCCAGCGAGTCCGCGCCCAGATCGTCGATGAACGATGCTTCCGGGGTGACCTGCTCGGCGTTGACGCCCAATTGCTCAACGATGATCTCTTTGACCCGCTCTTCGAGTTTGCTAGCCATTGTACTCTCTCCTTGACCTAGTTTCCCTTGTTACACAGTTGCGGCACTTGCCGCGCCAATCTCATCACATGACCATGCCGCCGTTGACGTTCAGCGTCTGCCCCGTCAGGTAGCTCGACTGCTCGGAGGCCAGGAACACCACCGCGTTCGCGATGTCTTCCACGGTTCCGAAGCGGGCCAGCGGTATCCGCGACAGATACTGCTTGCGCACGTCTTCCGACAGCGCATCGGTCATTTTCGATGAAATGAATCCCGGAGCGATCGCGTTCGCCCTGACGCCGCGCCCCGCCAGTTCGTTGGCGGTGGACTTCGTCAGCGCGATGACGCCGGCCTTGGAGGCCGCGTAGTTCGCTTGTCCGGCGGTGCCGATGATACCGCTGATCGAGGCGATGTTGATGATCGCCCCGCTCCGCTGTTTCATCATGTGCTTGGCCACGGCGCGCGAGAACAGGAAGGTTCCCTTCAGGTTCACGCGCAGGACCGCGTCCCAGTCTTCGTCCGACATACGCACCAAAAGCGTGTCTTTGGTGATGCCGGCATTGTTGACCATGATGTCAACCTTGCCGAACACCTTGACCACCTCACTGATGCAGGCGTTGACGGCATCGCTGTCGCCCACGTCCACCGCCAGCGGCAGGGCCTTGCGGCCGAAACCCTGGACGATGCCCGCGGTCTCGGCGAGCCACTCTGCCTGCAAATCGCAGATCGCGACGTCGGCGCCCTCTTGCGCCAACTTCTTGGCGATCGCCTGACCGATGCCGCGAGCCGCGCCGGTCACCACCGCCACTTTTCCTTCGAATGCACCCATGATGTATCCCTTCTTGAAAAAAACGTTATGCCTGAACGGCGGCGGCCGTCGCGTCCAACGACGGCACATCCGCCACGTTCAGCGTGGCCACGCCCTTGTCGATGCGCTTGATCAGGCCGGACAGCACCTTGCCGGGGCCGAACTCCACAAAGGTTTTGGCGCCCGCGCCGATCGCGGACTTGATGCAGTCCGACCATCGCACGGAGTCGGTGACCTGGCGCAGCATCGCGTCCTTGATCGCGGCGGGATCGCTGCCGTGCAGCGCGCCGCTGACATTGGCGAGCACCGGCAGCTGCGGCGCATGGAACGTCACGCCGTCGAGCACCGACGCCAGCTTGGCGCGGGCGGAAGCCATCAGCGGCGAATGGAAAGCGCCCGCCACGTTCAGCGGGATCGCCTTCACGCCCAGCTCAGCGGCCACCGCCGCCGCCGCCGCAACGCCCGTCTTGAGGCCGGAAAGCACGACCTGCGCATCGGAGTTGATGTTGGCGACCGTGAGGCCGGCCTTCTCGCAAATCGTCTGCAGCTGCTCGGCCGTCGCGCCCATGATGCTGATCATGCCGCTCGCCTGCTCCTCGCAGGCCTGCTGCATGAAGCGCCCGCGCGCCTCAAGCACCTTCAGGGCTGAGTCGAAATCCAGCACGCCCGCCACATGCAGCGCGGTCCACTCGCCAAGGCTCAGGCCGGCGGCCATCTTGAACGACACCTGCGGGCAGCGTTTCTGGAAAGCGCGGAAAGCCGCCACGCTCACGGTGAAGATCGCGGGCTGGCAAACATTCGACTTGGTCAGCTCCTCGGCAGGCCCCTCGAAGCAGACCTTGGCGAGATCGAAACCCAACACCCCGTTGGCGCGGGTGAACAGCGCGGCGATCTCGGCGTCCGCCGCCAGATCCTTGCCCATGCCGGGCACCTGGGCTCCCTGCCCCGAAAAAACACAAACCGTTTCGCTCATATGCGTCTCCTCTTTGTTTTCACGGTTATACCCCACGAACCTGTGAGGCGTGTGAGGTGGCGCAGTTTGACACATTCTTAAAATATGTCAAACTCAAAACCAATCTCCCTAAAAGAGAATTTAGCTTACCACATGACATGACCCAATGCGACAGGAAAAATCGGCGCGGCATGGGTGACCTACTCGACCGTTTCAGAACCCATCGCCGCGATCCGGCTGGCGATTTTTTCCGACAGGTTGTTCGAGGCGGCGGCGGCCCCCGCGATGATCGCGTGGAAGATCGCGCGGTACGTCGAAGACCCGTGCGTGATGATGACCGTCCCCGGAACGCCGAGCAAAGGCGCGCCGCCGTAGATCTCGGGATCCATGCGGTGCTTGAGCGTCTGCAGCGCGCCTTTGAGCAGCAGCGCGCCGAACATGCGCACCGGATGGCGGAAGAACTCCTTCTTCATCCAGTATCCGACCGCGTGCGCCACACTCTCGGTGGTCTTGAGCACCACGTTTCCCACGAAGCCGTCACACACCACGACGTCCGTCTTGCCCAGGAAAAGATCGTGACCCTCCACATTGCCGCGGAACTTCACGTCCGTCTTCTGGATCAGGTGAAAGGCCTTCTTGGTCATCTCGTTGCCCTTGCAGTCCTCCGTCCCGATGCTGAGCAGGCCCACCACCGGCTCGGTGCGCTTGAGCACCGCGCTGGAATAGGCGCTGCCCATCACCGCGAACTGCGCCAGCCACGTCTCGTGGCAGTCCGTGTTTGCGCCGGCGTCGAGCAGCAAAAGCGGGCGCTTGGGCTGCCGCGTCGGCAGCACGGTCGCGATCGCGGGGCGGATCACGCCGGGCGTGCGGCCCAGGCAAAACACCGCCGCCGCCGCCACCGCCCCGGAGTTGCCCGCCGACACCATCGCGTCGGCCTCCTTGCGCTTCACCAGGTCCATGCAGATGTTGATCGAGCACAGCTTCTTCTTGCGGACGGCAGTCGCCGGCGATTCGTCCATGCCGATCGACTCCGGCGCGTGAACGATTTTGAGGCGGCCCATGTCGACCTTGGGATACGTCGCCAGTTCGGCGCGGATCGCCGTCTCATCGCCGACCATCAGAATACAATCGATGTCTTTTAATTTGAGGGACGCTTCCACCGCGCCATGCACGATCTCGTGCGGCGCATGATCACCGCCCATCACATCGAGCGCAATCCGCATCGTCAAACCCTCGTTCGGTTCTCAAATCACACAAAGGGTTTCCGCCGTCGGCAGAAACCCTTTATAACATTCACCCGTGCATCATCGAAACCGACGGTCCGACTATTCCGCAACCGTCACGACCTTGCGGCCTTTGTACATCCCGCAGGAGGGACACACGCGATGCGACTGCTGCGGCGCGCCACAGTTCGGGCACGCTTGAACCTGGGCGAGCTCCGCCTTGATGTGCGCCTTGCGCTGACGGATCCTCATCTTCGACTTCTTCCGTTTAGGTACGGCCATTTTCCTTCTCTCCTTACTTCTCTACCCGGCGTACGCGTGATGTGCGCGACGCATCCAAATCCACTTTCAGCGCATCCAGCGCCGCCCATCGATTGTCCTTACCCTTTTTGCGGCATGCACACGCCGCCGCATTCAGGTTTGCCCCGCACGTCATACACAGTCCCTGACACGCTTCGCGGCAAACCGGATAACGGGGAAGGGCAAGGATGATAGCTTCCCGAACCTCTTCGGTCAAGTCTACGAAGTCGGTTGCCGCATTTATTTCGACCGACGTGACGAATTCCGCATCGGCCGCTTCGGTCTCGAACGTGTCCGCGCAGCGCGAACAGACACACGTCAAACGCTGGCGGACCGAGCCCCGAACCAGCAGCTCGGACCCGAGCACCTCGACCCTCAGGTCATAGGCCATGCCGCCCACCGGCGTCACAAACTCGCTCTCGCCGAGATCCAGCAAGCCGGGCCCCGTTTCGCCCCGATAACATTCGCCGCCCTTGTCGAGGCGAGCGACATCAACGATCAAACGCCCCTGTGTTTCCAACTCCGCCTCCTGCCCGGACGTGTTGCTCCGGATGGCTGCGCATATGCGCCGCGATGTATTTCTGCACCGGCTTCGGCACGAACGCGCTCGTGTCGCCGCCGTACCGCGCGATCTCCCGGATCGTGCTGGCCGTAACGTAGCTGTAGTTCTCGTTCGGCATCATGAAAAGCGTCTCGATCGTCGGATCGAGCTTGCGGTTGGTCAGCGCCATCTGAAACTCGTACTCGAAGTCCGAGTACACGCGCAGCCCTCGCACGACCACCCCGATCTGGTGCCGCTGGCAGTAGTCCACCAGCAGGCAGTCGAGCCGGTCGATCTCGATGTTGGTCATGCCCGCCTCGTCCACGCTCTCGCGGATCATGGCCATGCGCGCGTGCAGATCGAACATCCCCGTGGCCTTGAGCGACACGCCCGCCACCACCACGACCACCTTGTCGAACAGCATCGCACTCCGCTGCAGCAGGTCGAAGTGACCCAGCGTCAGAGGATCGAATGTCCCAGGATATACCGCCGTCCTATGCATAAATCCTATTCTCCGGCCTCGGTCTTCGGGCCACCGGCCTCCGACGTCAGGCGCTCTGTCTCCAGTTTGTACACCGCCAGCCGCGTGTGCCCGTAGGTGCGGTCGCGCAACAGCGTCCACCCCGCCACCTCTTCGGCGCTTTTGGCTTCCGGCATCTCCGCCACAAAAATTCCACCGGGGCGCAGCACCCGGTTCTCGGCCAGCAGCCGCATGATCTCCGCGAACCCCTGCTCGCGGCCGGCCGCATACGGCGGATCGGCGAACGCCACGTCGGCCTGCCGGCCGCACCCCGGCCCCTTGAGCCAGCGCGTCACCTCGCAGCACGCCACCTCGCCCAGATCGGGCGCCAGCACCGCGCGGTTCTCTTTCAGAACGCTCGCGTGGCGGGGGTCCTTCTCCACCCACGTCACGCTCCGGGCCCCGCGGCTGTAAGCCTCCAGCCCCACCGAACCCGAGCCGGCGAAAAGATCGATGAACCGCGCGTCCGGGACCACACTCATCAGCATCGAGAACAGCGCCTCGCGCACCCGGTCCTGCGTGGGCCGCACCTTTTCACCCGGCGGAACTTTCAGCTTCCGCCCGCAAAACTCTCCGCCCGAAATTCGCATAAGTTTTTGATTATACCGGAAAAGGCCGCCGCTGTGCAATCCCGCCCCCCACAGTTTCGTATTTCACTAAGACCCGACGATCTGCTAAACTGTCGCGCAACAACGAACCCAAGAAGACACCGGAAGGACACCGTATGGCGGACCCGATTCATGTTCTTGCTCAAACCCTCAACGAGGACCTGCAGAGTGGCGCAAGCCCGCTTTTCGACATGCTTTCGCTCAAAGGGCAGCGTGCCTACTTTCCCTCCCGCGGCATCCTCGGACAAAGCGCCGAGGCGAAAGACTCCGTCATCAACGCCACCATCGGCACCGCTTTCGAGGAAGACGGCTCGCCCCTCTGCCTAGAATGCCTGGAGGAACTGGTCAAGCTCCCCTCCACCTCCTTCCTCTACGCGCCCAGCTTCGGCTTGCCCGGGCTGCGCGACGCGTGGCGCGCCATGCTCGTGGCCAAAAACCCCTCCCTGCGCGGCAAGAATTTCAGCCTGCCCGTCGTCACCCACGCCCTGACCCACGCCCTGAGCGTCGCGGGCCACCTCTTCGTCGATCCCGACGACGCCATCCTTCTGCCCGACCTCTACTGGGACAACTACGAGCTCGTCTTCGGAGAGGCGTTCGGCGGGCGGCTGACGACCTACCCGATGTTCGCGGACGGGCACTTCAACGTGCCCGGGCTGGAGCGCCTGCTGCAGGCGCCGGGCGGCAAGAAAATCGTGCTCCTCAACTTTCCGAACAACCCCACCGGCTACACCGCCACCGAAGCGGACGCCGCCGCTCTCCGCGCCGTCCTCCTTCAAGCCGCCGAGTCGGGCAAAAAGGTGATCGCCATCCTCGACGACGCCTACTTCGGTCTGGTCTACGAGCCGGGCGTCAGCCAAGAATCCCTTTTCGCGGAGCTGTCCGACCTGCACCCGAATCTTCTGGCGGTCAAACTGGACGGGCCCACCAAAGAGGACTACGTGTGGGGCTTCCGGGTCGGGTTTATGACCTTCGGCATCAAGGGTGCGACGCCCGCGCACTACAAGGCGCTCGAGGCCAAAGCGGCCGGGGTTGTGCGCGGTTCGATCTCCAGCGCCTCGAACCTCAGCCAGAACCTGCTCCTGAAGGTCTACGCCCTGCCGGCTTACACGGAGCAGAAACAGGCGAAGTTCGAAATCCTGCGGCGCCGTTACCTGCGCATCAAGGAGATTTTCGCCGCGCATCCCGAATACCGCGACTCCTTCGAGCCCATGCCATTCAACTCCGGCTACTTCATGTGCGTCAAACCGGTGGGAGTCGACGCCGAGACGGTCAGAAAACAGCTGCTGGCCACGCGCAAGACCGGCGTGATCGTGCTCTCCGGCCTGATCCGGCTGGCCTTCTCTGCCGTGCCTTGCGACAAGCTCGACACGCTCTTCGCCAACCTGCACGACACCATCCGGGAAATGAAGAAAGCGTAACGCGCCTTAAGATTACGATTACGGTTCCGGCTAGTCTTTTGCCGCCCGCACCGCTTCGGCACCCGTCGGCGTCAGCAGGCGATTGGGCTGTCGCCACTGGATTTTCACAAGCCAGATGTCGCCGTTCTGCGGACGGCCGTCGCGCGGCCACTCCGCCACCGTCACATACGTTTCCCGGTCACAGATCGGCCACACCCAGAAATTGCCCACCGGCAGCCCTTTGACGCCGGTCGAACGGTTGGGCACGATGATCCGTTCCGTCGACCGTTTCAGCGACAAGGTCTTCGTATCGACGTCCGCGACATGCAGGGGCGAACGGTTTCTGAACGCATTCGCGTTGTCGTCGCGGACGCGCGTATAGACCAAGACCAAGCCGTCGGAATGCGCCGCAAACTTGGTCATGGTCTGGTTCATCGGAATTTCCGCGCCGTCGTCCCACGCCCACGGCGTCGGCGGCGACCAGGTCCGGCCCCGATCTTCGCTCACCAGCACATAGCCCCGTCCGGTCTCGGCGCGCACGGTCATGAAGCAGCGGCCCCGATAAACCGCGACGTGCGGCTCGTACAGTCCGCGCCCGTTGTCCACCGTGTGCGCGTTGGACACGTACAGGGGCGCCAGGCCGTCCGGTCCGACCCGCGCCGCGAGCGACTGCACCGAATAGCGCGTCCCGTTCCGCGTGGTGAAGGGCTGCAAAACCGTCTGAGCGTCGAGATAAACATACGCGGCGCACCAGGTGTGGCCTAGGCTCTGGGGCCGTATCGCGGACTCCGACTGTGGCGGCAGCAGGTTGGTGACGGACAGGTCTTTTCGCGCCCACAGCGCGGCGGTCGGCACAGGGAGCGGACTCAGGGAGCGGAACGCGTCCTCGGTCCGGAAATAGTGCCACGTCGCATGGGCGTCTTTTCCGAACCGATCCGTGGTCCGAGCGCGGAACTCGATCGCGACGGGATCTCCCGGAATCGAGAACAGCTCGGGATGGACCCACAGCTCCTCATGCGCACCCCCGGGAATAATGACCGCCGACTCGGCCTGCCGCACAAGGGAGTCCGCCGCGCCCTGCGTGACGATCGGGTTTGCGAAGCCCAACGTGCCCGCTGGCCGATCCGCCGCCATCAGCCCCGTTCCGAGCATCATCCCGCTGGCGGCAAAAAACGCCACGCGCATCCGTCGGTTTGTCATTCGTTCCCCCTTATCGCACGCCGCCTCACCTCAGGCCGGGCCGCCCTCGCCGGGGCGGGTGTGGGCGGCGATCTGAAGGCTCATGAGCGCCCAGAAGCCGCCGATGAGGCCCGCCACATGCGACTGCAGCGCCGCGGGCAGGCTGTAGATCACGCACAGGCTGGGAATCCAGAGCGCCCAGTTCATCACCAGGTTGGGGACCACCAGCCGCCGGTACCAGCCCTTGCCGAACAGCGGGGCGACAGCCGACCAGCGGTAACCGCGGTCCTTCCACAAATGCGCGACCGCCACAGCCGGCGAAGCGAAGATGGCCGTGTAGCCGAACTGGTCGGTCACGATCTTCAGCGTCAGCGTCCGCACGTCCGCCCCGTTGCCGTACAGGAAAACCTGGAACGCGTAAAACAGAGGCAGGATCAGCCCCATGACCGACCAGAATCCGAGCGCGAAAAGCAAGGCCTTGCCCGGCTCCTTAGGCCGCAACGCCGGGACCGCCAGGCAGAAGAGGTAAGGAATGACGCCGCAGAAAAAGAGAAAACTCGCCAGCGAAACGGGTGTGCCGTAACGCGCCTGCCATTGGGCCACCACGTCCAGCGCCTCCCGCACAGCGGGGATGCCATAATAGGCGGCCAACAGGCCGAACGCCGCGCCCTGCAAAATCAGCCCCGGTATCAGATTGGCCCGCGCGGCTTTGAGCCCGATCTTCCACGGATTCGTTTCCATCCGCGAAAGTGTACCTGATCTCGCCAGCCGAGGTCAAAGTGCATCCGCGAAAAAGAGCGCGCTTCGGGCAATATGGCACCGATCCGGTTCCCAGATCGATCCCGGCCAGGCGGTCTCCGACATCGCCGCGGAAGACGCGCCGCCCCGACAGGGCTCCCCCATTTGTTCGAGCGCTTCTCGGCTGCACTTTTCGGTCCTCACTTCTGCGGTCCGTCCAACAACAGATCGTGCGGCGTCTTTCTGCGCTGACCTCCGGCCGGCTGCGCGAACTGGGTCCGGACGCCCATATGCGCGAAGAGCCGTTTCCAGAACGCTCTGCGGGCAGGCGTCTCGACCATGTAGTCGATGGTGCAGACCGCCACCGTGCCCGCGCCGGACGCACGCGCCACCAGCGCCGCGCCGCTGGGCTTCATGAGCTTCTCGTAGCAGAATATCGCGCCTACCTTCTCCTCCTCCGAACGGCGGTTGAAGAGCGACCAGTCGGTGCGGCTCGCGGTCAGCACGACGGTTCCGTTATTCACAAACTGGCCACTCAAGCCGCAGCGCATCACGCGCCGGTCGGCCGCATGCTCTTCCTCTGCGAAATAAAGGTCGGCCAGACCGAACGGCGCGGCCCACGGATGCGCGTCGTCGCCCCGTTCGAACGCAGTCGCCTCGCGCGCGGTCAGCTTCACTGGCTCCGGCAACAGTGCCGAGAGCGCCGACGCATCGGCTCCTGGATCGCACACCATCACCAGCACCGTGCCACCCTTGGCCAGCACCGCCGCCGCTTGTGCCTGGGCGTCCGCGGGCAGCTCTCCGCCGTCCAAAACGAGGAAACGCTGCGCCGCGCAGGCCGTGCGTACGCCCCACGCCGCGAGGCGGTCTTGCAACACGCCGCCGCCCGCGTAAGCAACCTCGTCCAGCGTGGGTTCCGCCGCCTTGGGCCGCTCGGGCGTTGTCAGAAAACGGTCCCACCGGCACGGCTGCGGGCCACGCGGATCCTGCGCCGCCTTCTGCGCCTCGAACATCGCCAGCGGCCGGTAGAGCGACAGCGCAGGGTCAAAACCGGGATTCAGCGTGCCCACGAAGGGCGGCAGGCGCTCGACCTGCATGCCGAACTTGCCTTCGGGAGGGATCCCTTCGAAAAACACACCGTCCGCAAGGGTCGGCAGGCGCGTGAAGTCGGCATAGCCGAACGGCAGGGACTCGAGCCCGAACCAGACGGTCTCGCTAGCCGAGAAAAAAGCGAGACCGGGCCGCGCCATCTTGACAATGTTTTGGTAGAGGTCCACGCCCAGCGCCTCGTTACGCCCGGCGTAATCGAGGAATGCGCGCTCGCCCGCGAAGACGGCCAAATCCGCAGGCCGCGCGTAGTAGGAGCCGCCGTTTTCGCCCACCATCAGCGGCTTGTCGATCCCGCGCGTGTTTGCCTCCAGCGGCGGCAGGTTGTGGCCATAGTGCTTGCTCCAAACCGGCAGCGCGCCGAACAGGTCCTCGTCGCCGTCGCAAGAGAACCACGAGCGCGTAGGATCGTATTTCCGCCCTTCGAGTCCAGTGCGCGTCAGCTGATCATACCAGCGGGCCTCGTCCGCCTTGCTGACCTCATTCACGCGAAAAATCGCGAACATCTCGTTGCCGAAGCTCCAGCCCATGACCGACGGATTGCTGCGGTCGCGCAGGATCAGACCTTTGAAATGGTCCGCATAGCGCGTCCAGAATTCCGGCTCGGCGAAGTTGGACCGGATGGAACTACCGAAGACCGCGGTCTCGTCCAGCACGCACAACCCCATCTCGTCGGCCAGCTCGATGTAGCAGCGCGGATAGACCTGCGCGTGCGGGCGCACCGCGTTGCCGTGCATGTCTTTGATCATCGTGTACCAGGCCCAGACGAAGCGGCGCGAGAAAGCGCAGGCACCGAAGGGATGAACGAAGTCGCCCGAAAGCCGGATGCGTTGACCGTTCAGCAGCAGGTCGCGGCCCTTGACCGTGAACTGACGCCAACCGAAACGCTGGTACTTTGTGTCGAGCGTTGAGCCGTCAGCCTTCACGTTCACCAGCATCGCGTACAGATTCGGCGCATCGGGGCTCCAGAACTCCAGCCGGCCTCCGACCTTCGCCGTCAGCGTAAAGACCGCCGTGCCGTGCGCAGGCACCTGGAACGACGCGCCTGCAAGCCTGAGAGCCCGGTCTCCCAGCCGCCATTTCGGCACGGGCGCTTCACGCACACCTTTTCCCGCCTCGTTGACCCATCTGAACACCTCCGCCACCAGCGCCACCGTGCGCTCGACGGCCGTGTCGTTGCGGACCGTGACTTCGGCTTCCAGCGTGTCGCGGTCGAGCAACGGCTTCACGAACACGTCGACAACGCGCACCGCGGGCTGGGACACGAGCGACACGTCCTGCCAGATGCCGACGAGCCGGTCGGTATTCGAGCCGTTGGGATACGGCGCGGACATTTTGGCGTAACGGGCGTCGCGTTTATCGAAAAGCCGGTAACTGCGCACGCCCACGCGCAGCGTGTTCTCCCCGCCGCGCCGCGCCGCCGCGGTGACGTCCACGTCGAAAGGCAGGTACTTGTCGAAATGCTCGCCGACTTTGCTCCCGTTCAGCCAGACCTGGCACTCCCCCGCAACGCTCTCGAAGTGCAGCACAAGCCGACCGTGCTCCGGCCAGGTCGCCGGCACGCGGAAGGCGCGCTCCATCCACGCCATGTGACAGTGTATCCAATGCGCGGGATAACTCGGGTAATAGACCGACTCGGGGCCGTAGGGCTTATCGGTTGCCGCGCCGGCCAGGGGACCGTTGCCCCAATGGTTCGCGTTCCACGGCGAGGGAATTTTGATCGGCACCGTCTCCCACTTGTCTGCGGCCGGCGGCGGCAGTTCCGGCACGACGCCCTTATCCCACTCGTATCCGCGCGGCACGGGCAGGGGCTGGAACCGCCACAGCCCGTTCAGACACAGCTCCTGCCGGAGCGGCTGTTCGGGCGCTTTGACAAAGCCTTCCTGCGGTGCGAAATCATACCTGAACACGCTACGTTCCGCGCACACCGTCCCCGCCAGCAGTGCCAGTGTTACCGTCCTTACCACGATTTTTTTCATCCCGACATCTTCTTCCCCGTCAGCGGACGTAACGTTTTATGACTCTCAAGCGTGCGGACACCCACGTCCGGGCAATCTCGCCGAAAGACAAGTCTCCACCCTGCGGCAGGCAGGCGGCCCTTAAAACTTGACATTAACAAAAAACATGCGCCAAGGCCATGGAGATGACGCCCGCGCGCAGTCTGGAAAGGCACATCTGGCCTTGACGAACGCGGGGGGACTTGTCAAAGTCCTCATCACGCACGGGTCAGGATCGGCGCGGGCCTCGGCATCTCAGTTTTGCCGCGAGGCCGCAGACGCCGCGCGCGTGGAGGCAGGCATGAACAGCGTGGTGAAATTGTCGGTCGTGGCGGTCATCTTGGCTCTGGGTATGATTCTTTCGTCGACCCTGTTGTCGAAACTTTTCGTGCGGGTCCGACACGAGCAGGCGATCTCCGTTAAAGGATATGCGGAGAAGAACATCGTTTCCGACATCGGAAAATTCTCCTGCACCTGTACGGCCAGGGGCACCAGTCTGAACGCGTCCTACGGCAGACTCCAAACGAGCCGGGCCGCCGCGCTGGACTACCTCAAGCGAAAGGGGTTCCGCGACGAGGAGATCGTGCCGGGCACGATCCAGACATCGAAAGTGTTCAAACGGGACGCCCAGGGGAAAGAAACCAACGAGATCGAGTACTACGATGCGTTCCAGTCGCTCGCCGTCGCCTCCGGCAACGTCGCGCTGATCCGCGATGCCGCCACGGGCATCACCGACCTGATCAAGGACGGGGTCGACATCAGCGCCTCCGAGCCCGCGTTCTACGTCTCCGATCTGCAGGGCACGAAGCTCGGGCTTCTGGCCGCGGCGACCCTGGACGGCCAGCGCCGGGCCGCCGCGTTGGCAGACAACGGCGGAGGCCGGGTCGGCGCGCTGATCTCGGCCCGCCAGGGCGTCTTCCAGATCACCGAGCGCAACTCCACGGACACCTCCGGGACCGGAGAGTACGACACGTCGGCCATCGAGAAGACCGCCAAAGCCATCGTGACCCTCGAATACGCGATCGACGCGACGCGCTGACGCCCCGCGGCAGGCGCGATCCACGCCGGCGCCTACTTCTTCTTCGGCGTCAGACGCGCCGGCAGCGGGTTGCGCGCCTGCCACGCGCGCCAGCCGTAGGGCTGAGTCCATGCCGTGTCGAACTCCGGCTCGTTGTTCACGCGGTTGGCCGCCGCCTTCGACGAGGTCACGGTGGCGCGCACGTACAGCTCGTCCGGAGCCAGCGTGTAGGACGCTTCGGTGCCTTGCGCGATCTTGGCCGTCTTGCCGATGCCGTCAGAGTAGCGGAGGCCCGCGCGCGCCGGCTTTTTCTCTTTTGCCGGGTCGTCGAACGGCTCGGTCGCGCGGTCGAACCCCGCCCGGGTGGTTGTGAAGCGGATCGTGTACGTCACCCCCGCTTCGGGGGCCACCTTCACCGTGAGCGTGCCGGACGCCGCGTCGAACGCCACGTCTGCCAAAGCCACGCCCGTGGACGCGTAAAAATCGCCGCGGTACATGGCCTGCACCAGCGCGGCGGGCTCCAGATGCGCCGAGCGCACGCAGATCCAGCCTTCACCGGGACGCGCCCCGCCTTGGGGATCGGTGTAGTTGTGCGTATCGTCCGAGGCGGTCGCGTAGACCGCCTCGTAGCCGTCCTCGATCCGGAACGCGTTGACGACATCCCAGAATTTCTCATGGCTGTACCAGGCGGGATGCGCCGGATGGACATGGCCGCCGTCGGCGTTGCACAGCTCGAAGAAGCGCACCTGCGGCAAGCCGATCAGCACCGCGGGCGTGATGTCGAAATAGGGCCAGATCGGATGGTTCAGAATGAAGAGCGTGGGCACCTGCCACTCATCGCCCCAGGCGCGCACCGCGTTTTCGACCCGCGAGAACGTTTCAGAAGGCGTGTCGCCGTAACGGTACGGGATCGTGTCCTGAACGTTGATGGCGTTCATGTGGACCTGGAGGCCGCTGACCACGCGGTTCAGCTCATGTCCGGGAACCATCAGGAACGACTCGGGCCGGTCGAACATCTTCTTCAGTTCCCAGATTGTCTTGAGGCGCAGCGTCGCCCTGTTCCCGGTCCGCTTCACTTCGGCACTGGCCGGATGGGCCTTGAGATAGGCGTCCGCCGTGGCGGGACTCAGCTTCTTCGATCCGACCTCCAGCCACGCGTTGGTTTCGAGCTGCAGGATCTGGTGGTCAGAGAGGCAGACGAACTGATAGCCGTGATCGCGGTACCACCCCACCGCGTCCTCTGGCATCACATTGCCGTCGCTCCACGTCGAGTGCATGTGCAGATTGCCCCGGTGCCACAGCTGCGCCTGCGCGTTAAGGCACACCGAAAGCATGATCGCCCCAGCCCATCGTGTCCTCATTCCATATCCCTTTCGATGATCGAAAAGCCGTCCCTGATTTAACGGGAACAGTTTGCCACACGAAGGCCGGGGCTGTCAGGAAAAAATCGGACCGCTTATTCCACCGTCACACTCTTGGCCAGATTGCGGGGCTGGTCGATCTCGCAACCGCGCACGCGCGCCACATGGTAGGCAAAGAGCTGGAGCGCCACGGCCGTGACCACCGGTGCGGTGTAGGTGCCGGTGCGAGGCAGGCGGATGACGTCCGTCACGCCCAGCTCGGCATCCTTGTCGCCCTCGGTCACGAAACCGATCACCGGCGCGCGGCGCGCGCGGCACTCCTGGACGTTGCCCATCGTCTTCTCTTTGCCGGGGATGTCGTTGAGCAGCGCGATCACCGGCAGCTTCTCGTCGAGCAGCGCGATCGGCCCGTGCTTGAGCTCCGCCGCCTGGTACCCCTCGGCGTGGATGTAGCTGATCTCCTTGAGCTTGAGCGCGCCTTCCAGCGCCGTCGGATAGAGAATGCCGCGGCCGATGAAGAACGCGTTGTTCACCTGCGCGTATTTCGCGGCGATCGCGGCGATCGCGTCGTTCTGCTCCAGCACCCGCTCGATCATCGCGGGGATGCTCGCGATCTCCCCGCAAAGCGCCAGCCCCGCCTCGCGCGACAGCCGGCGGCAGCGGCCCAGCTTGAGCGCCATCATCAGCAGCACGGTGACCTGTGCGGTGAACGCCTTGGTGGACGCCACGCCGATTTCCGGCCCGGCGTGCAGATACACGCCGCGGCCCGCCTCGCGCGCGATCGTGGAGCCGACCACGTTGCAGAGGCCCGCCACCAGCGCGCCCTTCTGGATGCCCTCGCGCACCGCCGCCAGGGTGTCCGCCGTCTCGCCGGACTGGCTGATCGCGACCAGCAGATCGTCCGGCCCCAAGATCGGGTTGCAGTAGCGGAACTCCGCCGCCTGTTCGGGGTCGGTCGGCAAATCGGCCAACCCCTCGAACAGATACTTGCCCACCATGCCCGCGTGCAGCGAGGTGCCGCACGCCACGATCACCAGGCGCCGGATGGCCGCCAGTTCGCGCGGCGCCAGGTTGAGCCCCGAAAGGATCGCCGTGCCGAGCGCTTCGTCCAGGCGACCGCGGATCGTGTTCTGCAGGGCCGAAGGCTGCTCGAAGATCTCTTTCAGCATGAAGTGCTCGAAGCCGCCCTTCTCGGCCGCGCCGATTTCCCACTCCACGTTGGCGACGGCCCGGTCGACCGAGACGTTGTCGAGCGTATAGACCTGCGGCCCTTCGGCCGTCACGAGCGCCACGTCGCCGTCCTGAAGGTAGATCACCTGGCGCGTGTGCGCCACGATCGCGGAGACGTCGCTGGCGATGATCGTCTCGCTGTCGCCGATGCCGATCACCAGCGGACTGCCTTTGCGCGCCGCCACGATCTGGCCCGGGTGCCGCGTGGAGACCACTGCGATGCCGTAGGTGCCCTCGACCCGCTTGAGCGCCTGCGAAACGGCGGCCAAGAGGTCGCCCGTGTCGAAGGTGCTCACCAGATGCGCGAGGACCTCGGTGTCGGTCTGCGAGACGAAGACGCATCCGCGCGCCTCGAGCTGCCGCCGCAGCGCCGCATAGTTCTCGATGATGCCGTTGTGGACCAGCGCGAGATGTCCGCCGTCCGCCACATGCGGATGCGCGTTGGCCTCGGTCGGCAGCCCGTGCGTGGCCCAGCGCGTGTGCGCGATGCCCAGCCCGGCACGCTCCCGGATTTCGGCCGGCACGGTTTCGCACAGGCGTTTTTCAAGCGAGGCGACCTTGCCCGTCTGCTTGACCACCGTCAGCCGGCCGTCGACCAACAGCGCGAGACCCGCCGAGTCGTACCCCCGGTACTCGAGACGCCGCAACCCGTTGATCAGAATGTCCGACGCGCTGCGTTTGCCGACATAACCCACAATTCCGCACATAGAGCGTTTCCTTGTCTTTTTTGAGCCGGCACAAAAATCTAATGCAATCACGCCGCTCTTGGCAATCATAATTCCCGCCGGAATGAAATTTCGTTTGCAAATATAGACACCACATGTCTATTATGTATCCATGACAACGGTAAACACGGCCACGCTCAAGCAAAAGCTCAGCCACTACCTCGGCCTTGCGCGGCAAGGCAAGGACGTGCTGATCACCAGCCACAAGCGCGTCATCGCACGCATTCTGGCTGAAGACGGCGTCACGGGGCGTCTTCCTCTCATCTCCCCGTCCCGTCCCGCCTCCGAACTCAAAGACATCGGCGGTTTCGGCCTCGATGCCGACCCCGTCAAACAGCTCATGCAGGAAAGAAGGAAAAGATGACCGTCTATCTTGATTCATCGCTCGTGATCCGACAGCTGGTCGGCTCCAAATCCCCGTGGCCGGGCTGGGGCCACTGGAGTGCGGCCTATGCCAGCACCCTGTTGCGCACGGAGTGCTACCGCATGGCCAACCTTCTGCGCCTGACCGGCAAACTGGACGACGCGCAGCGCGCGCGCCTCGGCACCTGGATCGAGCGCGTCTGCGAGAGCATCACCCAGGTGCCCGTCACCGAAAGCGTGCTGCGCCGCGCCGCCGACGCCTTCCCGACCGCCGTCGGCACCGCCCAGGCGATCCACCTCGCCACCCTGCTGGAACTGCAGTCCGCGCACGGCATCACCTGCCTGCTCGCGACCGCCGACGAGGAGCTGCTGCGCGCGGCAGAGAGCATGGGGATCGGCGACGCGCTGAAGGCGCCTGCCGCGCCGGAGCCCGCGCCGGCGCCCGCCCCGACGGAAACGCCCGCGCCGGAGGCCGCCGCGGAAGCGGGCATCGCGTGACGCCCGGCGCCCGATGACCGACAGGGGACCCCCAGTGGCCAAGAGAACGGCCGCGTTTTCAGTTGAACATTGGGCGTTCCCTGATCGTTATCGGTTACTCAACCGCTCTTTCAGGACAGGTTTCCCCCATGCACACGTTTTTCGAGTTCCTCATCCAAGGCGGCGTCGGCTTCATCATCGGCGCGGGCACGAACGATCTGGCCATCCGCTGGGTCTTCTGGGCGCTCTTCGCCAAAAAGAAAATGGAGATCGCGGAAGCGGTCCAGAAGGTCGTCAGCAACGAGCTGATGAGCCCCGACAAGATTGCCGGCCGGCTCGCGTCGCCCGAGGTGGCCGAAAGCTTGCGCGCCGCCGTGCTGTCCGCCGTTTCGGAGGCGGCGGCCCGCCCCTGGCCGTCGCTCGACGCGCTGGCCAAAGAGTGCGCGGGCCTGCGGCTCGACGCGCTTCAGGCGCAGCTCGCGGCGCTCGCTTCCGGCGCGGTGGCAGACCGGCTGGCGGAACCCGCGTTCCGCGCGGACGTCCTGCGGCCGTTCCTCGGGGAGCAGTGGCGACGCCTCGCCCCCCGCAGCCCCTCCGATCTCCTGCCGGCACACACGCGCGACCTGCTGGCCGACCTGCCCGCCCGCCTTGCGGAGGCCGTGCTCGCGCCGGATCGCCGGGACCGCCTCTGCGCCGTTATCGCGGGAGGGCTCCGCGCCTGGATGGCCGACTACCCCACGCCCGCCGCATTTCTTGGCCCCGCCAATACCGCCGAGCTCGCCGCGCTGGCAGGTTCCCGCGCCCGCCTGCTGGGCGAAGAGCTTGCCGGACTGCTCGCCACGCCGCCCGCCCAAGACGCGCTGCGCACCGCCATCCGGACCGCCGTGCAGACGCGCCTCAGCGAGCAGGGCGCGATCGGCAGCCTGCTCAGCGGGCTTTCCGGGGCCGCCGTGGTCGAAGCCCAGCTCACAAAATTCTGCGAGACCCTTCCCGCAACCGTCCGCAGCCAGTTCGCCAACGCCAGCGATGCCGACCGCATGCGCGGGCTGATCGAGACCGCGCTCCGCAAGCTGCTCGCGCGCACCTGGCCCGAGCTGCTGGACACCGACGCGCCAGACGGCATCGAGCGGCACGTGCGGGCGCTGCTCGCCTCGGACGCGGTGCGCGACATGACGCGCCACGGCTTCACGAGCGTCAGCGCATCCGTGCTCGACAACCTCGAAACCGGAACCCTGGCGGACGCCTCGCGCCTGCTGGCCGCAGACGGCGACGTCTCGGGTTATCTCGACTGGCTGGCAGAGGCCCTGCACGCCGCGCTCCGCTCGCCCGGCGTGCAACCGCAAATCGCGGGACAAGCGGAAGAAGCCGTGCGTCAGCTCTGCGCCCGGCCGATCGGGACCCCCGACCAGTTCCTGCAGGCGGACGCCAAACAGAAGCTCGCCGCGCTGCTGGCCGGACAGATCACGGACTTCGCGCGGGCCCACGTCGCCGACCTCGCGGAGCGCACGCGGATCTGGGACATCATCTCCGAGTCCATCATCGTCTACGACGACAAGAAGATGGAGGCGATCGCCCGCAGCGTGGCCAACCACGAGTTGCGCTGGGTCACGATTCTGGGAGGCGTTATCGGCTTCATCGTCGGCATCGTCCAAGGACTCCTGCTCCTCATCCTCAAATGACCGGGCGCGGCCGTCCGCTTTTTGAAAGGCCCCGAGAAAATACGCTGGTTTTCTCGGGGCCTTCCGATTATCATACGCGCTTTTTACTCGGCTTGGGAGGTGCTATGGACGCGCATGTTGAAGAGACCGCATTCCTTTCGTTCATCTGTCCGGCCTGTCATCAGGAGATCGAAGCACCCTCCGACATGGCGAACCAGGAAACCGAATGCCCCACCTGCGCCGCGCGCATCTCGGTGCCGGCCGTTTCCGCGCCCGGCACGCTTTGGGGCAGCCCCGCCACAAAAAAGGACGGCCCCTCCCAGGCGCAGATCGACGCGATGAAAAGCCGAACCATCCGCATCGAACTGCCCGACAGTTGGTAAGCCGGGACGCAGGTCCCCGTCCGCCCCGCTTTTCCGTCCCGCATCCGTCCACTTTTTCTCTCTCGCCATTCCTCCCCCATGTCCCGCATTCTCTTCATCACGTCCAAGCCTTATTACCCTTGGGAAGGCGCCTGCCACCGCATCCGGCACAACCTGGAAGCGCTGGTCGCGCTGGGGCATACCGTCGACCTGCTCACCGCGCCGATCGGCACGCCGCCGCAAGTCCCCGGCGTCAACCTCCTGCTCGTCCCGCGCATCCCGTTCTGCCGCCGGCTGCCCGAAGGCCCCTCCCTGCGCCGGTTCGCGCTGGACGCCCTGATGCTCTTCAAAGCCGTATTCCTTTCCGGGCACCACGCCTACACGCTTATTCACGGCATCGACGACGGCGGGATCGTCGCCTGGACCGCCGGCCTGTTCACGAAAACCCCTTACGTTTTCGAGCGGAACACCGACCTTGACCACGGCAGGGTCGCAGGCCTCCGCCGTTTGTGGCTCGGTTTCTACCGTTTCCTCGAACGGCGCGCCCTCAAAAAGGCCGACGCCGTAATCGGCAACGATCCCTCGGTGATCGCGGTCCTCTCCCGGTTCGGCCGGCGCAGCCGCGCCTGCGTGATACCCGACATACCGGCCGTCACCGAAGAGGTCACACTTCCGGCTCTCAACCTGGCGCAGGCCCGCTTCCGCGCGGAACCCGGCCAGAAGATCGTCACCTGCGTCGGCTCCTACACCCGCTTCCAAGGCCTCGACCTCTTTTTCAACGCCATGCCGCGCGTGCTGGCCGCGCTTCCGCGGACGAGGTTCGTCGTGGTCGGCGGCGACGGCGCGGAAATCCGGCGCATGCGCGACGCCCTCGCCCAGGCCGACATCGAAGCCTCGGTCGTCTTCCCCGGGCGGATCCCGCCCGGGGAGTTGGCCGCCCTGCTGGCGGTTTCGGACGTGCTGGTCTCGCCCCGCCGCGCGGGAACCACCGCCCCCATCAAAGTTCTCGACTATCTCCACTCCTGCACACCCATCGCCGCCGTCGACACGCCCGCCAACCGCGCCATCCTTTCACACGACAACGCGTTCCTCACCCATCCCACGCCCGAGGCGCTGGCGGACGGCATCATCCGGCTCTGCACATCCCCCGCCCTCGGCGCGGGCTTCAGCCAGAACGGACGCGCGACGCTCCGCCGCGAAAACCGCTCGCCCGAGGCCTTCCGAAACGCCCTGCGGCACTGTTACGACTACGTTCTTGCGGCTCCCTGAAGAAGGCCCAACCATGCCGTTCGCACCCGATTTCTTCGACGTCCCAACCGACCGCCGCAACAGCGACAGCCTCAAATGGGGTCTCTATGCCGGACGCGACGTGCTGCCGCTCTGGATCGCCGACATGGATTTCCGCTCGGCGCCCGCGATCACGGAGGCGCTCGAACGCCGCGCCGCCCACGCCGTCTACGGCTATGCGAAAGATTCGCGCGCGGCCATCGAGGCGATGATCGACTACCATTGCGAACACTACGGATTTTCGATCGACCGCGCGTGGGTCGTTCCCGTCCCCGGCCTCGTCTGCGGCCTCAACATCCTCTGCCGCGCCGTGGGCAACCCCGGAGACGCGGTCGCAACCACCGTGCCGGTCTATCCGCCCTTTCTCGAAGCGCCGGGCCTCTCCGGCCGCAGGCTCGTCACGGCCCCCATGGCCCGCGACGCCGGCGGGCGCCCCGCGTTCGACCTCGCCGCACTCGACGCGGCGCTCACCCCCGACACGCGCCTGTTCATCCTCTGTAACCCGCACAACCCGCTCGGGCGCGCCTGGTCGCCGGCGGAACTTCGCGCGCTGCTCGCTTTCTGCCGGGAACGCAACCTCATCGTCTGTTCGGACGAAATCCACGGCGGCCTCGTTCTCGATGCGCCCTACGCCTACACGCCCGCCGCCTGCGCCGCGCCGGAACACGCCGGCTCGCTGGTCACGCTCCTCTCGCCCAGCAAGACCTATAACCTGCCGGGGCTCTCCTGCGCCTTCGCGGTCATTCCCGACGCCGCGACACGCCAGCGGTTCCGCCACGCGATGAACGGCATCGTCCCGCACGTGAACCTCTTCGGCTGGGTCGCGGCCGAAGCCGCGTACCGCCATGCGGAGCCCTGGCGGCGGGCGCTCCTCGACTGCCTCCGCGCCAACCGCGACGCCGTGGAACAGGCCGCCCGCGGCTGGGGCGTGGCCCTGCCGCACGTCGAAGCCACCTACCTCGCATGGCTCGATTTCCGTCCTTGGCTCGACCAGATGAACGGGCAGTCGCCCGCCGAATTTCTGCTGTCGCACGGGGTCGGCCTCTCGGACGGCGCACCGTTCGGCGCGCCCGGTTTCGCGCGCCTGAACTTCGCCACCTGCCGCCGCACGCTCGAGGAGGCGCTCTCCCGCATCGGCCGCGCAGGATTCAAGCCGGTATAACGCGAGTCTCCCATGATCCGACGACTTTTCAAAACCCTCTCCGCTTTTCTCAGCCTGGCGGCGCTCGTCGCGCTGGGGGCCGCCAACTGGTTCGTCCATCAGCCGCGCTATTGGCAGCACGCGCAGGCCCAGAAAGTGCCCGGCACGCTCGCCGACTGGGCTTTTCGCCTCGGCCACGCGTCGGCCGACGTCACCGACACGCTCGGCCTCACGGGACACGACGTGACCGGCACGCTTCCCGCACCCCTTTCCACCAACGGTCTCGCGTGCGCCGGGCTGCCGGCCCGACAGAACGCCGGCGCCGCGCCAGCCGACATCACGGTGCTGCGCAAGAAAGGCTTCATCATCGGCTACTCGCCTTCCCTGCGCCACCCGGTTTGGGTGGCCTACAAAGCCGCTCGCGCGCGCGCGCCGTTCATTCCGCCCCGTCCCTCCGGCTTCAAGCCCGACCCCGCCGCCGCGAACTCGCCGCAACACAAGGATTATGCCAAGACAGGCTACGACCGCGGACACATGGCGCCCAATCTCGCCATCGCCGCCCGCTACGGCAAAGAAGCGCAGGAACAGACTTTTCTCACCTCCAACATCTGCCCGCAGCGCGCAGGGCTGAACCAGGGCCCGTGGCGCGACCTCGAGTTCCGCATCGCCGAACTCTGGCCCGACTGTTACGGCGAGGTCTGGGTCATCGCCGGCGCGGTCACGGCGCCGGACGGCAGGCGGTTGCCGTCCGGAGTCGGCATCCCGACCGCATTCTACCAGATCGTCGTCGCGCAGGAGAAAACGAAGCTCCGCGCCCTGGCCGTCTACATGCCGCAAAACCTCCGGCGCCGCGCCTTCGCACGTGCGTCGCTGGTCTCCATCGACGAGATCGAAAAGCTGTCGGGACTCGACTTCCTCGCCGCGCTGCCGGACGAGGTCGAACGCGCGATCGAGTCCGCCACCCCCACGCGGCTCTGGCCCGCCGGTCCTTGCGGCACCTTCAAACTCCTCCGCGAACATTTCAGGACCTACGACTAGAACTATTTTACGCAGCGACTCCGTTTTTGGAAGAACGGCCCGGTCGCCGCCGGCACTTGACAGATTCCCGCCCGAATCTGTAAGATGCCACCGCTTTTCAACACAAAAGGACCATCATGTTAGACGCATCCGATCTCCGCAAAGGCGGCAAAATCCAACTCGACGACGGCCAGCCCTACCTGATCACCGATTTCGATTTCAGCAAACCGGGAAAAGGCCAGGCGATCTACAACTGCAAGCTCAAAAACATGCTCACCGGTTCCACGATGAGCCGCAGCTTCCGTTCGAACGACCGTTTCGAGAAGCCCGAGCTGCTGCAGCAACAGCTGCGTTTCTCGTATGAAAACGCCGGCCAGTACATCTTTTTGAACGAGAACTTCGAAGAGGTCACCATCAGCGAGGCCGTCCTCGGGCAAAACAAATACTTCCTGATGGACGACATGCCCGTCGACGCGTTGTTCTTCAACAATGCGGTGATCGAAGTCGAGCTGCCCAACCTTGTCGAGCGAAAAGTCCTCAAGTGCGAGGTCGGCGCGAAGGGCAACACGGCTGCGGGCAAGGTCACCAAGCCGGCCTCCGTCGAGGGCGGCTACGAACTGGCGGTCCCCCTCTTCATCAACGAGGGCGACGTCATCCGCATCGACACCCGCACGGGCGAATACAACGACCGCGCCCGTTCCTCTTAAGTGACGCAGGTTCAGCGCCAGCGCGACACGCCGGCCCCACCGTATGCACACCGCCGCTGAGACCATCGATCTTTCCTTTGTCCGAGAGGCTCTCGCACAGGGGCACCGCGTTGCGCTTTTCATGCGCCACTCCGAGCGTCCGGCGATCCGCGCCGACGACAAAGACTTCGGGCGGACCCTCGGGCTCACGCCGCACGGGATCGAGCTGGCGCGTGCGGCAGGCCGGCATCTCGCCGGCTTCCGCGATGCGAGTTTTTCGGCCAGCCCTATGGCGCGCTGCCAACTGACGGCCAAACATTTTGCGGAAGGCATGGGGATCACGGACGCGGCGGTCGCCGACGCCGACCCGCTGGGCGTGCGCGGTTTTTACTACGAGGATCCGTACGCGGTCCAGGACTGCATGCGGCGGCAAGGCTACATGGCCTACATGCTGGAGTATCTCCGTAACGGAATCGCGCCCTATTCTCTTCCGATCGCTCGCGCCACCGAGCAGACCGCCGAGTGGCTGCAGCGTCAGACCACGGCGCAGCTCGGCGTTTACGTGAGCCACGACATCTTCATCGCGTCGTTCCTGACCGGCCTGAAGATGAGGACCTTCAGCGCCGAAAACTGGGTCGGGTTCCTGCACGGCGCGGCACTGGTCCACACGCCGCAAAAAGGATGGGCGTGCTACGCCTGCGTGCCCGACCTCGCCGAGCTGGACGCGCCGGCCCGTTTTGTCCACTGATCCCGCGGCAAACGCGTCTCCTCGGCCGCCGCCGAACAGCCGCCCCGTGAGCACCCGTCATTTTTTCGCTTCAGTCGTGACTTTCACGTGTCAATTGACATAATATATTTTTGACATTCTGTGAATCCGTGACTCGCCAAGGCAAAGGTTGAGATGACTGACACCTTGAAACTGCTCACCATGACCGCTTGGGCCGTCTGCGCGACGGGTCTGGCGTGGTATTGTATCAACATCGCCCGGCAGATCACCTACGTGACGCTGGCCGACGGGCGCCAGCAGGAGCGCATGCTGCCGCTGATCTTCCGGTTGCTTCTGCCGTTCGTCCCAAACCTTGACGGCGTGGTCATGCGGCCGGCGTTCGCCAAAGCGCGCGACACCGCCGACCGCAAACTCGTGGCGGCGGGCTATGAGGGACTGCTGAACGGCCGGGAGTTTGCCGCGCTCAAACTCTTGGTGCCCATCGCGTGCGGCGCTTTCTGGTTCGCGACGCTGCGGCTGATCGCCGCGGTCAGCCCCGGGGCCGCGCTGGCGGAGAACCTCGAGCTCGCCCTGCTCTTGGGCGTCGCGCTCTTCTATTACTTTCCCCTGCTTTGGCTGAAGCGGGTCCTCACCGCGCGCCACACCGCGATCCAGCGCGCCCTGCCGTTCGTCCTGGACCTGCTCACGCTGTCGGTCGAAGCGGGCATGGACTTCATGAGCGCGCTCCAGCGCAACTGCGAACGCCGCAAGCTCGATCCGCTCAACGAGGAGCTCATCCGCATGTCACGCGAGATCCAGGTGGGCATTCCCCGCCGCGTGGCGCTCCGCAACATGGCCCAGCGCGTCGACCTGGCCGACCTGCGCTCCGTCACCCACGCGCTGATCCAGGCCGACGAGCTCGGCGTCAGCATCGGCTCCATCCTGCGCATCCAGTCCGACCAGATGCGGTCGCGCCGGTTCGACCGCGCCGAGAAACTCGCCAACGAAGCCCCGGTGAAGATGCTCGGCCCGCTGATGCTGTTCATCTTTCCGGCGGTTTTCATCATCCTGCTCGGCCCGATCCTCCGACAAACTCTGGAGCAACTGTTCTAACCTATGAGCATGAACCCCTTCACCCTCGTCATCGACGACGGCCCGCTCAAGGGCCGTCACTACCCCGTCACCGCTGCAGGGCTCAAACTGGGACGCGCCAGCCAGTGCGACATCGCGATCAACGACCTGCTGCTCTCGCGCAGCCACTGCCGGTTCGAGTTGCGCGGCGAGGAGCTATGGGTCATCGACCTGGCCAGCGCGAACGAGACGCTCGTCAACGAAAAGGCCGTGGACGAACGCCGCCTCTCACCGGGCGACC
Source organism: Kiritimatiellia bacterium (assembly GCA_035353175.1). Lineage (GTDB taxonomy): Bacteria > Verrucomicrobiota > Kiritimatiellia > RFP12 > UBA1067 > DAOPZC01. The sequence continues at coordinate 151,507 of DAOPZC010000002.1, read as the reverse complement.
TCGTGAAAGTCGGCCAGACGATCCTGCGCGTGGAGCAGGCCGAGGCCGCCGCGCCGGTTCCGCCCGCCGAGGGAAGCGCCGGAAGCTCCGACGTGGTGATCGATCTCGGGTTCGGCAAGGAGGATTCCCCTACCACCCACGCGCGGAAACAATTCCTGCGGCCGGCCCTCTGGACACTCGCGGCCGTCCTGATCCTGATCCTCGGCACAACCCTGATCCTGGACCCGGCCAACCGCGCGAAAGAAACACCCTCCGCAAAGCCGCAGGCCATCGCGCCGGAAAAATCGCTCCTGATCTACTACGAGAAAATCGAGGCCAGCACGGCGAACATTTTCCGTTACGAGCTGAGTCTGTCGCCCGGCGGCGTCCTCACCGTCAAGATCGACGACCTCTCCGGCAAAAACCGCCACGTGCGCAAAGAGAAGACGCTCGATCCGGAGCGCCTGGCCGAGCTGTCCAACGACATCGAGAGCAGCGGCATCTTCTCGCTCGACAAGTCCTACACAGGCTTCGCGGCCAAGCCCAACACGCTGAACGAGTGGACGCTCACCGTCGCGATCGGAAAGAAGGCCCACACCTGCCGCGTGACGAACCGGCTGGAGCCCGAAAACTTCAAGGCCCTGCGCGAAAAGCTGGAGACCTTCAGCAAGAACGAGCTCGGCATCTGGGCCATCCAGTTCTCCGCCGATAAGCTCACCGCCCTCGCGCGGGATGCGCTGGAGGTGGCCCGCAAGAAATTCGACGAGCGCGAGGTGAAATACGGCAACGTTTTCGAGGCGATCCGCAGCTATCAGGAAGCCGTCTTCTACCTCGACACCGTCAACCCCAAGCCCGACTTCTACGCTGCGGTCATCGACGGGTTCGAGTCCGCCGAAAGCGAACTCGGCAAGCGCTACGAGGAGCAGCGGTTCCGGGCCGACCGCGCGATCAACCTGTCCGACTGGCCGGCGGCGGCGCGCGAGCTCAAGATCCTTTGCGAACTGATTCCCGACCGTGCCGACAGCCGCCACAAGGAAGCCACTCGCAAACTGATCGACGTGGAGAGCCGTCTCAAAAAAAACCGGCGCTGAAACGACCGCTTCCACCTCAACAAGGTAATCCGCCATGACACGTAAACGCTTTCTGATCCTCCCCCTCCTGTTCCTCGGCGCCACGCTCCAGGCCGCCAAAGAAAAGGGCCCGACGACCCGCCTCGACATCACCTCGCAGCCGGCCGGCGCGACGGTGCAGGTGGATCACGCCGAGCGCGGCGTCACGCCGCTCACGCTCACGGATCTCGCGCCGGGGCCGCACCTGCTCCACCTCATCAAGGCGGGCTGCCGCGACGCCTTCGACACCGTGGTACTGGAGACGGGCGTCAGCCGCACCGCGGCCGTCAACCTCGAAGCGTTGACCGGCATCCTGTTGATCACCGCCGATCCGCCGAATTGCGAAGTCTCGGCGAAGGGCGTCTCGCTCGGGACAACCCCGCTGCTCGTCACCACGCTCGAAAGCGGCACGCACCGCCTCACGATCGCCTCGGCGGGGTACCAGACGAAAGAGGTCGAAGTCACCCTCGACGGCCGCACGCCGCTCAAGCAGGAGATCATCCTGATGTCGGATTCCGGCACCATCTCGCTCACCTCCGACCCGGTCGGCGCGGAGGTGCTGGTCAACGGAATCTCCCGCGGGCACACGCCCTGCAGGATCGACCGCATTCCCGGCGGCACGGTCACGCTGGCCGTCCAGGCCGACGGGTTCCAGCCGCACGCGCGCGAGGTCTCGCTCTCGGCGGGCGAGGTCCAGAACGTCGACGTGCAACTCAAGCCCCTGCCCGGAACCCTCCGCGTCGTCTCGATCCCGGAGGCCGGGCGGGTCTACATCAATGACGAGTTCAAAGGCGAGACGCCCTTCGACTTGGCCAACGCAAAGCCAGCCACCTACCGCGTCCGCGTCGACAAGCCCGGTTACGAATCCGGCGCCCGCGACGTCACGCTCGGCAAAGGCGCCTCCATCACCGAAGAGTTCCGCCTCGCCAAAATCACGGGGCGGCTTGAGCTCATCACGGCCCCCTCGGGCTCAACCGTCCTCATCGACGGCAAGAAGGTGGGCATCACGATCACGCGCGGCACCGACACCACTGCGGTCTCGGACCCCTTCGCGTTCGAAGAGATTCTGGAAGGCGAACACGAGATCGAGATCTTCCGCAAGGGCTTTGCCTCGCAGAAGCGCAAGGTCGAGGTAAAGCGCGGCGAGACGCTGACGCTCCAGTTCAAACTCGTGCGCCAGTTCATCCCGAACTACGAAGTCACCACCACGCGCTCCTACTACAAAGGCGTGCTCGAATTCATGAACGAGGAAGGCATCCGCATCGAAACGGCCCCCGGCATCAGCCAGACGATCCCCATGAAGGACGTGAAGAAACACGGCCCGCTGCAAGAGGAAAAATGAGTGTCCCCGTGCCCGCACTCGCCCGCGTTCCCCGTTGACGCCGTCCTGCCCGCGCTGGCCGCCGCGCTGTCGGCCAACCGGTCCGTCGTTCTCCAGTCGCCGCCCGGCTCCGGCAAGACCACCCGTGTCGCGCCGTACCTGATCGACGCGCCCTGGTTGCGGGGCCGCAAGATCCTGCTGCTCGAGCCGCGCCGCCTGGCTGCCCGCGCCGCCGCCGGCTACATGGCGCGCCAGCGCGGCGAAACGGTCGGCGAATCCATCGGCTACCACATCCGGCTCGACCGCAAGACCGGCCCCCGCACCCGCGTCGAGATCCTCACCGAGGGGCTCCTCGTCCAACGGCTGCTGAGCGATCCCGAACTCGCCGACACCGGGCTCGTGATCTTCGACGAGTTCCACGAGCGCAGCCTGGCCGCCGATACCGGGCTGGCCCTCGCGCTCGACGCCCGCCGCGCGCTGCGGCCCGACCTGCGCCTCCTCGTCATGTCCGCCACGATCCGTCCCGAGCCCATCGCCGCCCACCTGGGCGACGCGGACATCTTGACCGCCGACGCGCGGCTCTACCCGGTGGAAACACGCCTGCTCGCGCGCGACTCTTCCGCGCCCCTGCCGCTTCAAGCCGCCGACGCTGTGCTCCGGGCCTTGCGCGAAGAGGAGGGCAGCCTGCTCGTTTTCCTCCCGGGCGAAGGCGAGATCCGCCGCGCGCTCGAACGCCTGCGGGCCGTGCCGCTGCCGCCCGACGTCTCGCTTCATCCACTGTACGGGGCCTTGCCGCGAGAGGAACAGGACGCCGCCGTCGAGCCGCCAGGCCCTGGACGCCGCAAAGTGGTGCTCGCCACCTCCATCGCGGAAACATCCCTCACCATCGAAGGCATCCGCGTCGTGATCGACACCGGCTGGATGCGCGTCTCCCGCTTCTCGCCGCGCAACGGCATGTCGCGCCTCGAAACCCTGCGCATCACCCGCGACCGCGCCGACCAGCGCCGCGGCCGCGCGGGACGCCTCTGCCCCGGGGTCTGCTACCGCCTCTGGGACGAGGTGACCGACCAGCAGCTCGCGCCGGAAGCGCTGCCCGAGATCTACGACGCCGACCTCGCCGCCACGGCATTGCAGACGGCCGAATGGGGCACTACCGCCCGCGACGGCGTACCCTGGTTCACGCCTCCGCCGGATGCGGCCTGGCGCCAGGCGATCGCCCTGCTGCAGGAACTCGGCGCGCTCACTCCCTCGCCCCTGCGGCCCGCTGACCACAATCCACCGCCTTTCCCCAGCATCACCCCCCGTGGCCGCGCCATGGTCAAGCTCCCGATCCACCCGCGCCTCGCGCATATGATCTTTGAAGCCGCGCACGAGGGTTGCGCCCAGCACGCCTGCCTGCTGGCGGCCGCACTGGCCGAAGCCGCCTCCGAGTCCTCGCTCCGCAACGAAACCGACGTGCGCCGGCTGCTGGACCGCCTCGGCGGCGCCACGGGACACGACGGATTCGCCTACCGCGTCAAAGAGCTCGCCCGCCGCTGGGGCCACGCCTATCCGGCCAATGACGACCGGCGGCTCTCTGAAGGACTGCTGCTGGCGTGGGCGTTCCCCGACCGCATCGCGCGCCGCCGCGACACCTCAGGCCGGTATCTCATGCGCAACGGACGCGGCGCGATCCTCGACACCGCCGACCCACTGGCCCAGTCCGAATGGCTGGTTGCCGCCGAACTGCAGGACGACACGACCGACGCCAAGATCCGGCTCGCCGCGCCCTTCACGCGCGAAGAGGTCGAGGAGTCATTCGGAACGGCGTTCGAATGCCGCGCGATCACCTCCTGGGACAGGCGAACCGAATCGGTCCAGGCCGTAAACCGCATCTGCCTGGGCGCCATCGTCGTCAAAGAAGGCGGGCAGGCCGCGCCCGATCCGGACGATCTGCGCGCCGCGCTCTACGAAGGCATCCGCCAGAAAGGCGTCGCACAGTTGCCGTGGGGCAAATCCGCACGCGCCCTCCAGACCCGCGTGTGTTTTCTGCACACCACGTTGCCGGAGCAAGGCTGGCCCGATTTCTCGGACGAGGCCCTGCTCGCCGATCTCGACGCGTGGCTCGGCCCCGCCTGCGACGGGATCACCCGCTGGAGCCACGTGCAGGAGCTCGACCTGACGGGCCTGCTTCAGAGCCGGCTCGACGCCTGCGGCTGTTCGCGGCGACTGCTGGATAAGCTCGCGCCCACGCATTTCACCGTGCCGAGCGGCTCCAACATCCAAATCCGCTACGACCAAGACGCGCCCTACCTGGAAGTGCGGATCCAAGAGGTGTTCGGCATGGCCCAGACCCCGAAGGTGGCGGACGGCCGCGTCCCGGTGGTGATGCACCTGCTCTCGCCCGCGCAGCGTCCCGTGCAGGTCACGCGCGACCTGGAAAGCTTCTGGGCCACCGGCTACGCCCTTGTCCGCAAAGACCTCCGGGGCCGCTACCCAAAACACTACTGGCCCGAAGACCCGCGCGAAGCGACCCCGACCCGGCGCGTCCGCCCGCGTCCGACCTGAGCCGCCGGCGTGAGGCCGTCGCTCATAAGCCCGCTTTTTTCCGCCGTGACCCGCCTTGACCCTCCCCCGCGGTTTCGGCATAATTCGCACCTTCAACATCTTGGAAGGACAGATCCATGTTGGACAGCAGACTAGGAAAATCGATGGAAGACCTGTTCTTCCATGAGCAGGAGCGGCGCCTCCTCGAAGAGAAGAAGAAACTGGCGGACATGCAGGAGACCAAAGAGAATCTGGCCCGTGTCTCCGGTATCACGAATGACGCGGTTCTGGAAAAACTGATCGCCCTCGGCATCCGACCGGGAACCTTAGCCACACTTTTCGCGATCCCCTTGGTCGAAATCGCCTGGGCTGACGGAGAAATGCAAGACGAAGAGCGGCACCAGCTGGTCAAATACGCCGAAAAAGCGGGTTTGCAAAACAAGAACGTGACCCCCGAAATCCTCGACGTCTGGCTCAGCCGCAAACCCGATCCGGTCTTATTCGATGCGTGGGTCCACTACATCCAAGCGCTGAAAAGCCAACTGAGCGACTCCGAACGGCTGGCGCTGAAAAACGAAGTGTTGTCCGACGCGCGGCTGATCGCCAAATCCGCCGGCGGACTTCTGTGCTTCGGCAAGATGTCCGCAGAGGAGAAAGCGATGCTGGACAAGCTGGAGGCGGCCTTCGGCTGAGAGGACTCCGCTCCACGCGCCGCGGCCGGCCCCGCAAATGCCGGCCCAGACAAGCCTCGCGCCTAGCGCAGGCTCTGCAGTCGGACATGGGCGAATTTGGCCGTAGCGAGCGTGTTGGGAACTTGCGCGGAAACGGAAAAACCGACACTGTTGACGTCGGGCAAATCCAGCCGACACGTCGCGAACGGGCCCCAGGCGAGGCCGTCGGCGGACACGAGAGCCTCGAACGTCTTACCGCGGCGGACGATCTTGAGATACCCCGGAAACTCGGCCGGCCGTTCAGAGCGTTTGACGACCACGATCGTCCGGCTGTCCGGTTGCCGGACCTGAAGGAAGAGCTCGCCGTTGCCTAAAGCCCCGAACAGCACAGCGGGTCCCGCGGCAGGGTCGGGTCCTTTGATCAGCAGGCCGGTGGTGGCGAGCCTGTCGTTGTCGGCGATCACCTTGACGTGCGCCGAAAACGCGTAGTCGCCGGAGGCCCGCGTCCAAACGTAACGGCAACTGTCATTTCCCTGCCACATATCCGTGCCCATGCCTTGGACGATCATCACTCCGCCCATTTGCATCGAACTCCCACCCTGCGTGTGTTCACCCAGATTCAGGCTGTTCCAACTCAGCGAGGATTCGGGAAGGCCAAGCTCCTGGGCCGAAACGGCGGAATCGGACGGAACCACGGGCTGAGGCGCGGACGTGACATGGCCGGTCACATCCCGGGCTACATCGGGAGGGCGGGGCTGGCCAGCCGGCGCGAGGCCCTTCTTGACAAGGCTCGCAACCCCGCGGTGAAAACCCAGCAGGGCCCGGTCAAAAAAGCGGTCGTGACGCGCGAGCAAAAACGCGCCCCCTGCGACGAGGACGACGACGGCAAGAAACGACCCGACGGCGAGGTGCCACGATCGCGGTGCCACCGGATGCGTCCGCCGTGGAAAACAAGAACCCAGACGCTCAAAAAAGCGGTGCGCCGACCGCGCCGCGTCGGAGGTCTCGGGCAAGACGTCGTCCAACCGCGCCAAAGCTTCCCGGATGTCCGCGGCGACCGCCTCGCTGTTCGGATACCGTTTCTCGGGAATGGGCTCGAGCATCCGCATGACCAGCTTCCGCGTGGGAACCGAGACCTGCCGCGCGTATTTGGAAAGCGGGGCGGGCTGCAGAACCATCCGCGCCTTCAAGACGTCCGCCGGGGTCGCGCCGTCGTGCGGAAGGCGTCCGGCAAGCAGGTAATAGAGCGTGGTCCCCAGGCTATAGAGGTCGCTACGGTGGGAATCCGCAGCGCCCCGAAGCAGTTCCGGGGCAATATAGTCCGGCGTGCCCACAATGGCGCCTTGGCCATCGCGACGCGTCATCCCGGAAAGTCCGAAATCAACCAGCTTGGCATTCCCGTCCCGGTCAAGCACGATGTTTCCCGGCTTGATATCGCCGTGGACCAACCCTTCGCGGTTGAGTGCCGTCAGCCCGTCGGCCACGTCCAGCGCCATTCGCAAAACGGTGCGCTCGTCGATCCGGCCATCGCGCTTCATCCGCTGCGCGAAATCCTGTCCCGTCACCAGTTCCATGACCAGATAGGGATGGCCGTTCGAGAAATTGAGCGCATACACCTGAGCCACACGGGGATGGTTCACTTTCCCCGCTGCACAGGCTTCGCGGAGCAGGCGTTCGCGGAATTGCGGATCATCGGCGTGACAGCCCCGGACCAGCTTGACCGCCACCTCCCGCCTCAGCGTCTCGTCGGTCGCGCGATAAATCGCCCCCATCTCCCCTTCGCCGATGTGAGCGTGCAGAAGGAACCCGCCGACCCTCCCGGGAACAAAAATCTTACCGCCGCACGCCGGACACGGCAGACTCGAAAGAGCCTCGGAATTTGTCAACGGCACAACCGCGTTGCAGTACGGACAATTGGTCTCAACCAAACACTCGAATATGATTCCGGTCTTGGCGGGATCTTTTTGATCCATGACCGGCGGACGTTTCACCGTGCGCAGAAGAACCGGATTATTTGTCTCATTGGCCACGTTCTGTTAGAAGCATTAGAAATGCCAGCATCCGCGCATGAAGCAAGAAAGCGGAAAACAGTGCGATTCGGCTCCGGACACCGGCCAAAAACCGAAGGAATCGCCGGACATGCCGGACGGACGACCCCTTTTTTTCGCGGCCCGTATCAGATTTGCAAATGGCCCGCCACGGAAGCATGGGGCAGGGAGCCGAGCCATGGCAACGGGGAACCAGACGGTCAAACGGCATTCCGACGTCGTAACGGAAAGGCTGAAACCGCCGCGACGTCTCGTGGCGGAACCCCGGCCTGACAAGAAACTCGCCTCGCCCGAGCCATCCCGATTCCGGCGACTTGCAAGATCAAATGAACGTTTTTAGGCTGCGCGTTTATTGAGTTGCTCCCGTTGGGACTCTGCGGCGGTCTTGCCGTCGAGCGATTCTCTCGGGAGGCGGTTCATCCCGTCCTCGATGGCCTGTATCTTCGCGAGGTAGAAGTCGCCGATGCCGGCGCAAGAGGGCAAGGACGGCGTTTCGTGATTCCTCGTCGTTCATGATAACCTCACTTGCTCAAGTCTGCAACCCCCTAGGGATAGTCGTAAATCTTCTTCCAGCGGGCTCGTTCCGTCTTCGCAAAGCTACGCCGAGACAAGAGCGCTCGCTTTATTTGTTCATCACTACAGCCAACGATCAGGCCGTTTGTGCATCCACGATCTTCATCCCGGCCGCGTCCACGAAGTCAGGATAGTGCCGGATGGAGTTGCGGTCCTTGTTGCGCTCCTTATCGTTGAGTTTGGCGTAGGCGATGAGGCACGGGTGTGTCTTGAGATTTGGCTCTTCGGTCAATTTCGCAGGATCTTTCTTTTCTCCCCAGTGCCAACCTTGTGACAGGTGCCACTCCATCCAGCGGTCGTGCTCGTTCTCGGCCATGAGTTCGAGGTGGTACTCCAGTTTGCAGCAGACCCGTTCGCGTTCGTACGGTGTGTTCTTGCCGTCCGCCAGCTTGAGCGAGGCAAGCGCGAGAACGGCGGGGATCCGCTCGGCCGCGGCAATGTTGGAGCCGTGGTAGAATGCGGACAGGTCGGAGAAGGAAACGACATCCACCGGTTTTCGCCAGCCTTCGGCCACGCCCAGCTTCTCCCATGTGTCGTGGATGGCCTTGGCGACTTTCTCCAGTTTGGCCGGATCCGTCAGCAGGGGGTCAACGGGGCGGTGCGGCGGGACCGAACGGCATAAGCGCATGAACTCGTCCGCGTTCGTGTACAAATCCAGAAGATCACGCGGCGGAATCAGCGAGCGGAGGAGCCGGCCACCGGCCTGCTTGAAATGCGTCTTCAGAGGTTCGAGGACCTTACTGAGCGTGCGCGAACCATGGCGGTACTGACGGGTATCTTTGTCATATTGCCATCGATGATACCGTCTTCCCCGAATCGTGTCTAGCAATCCCAGCAGATCCCCGGTTTCGCCATGTCCATGGCAGACGGGACAGGGGTCGTTACCCAGGCCTGAACGTCGGGAGATGGGGGTGTGGAGTTCACGGGTCGTCTGGCCAAGGCGAGTCAAGAGGAACAGGTTGAATGTCCTGCCACTCTGACAGCGTGCAAAGGACATTAACCCCGTCCCGGGTGTTGATCGCATCATAGACAGCGTGGAGAAGTTTGAACTGATCCATCGTAAGTTTTGACCGCAGGAATTCCATCACCGAGACGTTCTCCGATGGGGCGGGTGAGAAGCCAGCTTCGACGATTGTCCTAAACTGGGCAAGGAACAGGTCCACAGGCTCTTGCCGCAGAGCTGCCAATGCGGATCGGAAGAACAGCGTTCGCGCAGCCATGCGATCAAGACGTTGCGAACTCATCTGCCAGGACGTCTTCAAACGGAATCCAGCTTCCGCTAAATCCCCGAGAATCAAACAGAGACCCGCGTAGTTGTTCAGGTTAATGGTGTCATCAGGTTTCAACTTCAAAGCGAGGAGATATACCTCTCGGGCATGTGGAAAATCGCTGCGGGCATTTTGAAGCATATAGGCGTAGTTGCCAAGAATCGCGAGATTGTGGGGAGTGTGCTCCAAAACCTCACGATATAATTGCTCTGCCTCGTCCAATTTGCCCTGCTTTTCGAGTGCAAGCGCCAGGTTCCCCGAGTAAGCAAGCGATAGCGGGTGCTCCACGCCCAGCAGACGGCTGGTAACCCGACGAGCCTCACGCCAGGCCTTTTCAGCCTCGTCGAATGTCGAGCGTCTCCGCTGCACATCGGCCAAGCAGTCCAGACTGTGGATCGTGAATTGAAGGTTCTCGTCTCCAAATTCACGCCTGTCTTCACGAAAGACAAGTTCGGCGTGGGGCAGCGCATCATTGTAACGGCCTTGCGAGTAGTAGCAGTCGCGGAGTATCTCGGCGAGATCAGTCGAAGGATCGACTTCGGAAAGACCGGCGAAGTTCTCCTGAAGCCTCTCTGCATGGGGCAAAAGATCCTTCCAAGCAGGCCGCAACTGTGTTCCGAAACCGTGGCCACGACCAATCGCAACGAAGACCGCCACCGCTGCTTTCCAATACCGGGCTGACTCGTCTGTCGACATGCTTGTCCGCACCACTAACTGAACAAGGCCGTGGATTTGGACAGTCCGGCCATCAAATTCCACCATGGAATAGCGTTTTAGGTCGGACAACGCCGCGCGAATATAGAGTTCATGATCAGCCGTCGTAGCAGGTGTTTCGCCCCGCACGGAATCGCCAGCCATCCCGCGCACACGCTCAACCCCTACCATAAAGATTTTCACAGGGATTGGAGCGGAAGCCATGAACGCGCCAAGGCGAAGCAACACCCGCGCACCGGATGTCAGTCTCTCGATGGTCGAGAGCCAAGTCGTCATCACCGAATCGGGATAGTCTCCAAGGGGGCGGTCCGCCAAAAGCTTTGCAGCGGCTAGATCGTAAAGCCGCAGGTAGTCACTGAACTGAAACCCCTCGCCTTGTTGAGCGATGTAGGCTCCTGCCTGCTCCAGAGCCAAGGGAAGGTAGCCGAGTCTTGCGGCTAATGTTCGACAAGCATTCAATTCCTCCCCAGCAGCATCCTGTCCGGCGCGGTTTTGAAGGAAACAAACGGACGGTTCAGCGTCCAGCACGTAGAGGTGGAAGGGCTTGATGGATACCGACCAACCCGCAAAGCGGGAAGTGATCAGGGTATAGCAGTTGCCGGTTTTTGGGATCCAAGCCCTGACTGACTGTTCATCCTCGGCGTTGTCCAATATGAGCAGCCGCGTATCTGCTTCCTGCAACCGTTGGAAAGCGCGGATTGCCTTGTCCGAGTCAATATAGCCTGTGTTGGCCTCGCCGGGGAAAAGCAGATCGTGGATGTGTGCAAATTCAGCCTCCAATCCGAGCCGAACGTCCACCCAAAAAATTACCGGGTAGCAACGCCAGTATTTTTCCACATAATGACGCACAAGCGTGGTTTTACCGAATCCCCCGTTGGCGGCAAGGGCCCGCACGCGTCCTTGGGACAACCCGGGACGTGGGCGTGTATGGAGTTCCTCATGCAGGCTGACCAGAACCTGTTCCCGGCCCGTGAAGTATTGGTTTGTTAGAGAGGGCAGGTGCACAATCCGGCGCTGTTTCTGAGGTTCAGGCCGAGCGAGTGAACTTCGCAAGGCAGCAACAAGATGTCTCCAGCCATCCCCATCCAACGCATCCCCATCCATTCGCTCGGCTTGGAACCGCTCCAGTGGGGGCGTGCATACCTCCTCCCAGGCGCCCTCGAACACGAGCGGAATCACGGATTCAGCGCCATACGTCTCGAACTTTGTCCACTCCGATTGTTTCCAGTGTCGCGTTAGCACTGGCAGGAATATGCGGCTGTTCTCGCAACCTTCCTCAATCTCGGCATGCCAATTGAAACCTGGGGTTAAACGAATTTTGTCGAACCAGACCGTGAATCCATCGGCCTTGAGTCGCCGATGCAGTTCCTCGGCGAAGCGGACATCCGCAGATGCGTATGAAATGAAGCAATCGTATGGCATAAAGATCTCCTATGGCTGCGCGCCTGCCGTCATTCGGCAGGCGCAGATTTTGTCCAAGCAGCGCTTGAGGGCTTCGTTGCGTGCGGCTTGCTCCAGCGAGATGCCCCAGTGCCGCCCCCCGGCCACCATTTCCACCGTATGCGTGAATCCACCGAGGCGTTTGACGATACGCCGGGCAGCCTCGCGTTTCTGTTCGACATACTCAGGGCAGGCCCCCGCTGTGGCGGGAGGACGGTATTTCTCCAGCAGGTCCGGCGTAGCGTCGCGGGCATTGCGCGTTTCAGCGCCCGTAGATAGTGAATGACTGGGCGGAGGCGGGGGGCGTGGAGAGGCGTTGTCATGGCTGTCTCCTGCTTAGCCGATAAGATTGGGAGGTGGGCCCAGTGTTCATGTCGAAGTCTCCGGCCATGGCGTTTCGAGCGGAACTGTGGTGATCGCCTGCCAGTCGGGGAGGGCTGTGAGCTTGGCAAGACCGTCCGGCTCGTTGATGGCGGCGTAGAGGGCGTCGAGAAGAGAGAACGCGTCCGGGGGAAGGCTCTGCTGAAGGTAGTCACGGACGGAGACGTTGCGGAAGGGCATGGGCTGGATGCCCTGATTGAAGATCGTCTTGAGCTGGCCGAGATAGGGCGCGACTTCCTCTTTGCGCACGGCGGCCCGCGCGGCGCGCAGGAAGAGCGTACGGGCGGTATAGCAATCCGCCTTGCCGACAGCAAGGCACCAGGCCTCGCGCAGGTGCTCTTCCGCCTCGGCGTGGTTGTCCATGATCAGACAGAGCCCGGCGAAGTTGGTGTGGTTGATGGCGTCGTTTGGATCGGCCTGCAGAGCACGGAGGTAGAGATTCTGCGCCCCGGCAAAGTCGCGGCGGAAGTTCTGGAGGAAGAAGGCGTAGTTGCCCAGCACCACCATGTCCTCCGGCACGCGATCCAACGCCTTGCGGTACTCCACTTCGGCCTCGTCAAAGGCGTCCATGGATTCGAGGTGCTTGGCCAATTCGTTGATGGCCGATATTGTTTCAGGCGCCTCGCGGCCCCGGGCCTCATCCAGCAGGGCTATTCTTTCCCGTTCAAGTCGCATGAATTCGGGGGCGTCGCCACACAAGCGGGCCAGTTTAATGAGTTTGACTAACACCGCTTCGGCCGCCGGATCGCCTCTCCCATTGCACCGCACCCGGACATCGTATTCCATCTGAGCGTATTCCCGGCTTTCACGGAAGTTGCCCGCGCTCACTAGAACTGCCGCGAAACGACCTGCGATGACGGCGATTTCAACGGCTTCGTTGCCCCCCACTCGCAAATAATGATTGCACAGCCGCCTGAAGTATTCGGTTGCGCCGGAGATGTTTCCGGACGCGAAGGTATAAATGGCAAGCATCAGCAGCGAATTATTGGACGTGGGATGATCGGCACCTAGCACCGATTCATTCGTTGTGAAGGCAAGGCTGCGCCATTCGACCGCTTCCGCATAGCGCGCTTGCTTGAAAAGGGCTGTAGAAAGCCAGCCATATGCCACAGCGGTTTCCGGATGCTTAGGCCCAAGAAGCCGGATGGCATCCTTGACAGCCAATCGCAAGAGCCGTTCTCCTTCGGCGTATTCATCAAGGTCGCAGGCCACGGATCCTAGGCCGATAAGCGCAGTCATTCTGCCACGCAGAGCATTCCAAGCCGCATTACGCTCAGCAGCGCTACGTCCACGCTGGACCTCGCTGTCCAGCACGCTGTCACTCAATGAGTTCAGAGCGCGGCTATGAATGGTCATGCACTCGGTGTAGTTTTGACGTGCCTCATCCGTCTTATGGCAGTTGGCAAGCACATTCGCAAGGTCGGTCAGGGCTGACAGGGTCGTCTCCTTCTCATTGCCTTCGGTTTCGCGAAGCCCGGCAACCGCCTGTCGAAGCAGGCATTCGGAGACGATTCGTTTGCCTTTCTTGTCCAGCATGTTTGCCATCTTTTGCAGACAGCGGAAATAATCCAGGCTACCGGCCTTGTTCTCCCTCTTTAAGGTTTTGAGCGCCGCGTGGGTCATGCCAATCGCTTCCCTTATCCTGTACTGATCGTAATAGACAAAACCGAGACCCATCTGGATACGAGGGTGGAGTTCTACATCGGCTTGAATCTGAACGTGGCGTTTTATCTCCTCCGCGTGTGGAATCAGAAAACGCCAAAGTGTCTGCATTTCATGTCGATTAATGTCGATAGGGGCATGAATGGCGAAACAGGACATTGCCAGTGAGAGCGTATCTGATCGAGATTCGCCGGGCATGTTCAGTCGCTCCACCACCTGGACCAGCGGATGCACCGAAAGGTGAGGCCCGTCGGTCTCGACCATGGAATATCCTTTCAGGCAGCTTAATTCCTTTCGGATCCATATTTCATCATTCGAGGGAGCCGGGCTGATCTTGCCCTCAAAGACCGCCGCTCTAAGCTTGATCTTTTCCACGGCATCGAAAAGGAGTTTCACGGGCAGCGGGGCCGCCGACATGAATGACATGATCTGGAGTATGACGCGCGCGCCCGGCGTAAGCTGGGCGATCGTCGATTTCCAGGTGGTGATTACTGGATCCGGATATTCCGTGGAGCACATCGAGTTCGTGGACAGCAGCTCCGTGGTGGCAGCGTTGAAAAGCCGGAGATAATCCGAGCAGCCAAAACCATCGCCCTGTTGATTGATGTAGGCGGCCGCCTGTTCAATCGCCAACGGCAGATAGCCCAGTTTCTGCAAGAGAATCTCCGCAGCCTCCCGATCTGCCCCCGGTATGGGGCGTCCGATTCGACGCTCCAGCAGTTGCAGCGCCGGACTGTGTTCCAACAGATATAGGTGCATGCTCTTGACCGCCGCAGACCATCCGGCAAAGCGGGACGTCAGGAGGGTGTGGCAATTACCGGATTTTGGAATCCAATCCTGCACTGTCTTTTCATCCTCGGCGTTGTCAAGAATCAGCAGCCGCGTGCGGGATCCTGACAGTTCCTGGAGGGCTCTCGCCGCCTTCTCCGTCGGTGTCAAACCGCTATTGGGCGATGATTGGAACAGGAGGTCATAGATGTAGGCGAACTCGGATTCCATCACGTGACGGCAATCCACCCAGAACATCTGCTGATAACATCGCCAGAATTTCTCGGCGTAGTGACGGGCCAAGGTCGTCTTGCCGACACCGCCCATCGCCGCGATGGCACGAACCCGCCCCTGGGTAAGAACGGCACGCGGATTTCGATGCAGTTCCTCGTGGATGGCGTTGAGATCCTTCTCCCTCCCGACGAAACAGGGGTTCGGTCTATACCGTAGGTACGCCGTTCTTGTTCCGCGCTCAGGCTCGGGTTTCTCACAGGCCCGACGAATAGCCTGAACCAGCCGGCTCCAGTCCATCTGTTCCAAGTCATGGGCACTGATCCGTTCCGCCTGAAACCGTTCGAGGGGCGGCGTGATGACATCCTCCCAAGCGCCCTCACACACTAAGGGGATGACGGACTCGCCTCCGTATGTTTCGTACTTCGTCCAATCCGACTCCTTCCAATGCGGTGTCAGAACAGGCAGTATAACGCGGCTATCCTCACACCCGGCCTCGATTTCCGCGTGCCAATCGCATCCCGCGTTGAGCCTTGCTTTGTCGAACCAGACCTTAAGGCCCTCGGCATCCAGCCGTCGATGCAGCGCTTCGGCATAAGGAAGGTCCTTTGAGCTATTATAGCTGATGAAAACATCATAGGGCATGACGATATCTATCTCCTCCGTGCGATCATGTTTCTATGTTAGCGGGCCGCCGGCTTGCCTCTTCCGTGTCTTGAGATGCCGCGCAGCGCTTGAGCGGGTCCACAGCCCCCGCTGGACCGGGTGGCGTGCGACCCGGCGGGATGGGCGCCGCACCGGATGAGCCCTCATTGGAATTACTACCCTGATCTTTCTTGCCGAACAGCCGTTTCCACAAGTTCATGATCGATCCTTTCCCGACAGCGGGCGCGCCCTAGGTCAAAATCATGCTGGAACCGATGCCAAGCTTCTAATTATGCTTGTAGCATGACAGACGCCGGGGAAGGATGTCAAGCCCACAAAATATATTCGAGGATACGCGCGGGGCGGACGGGGCACACGTTTCGATGTTCGGATGTTCCAGGGATCCTAACGTACAGGGCTATCAGCCGAATCGTCAGGTTCAGGGTGGTTGGCGATGCTGAAGAGCAAACCCAAGCCGATCAAAGGAAGACACGCGTTGAAACCGGTCTCGCTCGCAAACGGCAGGGGGACGCAGGCCAGGAACGGGGACGTCCAGTCCATAATGGTCGAGATGTGGAACAGGGTTTGAAATCCCAACAAAGCCACAATGCCGACAGCCAAACGTCGGCCGAAGCGATTCTTGGTCTTGATGCCAATGGCGAGGGCGGTGGACAAAAGCAAAAAGATGCAGACGAGCATGGCCACGAGGTTTATCCATCCGAATTCTTCGCCTACACTTGCCGACAGAATTTCGGGAATTTCCCGATGGGGAAGCCAATCGCGGTAAGTGCTGTTCCCGATACCAATGCCTAGCCATCCGCCGTTCAGGAGCATGGTTTGTGTCAACGGTGCGGCCCTGATCGCGTTTGCGTCACAGGAAAAAGCCTCAAGAACACGTGCGAGCCGGAAACTGTCGCAAAGGACGTAAAGCAGAATCGCGATGCCGCTGATGGCGGTGAATATGCCTGCCGTCCGCCATTTCCCTCCAGTCACGGTCGTGACGAGAACGGTAATGAAAAGGAGGAGTGAGAACCGAAATCCGCCGGTAAGCGTGACCAGCAGCAGGCTTACGAACAGGATCCCCGCCAGAATCCAATCGCTGAGGAGCGGATGTGGCCGGGCGCCACGCGACAATCGACCTCCCCAAAATGCGGGGAAAAATCCGAGGGTCGTGTAGGCAGAGAGGGACACGACTGTTATCAGGAGCGCCCACCTGGCCGGTTGAAATGAGCGAGTGAAGCAACGCAAACACATGCCGAACCGAAAATTGCCCGAAAACAGGTAATTGCTCAGAACAATCAGCATCAGGAACCATGATAAAAGCAACAAGGGCGTGACGAGCGCGAACAGATTCCGATAGTCGAAGCGCGAGATGAACCAGCACAACACAGCGCCATCCATGACCCACAACGACTGTCTGCATAAGGCACCCCATCCGGCCGCGGATAACGTGCCGTCCTCTCTGAGCGGCTGTCCTGTGTTATAGGCGTACCAGATCAGACTCATCAGCGTCGCCAGGGCCCCAAAAGCAATCAAAGACTCTTTCAGGATTTTCATGGGTGAAGGCATCTTAACGTGAGGGTCTTGTCAATTCAAGCGGTTCTTACAACCGGCCACTCACAGGTTGTTGTCCCAATCCCGAAACTGTAAGTCGCTGATTATATTTTTCCTGCTGACTTTATCGACGCAAACATGTAATGTAACAGCATTATGGGCGGTGAAGCTATGATGTGGTTTCTTGGGTAACCTTTGACCGATAAGGATCACATGCGATGAAGAAATCGACATCTCTCCTCATTCAGGATGAAGACGGGCAGTACCTTCTTATCCGACGCTGCAAAACCTGCAATAACTTCAAGGAGTGGTGGGAGTTTCCGGGGGGCAAACTAGACGGTGACGAGTCGCCTGCCGACGCAATCATACGCGAGGTACGCGAGGAAACCGGTATCATTGCACCTCGACCCGATCCCGCCACCGGCGTCTTGATCGGCGTCGCCAATGGATCCGTGCAATACACTTTTTTCGCCTGGAAGTGTGGGCCGCGTCCTAAAATCACCCTGAGCGATGAGCATGAGGACTTCAAATGGGTCAGTTTCACCGAGGCACGCAAGATCGACAAGCTGATGTGTCCGCACCGCGAATTTCTGGAACGCCGTTGGCACCGGCAGCAGATCCGCGCGTACGAGTCGCTTCAGGCCCGCTACGAAACGTTCGCAAACACGTTGAGAACCGTGCTGGAGCGCCTCAAAGACCGCTGGACGCCGTTGTCCATCGTGCAGGCCCGCGCCAAGACGCTCTCCAGTTTTGCCGAGAAGTGCCTGCGCAAGGCGGACAAGTACAATGATCCGGCCAACCAGTTGACCGACCTGTGCGGCGGACGCATCGTCTGCCCCACCACTGACGATGCCGATACCGTCTGCCGTCAGATCCGCTCGCTCTTCGCACCCGTGGACGAGGACGACAACACCGCCACGCGACACAAGACCGATTCCTTCGGCTACCTCTCGGTGCATTTCATTGTCCACTTCCCTGAAGGCATGAACGACATGCTGGGCGTCCCCATCCCCCCCGAGATCGTCGGGCTCAAAGGCGAGATCCAGGTGCGCACCCTGCTGCAGCATGCGCATTCCGAAGTGACGCACGACCGCCTCTACAAGAGCGGTTTCAAAGCTCCCGAACACTGCCGTCGCGAGGCGGCGAGGGTGGCCGCGATGCTGGAGAGCGGCGACGAGCAGTTCGCCCGCTTCGTACACCAGTTGGACGCGTACGTGGGCCATTACGCCGCTCACATGTCCCCCGTCCAGCGCCGCCGCGAGATCGCCGACCTGCTCCTGGTCCTCTCTCACGAACCGAAGGATGCCAAAAAGCCGCCCCTCGCCTTGCGCATCGCGCGGCTTTGCCGCGCGGGCTGGGACTGGCAAGGCGTCGCCGCCGCCTTGGAGCCGTTTGCGAGTGCAACCGGTCTTTCCTCCCAGTGGATCAGCGTGGAGTTGGGCAACGCGCTCTGCCGCCTCCACTGCGACACGCCGCAGGGTGCCGAATTCCGCCGAGGCCTTCGCCTGCTTGAAGCCGTCGCCAAACCCGCCGAAGGCACTTCCGCTTTTCTAGAGGCCGCTGAGAAAGACCTCCGGGCCACAGCCCTCGCCTGGCTCGGTTCCGCACTTTCGAAGCAGACTGGCCACCGCGCCGAGGCTCGCACCTGCCTCTCGAAAGCAGTCGAACTCGCGCCTGAAGACCCCTATCACCTGACCGCCTTTGTGGAACTCGATGTGATCGCCACCGGCACCTGCGGCCATATCGACCTGCTCGCCCCGGCACTCAAGCAGGCGTCCGGGCGCTGCGCCGAGCACATCCGCGCCGGCATCGAGGTCACCCGCGCTTGGCTGACGATCTGCAAGATCCGCCTGCTGCTCGGCGACGAGACGGGAACGCTTGAGGCGCTCTGCCTCGCCGCCCGCCTGACAGAGAGCCCCCATCCGCTTGCCGATTTCCATCATTCTCTCGACGTCCTCAAAGACGCCATCAGCGGGTGCCGCCCGTTCATTTCACTGCTGTATCAGGCAACCCTCCTTTTGGCGGCCGAAAAAACGCTTCTTAGAGAAGATGCAGAACCGGAAAAGCCGAACTTCACCTTCCAATCGGAAGCACCTGTGCTCATCCTTGCAGGCAGCACCGACGCGCAGAGCGAGGCCCTTCTGGCCGCCTACGAAGCACCGCTCCAAGATGCGCTCGCCACGTTCAGCGGCACGCTCGTCACCGGCGGCACCGGTGCCGGCATTTGCGGTCTTGCCGCACGGTGCTCCGCTCACGCGAACGCCTCAGGCACCGCACACAGCGAACTTGTCGGCTACCTTCCCGCGCGGGCAGAGGCTTCGTCCGGCTTCTCGAACATCGTCCGCACGGGGGGCGCTAACTTCTCGCTTTTGGAACCCCTCCAGATGTGGAGCGACCTTCTGGCGTCCGGCATCAAACCTGCCTCTGTAACCCTGCTGTGTCTCGGCGGCGGAGAAATCTCGGCGCAGGAACTGGCGTTGGCCTGGGCACTCGGCGCGCGCGTCGCGGCGCTGGCGGGCGATAGCGTTGCGCCCAAACGGTTCTCAGCCCTGCTCGCCAGCGCGGGCACAGATGCCGGCCGCGGCATGATCCTTCCGGACGATCCCGCCACGCTGCGGGCCTTCATTCCTTTTGACAAGCCGATCGACGCCGCGCGATGGGAGATCCCCGGCCAAATCATTCACGATAACTACGTGAGCGCGCAACATAAGAAGGTCTGCCAGCCCAACCTGCTGCCTTGGACATTGCTGCGGGACGATTTAAAACACTCCAACCGTCACCAGGCCGCCTGTTCGGTAGCCATGCTGCAACAGTGCGGTTTCGGTGTTCGAGAGGCCGACCGCTCTCGCATCGACCCTTCAAAGATCGTGTTTGCCCCCGAAGAGGTCGAGCACCTCTCCGAACTCGAGCATGGCCGCTGGAATGTGGAGCGCTTGAACAACGGCTGGCGCCGGGCAGACAAGAAGAACGAGGCGCTCAAACTCAGCCCCTATCTGGTCGCATGGCGCGAGCTCCCCGACGACATCAAAGCGTATGACCGCGACGCCATCCGCAACTGGCCCGCCACCCTCGCGCAAGCCGGGCTGGAGGTCTATCGGATATGAATTTTGACTCAGCAAAGTCGGCCTTCCTCGCCATCCTCCGGGATAAACGGGGCTGCAAATCCGACGAAACACGGAGGAACTGTGAAAATGTGTTTTGCTGGTTGTTTCCGTGTCTTTGAAATAGGTCATAGGCACATGCCTGACCCGCATCTTCTCCGTCTCGCCGCCGGAGCTGCAACAGTAAGGTTGGGGATTTTATAACGCATTCGACCAACATGAGGAGTGGTTATGGGCAACGCGACCAAGATTCTGGTGACCGGAGACTACGGATTCGATTACGACATCTACCTCCCCATGGATGATAACAACCCTCCGCCGGGGACACCGCCCGCGCAAATCGGGGTTTCGGTCGGAGGCACCGGCATCGCGCTGCGGGGCCTGAAAGCGACGGCGGCGCGGCTTGCTGAGAGCGCCAAGGCGGATCCCGGCTCGCCCACGTTCGAAGTCGGGTTCTCCGGAGGAAAAGGCGGCGTCACCTCGCCGCCCACAGCCGGGCTGTGGCAGAAGCTCAGGTTCGGGAAGCTGGGCAAGACTCCCGATGACGATAATAGCGAAGTTTGGCGCATCCGCCGCTCCCTGAATCTGGGGGCGGTCACCGGGTCGCCGCCGTTGCCGCGGGCGGAACTGCCTGAGACGGCCCGGGCTGACTTCATTCCGGATGTCGTGCTGGTCGAGGATAATGTCGGAGGCTTCCGTTTCCAGATCCCCGACTGTCTGCAGGAGGTCGTAGAGGTCGACGCGGCCGATCATCGAAATGGACTTGCACTTGGTCTGTTTCATCAAACTATTTGGCCATCAAAGGCTAACAATTGCAGGCGGCATTGACTGTCAACTGCAACATGAGAACTGGTCTGTTATGAATGAGGCTTATACGCGGTTGATCGAGAGCATTCGGGACATCGGCTCTCTAAATTCAGTGACTGCGCTCTTGGGCTGGGACCAAGAGCTACATATGCCCCCGCGAGGAGGAGAAAGCCGCGCAGCGCAACTGGCGCTGCTTTCTTCTCTTGCACACGAACGCTCCACCAGCGCCGAATTAGGTCAACTCTTAGATCGACTGACGCGGGCGCTCAAAATAGGACAGGTGCCTCCGGAAGCCGCAGTCAACATTCGAGAAACAAATCGGGCCTACGAGCGAAAACGAAAGCTCCCTTGCGAACTCGTAGAAGCAATCGCCAGAACACGCTCGCAAGGAATGCAAGCATGGCGTACTGCCCGCCAAGTTTCGAACTTCAACATCTTCCGGCCTTGGCTGGAGAAACACATTGATCTGCAAAAGCAAGCCGCCGACCTGTTCGGTTACCAACAAGAGCCTTATGACGCGCTTTTGGACGAGTACGAACCGGGCATGACCACTGCTCAATTGGAAGTGCTTTTTCAGCAGCTTGGCAAAGCGATTGTGCCGATGCTTCGCCAGGTTGTCGGTGCATCTGTCCCACTCGATCAATCCATCTTCTCACGGCTCTATCCTGCCGATAAGCAGAAGGAGTGGGCCCAAACACTCGCTCAGGCTGTCGGGTTTGATTTCGAAGCTGGTCGGCTGGACACCTGCACCCACGCATTCACCGAAACGCTCTGTAGCGATGATGTTCGCATGACTGTCCGATGCGACGAGAAGAACCCCTTGGCCCTCACTTATTCGCTCATGCATGAGGTCGGGCACGGCCTCTACGAACAGGGGCTCGAGCGGAAACATCAAGGGACACCGATGGGACAGGCTGTGTCTCTTGGCGTACATGAGTCGCAATCACGTCTGTGGGAGAATGTGATCGGACGCAGCCTTGCATTCTGGAAATTTGCGCTGCCCAAATTCAAAGCTATCTTTACTGGAATAGCCGATGACCTCGACGAGGTGACCGTATTCAGATGTGCAAATATTGTCAAACCGTCGCTTCGACGGCTCGGTTCTGACGAGATCACCTATAATCTTCATATCCTTTTGCGCTTCGAGTTGGAAAGGGATCTGATCAACGGCCACCTGAGCGTCGCCGAATTACCGGATGCTTGGAACGCCTGTATGCAGAAATACCTCGGGCTGACCCCGCCCAACGATGCGCAAGGAGTGCTTCAGGACGTGCATTGGTCTATGTATTTCGTCGGCTATTTCCCAACATATGTTTTAGGCAATTTGTATGCCGCGCAGATCTACGAAGCGGCACAGCGCGATCTGCCGGACATCGAAGCGCAGGTCGCCGTCGGCGAGTTTCACCTATTTCGCGAATGGTTGCGAGAGAAGATTCATCGCCACGGAATGCATTACCAAGCAACAGAGCTTATCCAGTTGGTGAGCGGACGACCTCCCTCCAGTGACGCATTTCTCAATTATCTTCGACGGAAATTCTTGAACTGGGCTCCGGGTGCGGCACAGGGTTAGTAAAAGAGGACTTGTCCATGAAAACAAAAGTCTACTTATCTTCAACCCTTGAAGATTTGATCCCTTACCGTGAAGCAGTACGCGCCGCACTCCGACGACTGCAGCATGACTGCATTTCCATGGAGGATTATGTGGCCGAAGACCAGACGCCAGTCGAGAAGTGTGTGCACGATGTGAAGCAATGCGACATCTACGTGGGAATCTTCGCCCATCGATACGGATTTGTTCCTCCGGGATATAACAAGTCGATTACGGAACTAGAATATCGGACGGCACAAGAACTTGGAATCCCAACCCTCATATTCCTTCCCGGGGATGATCTCCCTTTTGCACCCCGTTTCATAGAGCGCGGGGATGGGGAAATTGCGTTGAAGGCTTTGAAGCAGGAGTTGGGGAATGGGAAGACCTGTGGTTTTTTCAATAGCCCCGATCATCTTGCTACCTTGGTCGTCACATCCATTCAGCAAACGGTGGGAGGAGGAGGAGGGACAAACGAATCATTCATCCATATGGTCGGAAACCCCAAGGGGACGATTGCTGATTTGGTGCGTGCGGCTAGAAGCGCGGGTGACGTTTACTTACAGGATATGCAGGCGCAACGAATCTATCTGCCTCACGTCTACGCTCGACGGATAGCAATAGAAGCGCACTTGCGCGGTTATCTTGATCGCAAATGCACGAAGTCGGGAATGTTGATAGTGGGAACGTCGGGTATTGGCAAGACAAACACCCTTTGCAATATTGTCAGCCGGTGGCGTGATGACAAGGAGATTCTTGGCTCAGAGGTAGTGCTTCTGTTGGGGGCGGGCACACTGCCCGCCAACCTCAAAGTGGAGGAGGCGATCCTCGATGGGCTCCAGATAATGGGTGGTTGGGACGCATTTACGGCTGCGTTCGAGCGCCTCCATAGTCAGAATGACACCCACCTTATAGTGATCGTTGACGGCATTGACAAGCATCCGCAGTCTAACGAGTTTCTACGCCAACTCAATCGTCTTATCGTCAATGCCCAATCGTGGAAATGGCTCAAGGTGGTCGTCTCGATAAGTGAGGTGGCCTATGACGGAATTCGTGCGGCGGACAGTTTCAATCCCTCGACGTACAACTACTACGCGGTGCCAGTGGATGCCCCCGAGGGTCGCCGCGAGTGCGCAGAGGTGATTCTCGGGCGATTAACAGAGGAGGAACTTCGAGAAGCATACGACAGGTACCAGCACGAGCAAGGCATGGCGCCCAAGAATCCGTTTGAATCCCTCTCGGATCATGCGAAGAGTTCCCTTACAAATCCGCTGGTTCTTCGCCTTGTTATGGAGAATTTCGACGGGAAGACGATCCCGTCGCGCGTACTCTCCGCTGAGGTTCTCTCCCAGTACTGCGAAAAAAAGATATTCAGCGATCTCAGACGGCAAGGCTTCATATTCAGTTTGGTGGACTTTCTCCTGAAGAATCCTGAGAAAGACACAAGTGTCGATAGCTTGTTACATGCGGAGGATAAATACCTTCGTGATCAAGTCCGAGACACTTCACTCCAATCTGCCTATGTGCAGTTAAAAGACGAGATGGTCTTGACGGAACAGGCCGAGGGGAAATCGGGACTCTTCGGTCGACGTAAGAATGTTACTTTCACATATGATCGGCTCCTAGATTATATTCTTGCGCGCTACCTTGCCAGTCAGCCCGCACCTACAACGACTGTAGCGGGCATCGCCCAGTTATCTCACGCCAAACCCACGTATGCACCATTGCGCGGTGCATTTACGATGTTGCTTCTGGACTGGGTGGCTACCGGTAACTTTGCGGCATTGTCCGCCGCCTTCGAGACCGGTCATCCCAGCGTCATGAAACTCGTCGCTTCTGACCTGCTTCTGGAGTTGGAACAGACGGTGCCGATCACAGCCAAATCCACCGAGCAGGAAATCGTTGGAAACGAGGTGGGACAGCTTGTTGTCAAGATACTAGCTTTATCTTGTGAGTGGGGAGTTCAAGCACTCTTAGATTCCGCTGAGAAACTTCAGCGATTGGGTCATTATCGTCGTTCACGCTTTATTCTTCAGAGGGTGTATAACTATAGTCAGCAGTGTGGTGACCGTCAGGTTGAAACGCCAGCACTGCTGGAACTCGCAAATCTGGAGACACTTCAAGGACATCACCAAGAAGCATCTGATTACTGCAAGAACTGTCAGACACTTGTGAGCTCGCAACCCGATCTAGCTCGGTTCCGACCGTTGCTCCTTCGCGCGATGGCGAACAACTTCTACCGGCTGGGTGACTTGGAAAGATCAAAAACGTGCTGTGACGAATGGCTCGCCACATACACTGGAGACGAGCACCGACAACTGCGCGCCGATATCTGGCGTATTCGCGGTGTTGTTCTTCGCTGGAATTTTCGCCTCAGAGAGGCATTAGAAAGTTATATGCAAGGAGCATCATTGGCAGATCAACTTCAAGATAACTATCTGCGTGCCTACTTCTGCAACAACATTGGCGAAATCTACCGCCGTCAGGTCAACTTAGAACAAGCCAAAGAATGGCATGAGCGAGCTCGAGGGATCCGTCAAGAAATCGGAGATCATAGTGGGCTTTCAATGTCTCACAACAACTTAGCGCTGATTTCCCAAGCCATCGGAGACCAACGCAAAAGCCAAGGGGATTTGGAAGGCTGGCGGCAGCACTATCGTACCGCACGCCAACTGTTGGACACCGCGGCTGAGATTGCCGATGAAATTGGTGACGATCACCGCAAAGCCGATGCTCTTAACAACCTTGGCACGCTCTCGCGTTTGGAAAACAAGTGGGATGAGGCACAGAAGTTGTATCAAGAAAGCCAACAGCTTTTCCTCAAGGGACAAGCTAAGAATGACTTGGGTATTGTTTGTGGAAACTTGGGCATTATGGCGTGCCTGCAATCCAACCATCAGGAAGCCAAGCAACTTCTCGAAGAAGCGCGCCGCTTTTTTGAAGAAGCAGGTAATGAGGCGTACGCTGCCTATGTGTATCACAATCTCGTGTTCCTCAACACCCAAAGCGACCGGTGCCCGCTTAATGTCGAATTGCTAAAGCGCAAAAATCAGATCATCAGCCAGCGTCCTGAATATCCTTGGCCTGACATCTTGCGAGCAGCGGAAGTCACTGGATTGGTCGACATGCCCGACATCTAAAATGCTTTGAGTTCTGTAGTTTTTCTTTTGATGAAGACATCCAACACTACTGCCCTTATAGGGGAAGGGTAATATCGGCCCCTCTGGGGATTTCAACTTTTCTTAACCCTGTCGGACATGGAACACGCCGATTCGGAGACAATACCCATAACATGATATCTTGCAATATTTTATGATCATTTATCCAAGACCTGATTAGCCGCTTTTTGTCCCATTCCGTCCCATTTTGTCCCGTCGGCGGGATCAGAAAAACGAACATGGAACGCAGAACAAGTCCCGTCTTCCAGGCAGAAGCCCGCCCCTCACATGTTGATTTTTTGCGTTATGTGGAGGCGCGCATGCCTCCTCACTTAGGAAGGAAGACAACGATGATTTACCCAGGCATCAGCAGCAAACCCCGCGCCCCCCGGCCGACAGACCTGGCGGGTATCCCGTTGTTTTTATTGTTATTAATTCCCCGTCCCTCCGATTCATCCTTCATCCTTCATCATTTAGCCTTCATCCAACCTCGCCACCACCAACAATTTGCAGCAACGCATGACCGCACGCCGCGTCCAGCGCGGTCCCTTGCCTGCGACGCCCAGAACCGCCGTTCCCGCCTTGTTTGCGCCGGCAATTGCGTCGGAAATCCTCTGTTTCTGTGCTTGACCCGAACCCTTCGCATCGTCAACATCATGCACAGCTCCTTTTCACTGCGCCCACACGGAACCCCGTCCTTCGCGGACCTTTCACTTCACAGTCTGTGTGTGCAAAAAGGGCGGCTTCCGTCTCGTTCAAAGTCATCCCAAAGAAAATAGCGTGCGCAACCCGTTCACTTAGAAACGCCCTGGCCCCCTGTTCCCGGTGAAAGCAGTTTCCCCTGCGTGCGGCTTCTGTTACAATTCGAACCTCATCATTTTCGTAAAGGACACCGTCATTATGGATAACGTTTCTTTGGTCACCGCCCTGAACGCATTCGAGGCCTCCGCGCGTCAGGCCGCGCTCAAACAGCTCGCCGAAAACACCCCGTTCCCGGCTCCCGGCGTGGATTTCAACATGCACTGCCATTCGTTCTTCTCTTACAACGCCGACGGCTGGTCGCCGTCGCGCGTCGCGTACGAGTGCAAGAACCGCGGCCTCTCCGCTTCTGCGCTGTGCGACTTCGACGTGCTCGACGGGCTGGAAGAGTTTCTCGCGGCCGGACGCCTGCTCGCGCTGCGCGCCGCCGTCCATCTGGAGACGCGCGCCTATGTGCGGGAGTTGTCGGCCGTCGACATCAGCTCCCCCGGCGAACCGGGCGTGACCTACATCATGGGCTGCGGTTTCACCGGCACTCCCGCAGCAGGCTCGGCGCAGGCCCAAACGCTGGCCCAGCTCCGCCAGGGCGCGCAGGACCGCAACCTCGCCCTCATCGCGCGCGTCAATGCCACGTTGCCGTCCATCGCCATCGACTACGCCCGCGACGTGCAGCCGCTCACGCCCAAAGGCGTCGCCACCGAACGCCACATCATGCGCGCCTACCGGCTGCAAGCCGAGAAAACGTACCGCGAGACAGCCGCTCGGGCCACCTTCTGGGCCCCGCTCCTGAAATGCGCCCTCGCAGACTATCCCGCCATCGAGGCCAACGTGCCGAAAATGGAAGACCTCGTCCGCAACGCGCTCGCCAAGCGCGGCGGCATCGGCTACATCCAGCCCGACGAAAAGACCTTCCCTCTGGCCGACGCCTTCACCGGCTGGGTGCGCTCCTGCGGCGCCATCCCGACCATTGCCTGGCTCGACGGCACCAGCGGCGGCGAAGCCAAATGCGACGCCCTGCTGGACCTCATGACCGATAAAGGCTGCGCCGCCCTGAACATCATCCCGGACCGCAACTGGAATCTCAAGAAGCCCGAAGAAGCGACGCTCAAACAGGACAAGCTCGACGAGGTGGTCAAAGCCTGCGTCAAACGCGACCTGCCGATCAACATCGGGACCGAGATGAACAAGGGCGGGCTGCCCTTCGTGGACCTGCTCTCCGGACCGGTCCTGAAAAAATACGGCGCCGAATTCACCCTGGGCATGCAGGTCATGGTCGGCCAGACCCTGCTCGGCGGCTACGCCCATGCCCCCTACCTCGGCGAACGCGCGCAGGCGGAATTTCCGAACATGAAGAAGCGCAACGCGTTCTATGCGTCGGTTGGCGCGCTGCCCGCGCTGACCTCCGCATGTGCCCAAACGCTCGCGGACGCCGGTCCGGACAAAGCCTTCTCGATGCTGGCGGACGCCGCCAAGAAGGCGTAAGCCGATCGAGCCCCCGCACGGCGCAACGCTCAACGTTTACCCTCCAGCGCTCATTTCTCAGTCACCCTGAGCGTTACCGGGTTGGACGTTGGGCGTTTCACTTTTTTGATCCCGGCCCCAGCCCGCTTGCGGGCCAGGGTCTCATTTCGGTCAAATTGTATAAATCAACGGACATTTCGTATATTGTCTATCCGCTTCGCGACCCTTATAATCTCGGCTTACAGATCGTTTCAACGCGGCGGTGGAAACGGCCGGACGGTGTCACGGCAAAACAGACAACGCTTTCAGGAACCATCTCGCCGCAGGCCCATACGCGCACCGCGGCCTGCATAACGTAAAACATGGGGGATCACGATGACAGCACACTGGATGGGGATTCTCGCCCTTGGGGTCTTGGCCGCCACGGGGCGGGCGGAGCAACGGATGGCGCCGGCCACGTTTTATGTCGACAGCGAAAAGGGAAGCGACGCGGCCGATGGCACGACCGACGCAGCAGCATGGCAAACCCTTGACAAGGTCAACGCGGCGGCATTGATTCCCGGCGACCGCGTGCTCTTTAAGCGCGGCGGACTGTGGCGCGGCCAGCTCTTCCCGCTCAGCGGCTCAAACGGCAATCCCATCGTCTACGGCGCATACGGCACAGGTCCCAAGCCGATCCTGCAGGGGTCTGTCTCGCGCAGCCGCCCCGGGGACTGGGCCGAGGCCGCGCCCGGTGTCTGGGCCACGCGCAAATCAGAGCCGCAGCTTTTGGGGCAGGTCACCGACCTGACCGCGTCGTCGTGGAACGCCCACTCCGAAGCCGGCGCCAAAGTCAAGCTGACCCGCATGCGGGAAGACGGCCGCGGCTTCGTCCGCGTCGCCTGCGCGGCCGCGGGCAAGGCGAGCAACCACATTCAGCTCTGGGGCCCCGCGCTGACGAACGTCCCCGCCACGCTCGTGTTCCGCCTCCGCGTCCGCTCCACGATCCCGTTCACGCTGGGCCGAGTCGCGGCGATCCTCAACAGCTCGCCCTTCACCACCGCCTTCGCCAGCGCCGCCGGCAAGAAGGAGATCGGCACCGCCTGGCAGACGATCGACATCCCGATGATCGAGGACAAGCGACTGGACGCGCCGCGCCTGCACATCAACCTCGGCGACACCCTGCCCGCCGGCGCGGTCTTCGACTTCGAACCCGTCGGCCTGTGGGCCGCGCGCATCGAGCCCGACGTCGCCCTTCCCCACGACGTCGGCATCGTGATTCTGAACCACGGCGAAAAGTGGGGCGTCAAGAAGTGGACGCTCGCGGACGTCAAGGCGCCTTACGATTACTGGTTCGATGAGGACGGCAAACGCGTCTTCCTGGCCTGCGACGCCAACCCCGCCCTGAAATCCAAAAGCGTCGAGCTCGCACTCACGCGCCACATCGTCAACGAGGGCAACCGCCACGACGTGACCTATGACGGCCTCGCCGTGCGCTACGGCGCCGCCCACGGCTTCGGCGGCGGCACCACCGCCCGCATCGTCATCCGCAACTGCGACGTCTACTGGATCGGCGGCGGGCTGCAGTACTGGAAGAAGCGCGACAACGGCACCACCTATCCCGTGCGCTTCGGCAACGGCATCGAGTTCTGGGGCAACTGCGACAACAACCTCGTGGAACGCAACCGGCTCTGGCAGATCTACGACGCCGCGCTCACCAACCAGGGCCGCGACGACGAGGAGACGAACATCACCTACCGCGACAACGTGATCTGGCAGGCCGAGTACTCCTTTGAATACTGGAACGCCAAGCTCACCGCAAACATCCTCTTCGAGCACAACACCTGCGTGGACGCCGGCTACTGCTGGTCGCACGACCAGCGCCCGAACCCCAACGGCGCCCATCTGATGTTCTACAACAACCGCGCGGCCACGACCAACTTCGTCATCCGGAACAATCTCTTCGTGCGGAGCAGCGACCGCTGCACGCGCATGTGGAGCGACTGGCACGCCCGGCCGACGATGGAGAACAATCTCTACTGGTCGCCGGACAAGCCGATCATGCGCTGGATGGAAAAGACGGACTACGCCGCCGCCGACTTCGCGAAGTATCAGGCGGATCTGGGCTTCGACAAAGGTTCAGTCATCGCCGAGCCGCAGTTCGTCGACGCCGCCGCTTGCGATTACCGGCTCAAGCCCGGCACGCCCGGCACCGCGCTCGCGACCGACGGCGGCCCCGTCGGCGCGCGCTTCGTTCTCTCAAATGACGCCCGCTAGGAAAAACCATGAAAATGATGCGTATGGCGATAGCGGCGGCGGTGACGGCGGGTTCGGTGTTGGCGAACCCTCCGAACCCGAGGGTGGCGGGCGATATGTTTGCGGTGAAAAAGGTTGCGGGCACGCCGAACTGCGCGAAGACTCCGGCCGGCGCGGAGGTGCTGTTCGACGGCACGGCGGCCTCGGCCGAGGCGAACTGGCTGGCCGAAAAGCCCAAAGAAAAGGGCGGCGTCATCTGGCCGGTCAAGGACGGCGTCTGGATCGACACCGCGACCGACCTGATCACGAAAAAAGCGTACGGCTCGTTAAAGCTGCATCTCGAGTGGCGCGTGCCGGCCGATCGCGTGGCGGCCGGACAAAAGGGCGCGAACAGCGGCATCATCTTCATGCCGAAGAAAGGCTAGTACAAGGTGCAGATCCTCGAGTCGTACAACAACCTCACCAACACCTACTCCGACGGCAAGGTCGAGCGCAAGCCGACCTTCACCGTGGTTTTCAACGGCGTGACCGTACAGGACAGCGTGGAAATCGACGGCTCGACGCTCAAACGCACCGCCACGCTGAACCCGCACCCCGTGAAGCAGCCGATCAAGCTCCAGTACCACAACGACCCGATCGAGTTTCGCAACATCTGGCTACAAGAACTAGGCGACTGACGCAGTCAACGGGACTGGCGCGGCAATTTTCGTGCCCGCTCAGACCTTCCAGGCAACCGCGACGCTTGACGCCCTTCTTCAGGTTTGGCACCTTAATCACATCAAGTACACGCCGTCCGGATTCGGGTTCTGGGGAGCCGCGAAAGCCGGAATGCGAGTTTGTCCATATGGGGGTTGGCATGAAGAACACGACGGTCCTGGTTTTGTTTGCGTTGATGGGTGCGGCGGTCACGCTTTCCGGCTGCAAAAAAGCATCGGAAAAGGTGTCAGAGAAAATCATCGAAAAAAGTCTTAAGAGCTCAGGCGCGAACGACGCGAAAGTGGATCTTTCTGAGGGTAAGATGAGCATCAAGACGGACAGCGGCGAGATGGTCATGAGCACGGGTGACGCCGTTTCGTTGCCCGCCGATTTCCCGAAAGACATTTACGTCGTCAGCGGCGCCAAAATCCAGACCGCGATGAAAATGCCCGAGGGGCACATGCTGCAGCTGAGCGTCGGGCAGGAGAAAAGCAAGGTGGCGGATTCGTACGTCTCGGAAATGAAAGCCCATGGCTGGACGTCAGACACTTCCATGGACATGGGCGATACGAGCAGCCGGATTTTCAAGAAGGACAATCGTCAAGTCGCGGTCATCATCACCCGGAAAGACGCGGGCTCCGAGGTGATGATCACATTGACGACCGAGAAGTAACGGGCAGGGTACAGTATCGCAATCGGACACTTTGAATCGTTACAACCTTTAGGAAAAACTTTGAAGACCAAAGGGACCAGCATGAATATGTGTAAACTTGTTTTCTTCGCCGCGTGTGTCGCGGCGGGCGCGGCCTGGGCCGGACGCACAGTGCCTGCGACGTTCTACATCGACAGTGAAAAGGGCTGCGACACCGCCGCCGGCACGGCGGACTCCGCCGCCTGGCAAAGCCTCGAAAAGGTCAACGCCGCCGAACTGATCCCCGGCGACCAGGTGCTGTTCAAACGCGGCGGGCTGTGGCGCGGCCAACTCGTTCCGCAGAGCGGATCGCCGGCGGCCCGCATCGTCTACGGCGCTTACGGCGCCGGGGAAAAGCCCATCCTGCAGGGCTCGATCGCGCGCGGCCAACCCGACGACTGGAGCGAAATGAAGCCCGGCCTGTGGACCACGCAGCCCTTCCAGGCGAAAGTCCTTAACCAGATCATGGACCTGACGGACTCGCGCTGGAGCGTCTCTTTTCAGGAAGAGGCGAAAGGCACACTGGGCCGCGCGCAGGAGAACGGACGCGGATTCAACCGCGTCACCTGCCAAGCGTCCGGCGCCAAGAGCAACCTGATTCAGCTCTGGGGCCCGCAAGTCAAAGAATTGGCCCCCGGCCTCATGCTGCGGCTCCGCGTGCGCTCGACCCTGCCGTTCAAGCTGGGCACCGTCGAAGCCATGCTGAACCAGCCGCCCTGGACCGATGCCGTTCGCGGGCCGTGCGGCAAGAAAGCGATCGGCACGGAGTGGCAGACGCTCGACGTGATCATGCTGGAGCAAAACAAGATGGAGGCCGCCTACCTGCACTTCAGCATCGGCGGCGCGCTTCCGGCCGGCGCGGTGTTCGACTTCGAGCCGCTCGGCATCTGGCGCGCCGAGGTCCCCGACGCCAACCTCGCCATCCGGCGCGACGCTGGCATCCTGATCCTCAACCACGGCGAAAAGTGGGGCGTCAAGAAATGGTCGCTGGACGAACTCAAAGCCCCGTTCGACTTCTGGTACGACGAGGAGTTCAAACGCGTGGTCGTCGCGTGCGACGCCAACCCCGCCAAGAAATTCAGTAGCGTCGAACTGGCCCTCACGACGCACATCATCAACCAGGGCGGCAAGCACGACGTCACCTACGACGGGCTCGCGGTCCGCTACGGCGGCGCGCACGGCTTCGGCGGCGGGAACACCAAGCGCATCACCATCCGCAACTGCGACCTCAGCTGGATCGGCGGTGGTCTACAGTTCTTCCAGCCGAACGGCAAGCCGGTGCGCTTCGGCAACGCCATCGAATTTTGGGGCGGCGCGGAGGACCACCTGGTCGAACGCAACCGCATCTGGGAAGTTTACGACGCGGCCATCACGAACCAAGGGAACGGCGACGATTCGAACGAGATCAACATCACCTACCGCGACAACGTCATCTGGAACGCCGAATACTCCTTCGAGTTCTGGAACCGTCCCGCGACAGCGGTCACCCGCAACATCGTGTTCGAACACAACACCTGCGTGGACGCGGGCTACTGCTGGTCGCACGCGCAGCGTCCGGACCCCAACGGCGCGCACCTGATGTTCTACCACAACCCGTCCGCCACCACCGGTTTCGCGGTCCGCAACAACATCTTCGTGCGCAGCAGCAACCGCTGCACGCGCATGTTCAACGACTGGCGCAAAGGCCTGACCCTGCAGAACAACCTTTACTGGTCGCCGGACAAGCCGATCATGCGCTGGACGGAAAAGACGGACTATCCGGCCGCCGACTTTGCGAAGTATCAGGCCGAAATGGGGCTGGACGCGGGGTCGGTCGTCGCCGAGCCGCAGTTCGTCAATGCCGCCGCGCGCGATTACCGACTCAAGCCCGGCACGCCGGGCACCGCGCTCGCCACGGACGGAGGCCCGGTCGGCGCAAGAATCCCCTGAGAAGCCGATCAAACGCTCAACGCCGAAGATGCACAACGCGAAATTCAGCGCTCGCCATTGAGCGATTCCTTCTCGTTGTTCCCGGCCTTTTCTTTCAGCCATTTCACGGCCGGCGGATAGTCCTGACCGGCCGCTTTGCCGATCCATTTCGCCGCCTCGGCAACATCCGCCGTTCCCCCGAGGCCACCTGCGCGCATCACCCCCAAACGGAACTGGGCGCCCGCGTTCCCCTGCTCGGCGGCCTGTCGAAACCAGTTGACCGCTTCGGCGAAGTCCTGCTTGACCCCGATACCCTTATAGTAGGCGGCTCCAAGATTGCTCTGCCCGTCATCGTTCCCGCGTTCCGCCGCCTTACGGAACCATGCGACCGCGCCGGCCTCGTCTTTCGGCATGCCCTCGCCCCGGCTGGCCATCACGCCGAGGTTGGACATCGCCAGCGCGTCGCCCTGCGCGGCGGCGAGTTCGAACCGCTTGCGCGCCTCTTCGAACGACTGCGCAACGCCCTTGCCGCGGTAATACGCGATGCCGAGCTGGGTCTGCCCGTCCTTATGCCCCTGATCCGAAGCCCTGCGGTACCAGCGCACGCTCTCCTCGTCATTTTGCGCCACCACGTATCCTTTGTGGTACATAAGCCCCAGCGTCAGTTGCGCGGTCACGTCGCCCTGTCCGGCGGCCCGCTTCAGCCACACCACGCCGGCCTCGGGGTCGCGCATCGGGCTCTCCTTGGAAAGGCAGAGCGCGCCCAAATGCGATTGCGCCACCGGACTGCCCTGAACAGCCGCTTTCTCGAGCCATTCGGCAGCCTCGGCCTCGTTCTTGGGCACATCCGGAATGCCCTTCAGGAACAACAACCCCAGCGACGTCTGCGCCTTGAGATAACCGCCTTTGCCCGACTTGCGCAGCCACGTCAGGCCCTCGTCGATATTGCGCGGCAGCCCGTCCCCATAAAGCAGGGAGAACCCCAGCATGTACTGCGAGGCGGCATCCCCCTCGACCGCTTTCTCCCGCAATTTTTCCTCTTCCGTCGCCTTAGGCCACGGACTCGCCATCTTCATCCAGCTCAGGCCGGGCACACGCAGATGAGAACAGCCCCCCCAAAAAAACAGGGCGCAAAAACAGAACGCGCCCCCCACTCTCGTAAAAACACGCATGGAACCTCCATCATTGGACGGGCTTCATTAAACCCTTTTCAGGGTATGCGGTCAATCCCGGCGGCCCGGCGCAGGACAACTCCACGTGTCCGGCACGTCGGACAGGCCCGTCATGCCAACGCGTTTCACTGGATTCCGACGCCCACTTTGAAGAACCGGTTCGTTGAAAGCGCCTGCAACAGCACCGGCGTACCGGCCGGAAGGTTCGTCAGCGGCTCCGCCGGAAACACGCCCGGCAGGACAGGGACGCCATAGATCGAGTAGACGCGTGACGGCACCGCACCGGTCAAGTCGGGCGACCAGTGGACGCGGGGTTGTCCCTCCGCGTACAGGAACGTCGCGAAAAAGATCGATGCCACGTTGGTCGGCACCGTCCCCGCGACATACTCCTGCCACGCCGACAGGCCGTCGCTGTCCGAATCCGCGACGTCGGCTGCCTCGTAATCACCGCCGACGACAAGACCATACTGATCGAGCCAAGCCGTCGGCGTGCCGCGCGACGTGCCGCGGTTATAGGTGACGTTGTTGTCTGTACTGGTGGACGCCGTGTTGCTGTTTCCCGCCAGGTCCTTCGCCTTGGACGCCGCGACCGCGGCGATGACCGTGCCGCCGCCGGTCATGCCGGTCACCGCCACGTTGAAGTTTGTGCCGTCGCCGGTCACCGTCGCGGTTTTCGTCCCCGTGGCCGTGCCGGAAATCGTCACGTCGCCGGTCGCGAACCCCGCCACCGGCTCGCTGAAGACCACCGTGAAATTCACCGCGGGGCCACTCGTCGGATCCGACTGCCGGGCGGCCTGATTGACCGTCACCGAGGGCGCGGCCACGTCATACGTCACCGTGCTGTCCGCGGAAACGGAGGCCGCATTGCCGTTGCCCGCCGCGTCCTTCGCCAGCCCCCCCGCAACCGAGATGGCGACCGTGCCGCCGCCGGTCACCCCGCCCACCGCCACGCTGTAGTTCGTGCCGCTGCCCGTCACCGTCACCGTTTTGGTTCCCGGCGCCGTTCCCGACACCGCCACGTCGGCCGCCGCGAAGCCCGTCACCGGCTCGCTGAAGAACACGCTGAACTTCACCGGCAGCGCGTTCGTCGGATCGCGCTGCCCCAAAGCCTGGCTGATCTCCACCGACGGCGCGACCGGGTCATACGTCACCGTGTTGTCGGTGCTGGTGGAGGCCGCATTGCCGTTGCCCGCCGCGTCGGCCGCGCCGCCGGCCGCGACCGCGGCCACCACCGTGCCGCCGCCCGCCATGCCCGCTACCGCCACGTTGTAGGTCGTGTTGCTGCCCGTCACCGTCGCCGCCATCGGTCCCGGCGCCGTGCCCGACAGGACCACGTCCTCAGGCCCGAAGCCGGTCACCGCCTCGCTGAAGACCACCTTGAAGTTCACCGGCACCGCATTCGTCGGATCACGCTGGCCCGTCGCCTGGCTGATCGTCACCGACGGCGCAAGCACGTCGTAGGTGACCGTGTTGTCGGCGGACGTCGACGCGGTGTTGCCGTTGCCCGCCGCGTCCTTCGCCTTGCCGGCCGCGATTGCGGCGATCACCGTGCCGCCGCCGGTCATGCCCGTCACCGCCACGCTGTAGTTCGTGCCGCTGCCCGTCACCGTCGCGGTCTTCGTGCCGGGCGCCGTTCCGGTGATGGTGACATCCCCGGTCTCGAACCCAGTCACGGGCTCGCTGAAGCGCACCGTGAAGTTCAGCGGTGCGGCGTTCGTCGGGTCGCGCTGCCCCGCGGCCTGGCTGATCGTCACCGACGGCGCGACCGGATCGTAGGTGACCGTATCGTCCTCGGTGGTGGACGCGGTGTTGCCGTTGCCCGCGGCGTCTTTCGCCAGCCCGCCCGCGACCGAGATCGTCACCGTGCCGCCGCCGGTCATGCCCCTGACGGCCACGAGATAATTGGTGCCGCTGCCGGTCACCGTCACCGTTTTGGTTCCCGGCGCCGTCCCCGTCACCGCCACGTCGGCCGCCGCAAACCCCGTCACCGCTTCGCTGAACAGCACCCTGAAATTCATAGGCACCGCGTTCGTCGGATCGCGCTGCCCCGCCGCCTGGCTGATCGACACCGCAGGCGCGGTCACGTCATAGGTCACCGTGTTGTCCGTGCTCGTGGAAGCGTTGTTGCCGGTCCCGGCCGTATCCCATGCGCCGCCGGCCGCAACCGCGGCGACCACCGTGCCGCCGCCGGTCATGCCCGCCACCGCCACGTTGTAGGTCGTATTGCTGCCCGTCACCGTCGCCGCCATCGGTCCCGGCGCCGTGCCCGACAGGACCACGTCCTCCGGCCCGAAGCCCGAAACCGCCTCGCTGAAGACCACCTTGAAGTTCACCGGCACCGTATTCGTCGGATCGCGCTGCCCTGCGGCCTGGTTGATCGTCACCGTCGGCGGCGTCACGTCGCACGTCACCGTGTTGTCCGTGCTGGTGGAAGCCGCATTGCCGTTGCCCGCCGCGTCCTTCGCCTTGCCGGCCGCAACCGAGGCGATCAGCGTGCCGCTCCCCGTCATGCCGGTCACCGCCACGTTGTAGGTCGTGCCGCTGCCCGTCACCGTCGCCGTTTTCGTGCCCGGTGCCGTGCCCGTCAGGGTCACGTCGCCCGTCGCGAACCCCGTCACCGGCTCGCTGAAAACCACCGCGAAATTCACGGGCGCCGTGTTGGCCGGGTCCGGCTGTCCCGCCGCCTGGTTGACCGTCACCGTCGGCGCGGTCACATCGTATTCGACCGTGTTGTCCACCGCCGTGGAATCGGTGTTGACGTTGCCTGCGGCGTCCTTCGCCAGGCCCGCCGCAACCGAGACGGCCACCGTGCCGCCGCCCGTCATGCCGGTCACGGCCACGTTGTAGGTCGCGCCGCTGCCCGTCACCGTCGCCGTCTTAGTGCCGGGCGCGGTGCCGGAGATGGTCACGTCGGCGGCCGCAAAGCCGCTCACCGGCTCGCTGAAAAGCACCGTGAAGTTCACCGGCGCCGCGTTCGTCGGGTCCGGCTGTCCCGCCGCCTGGCTGACCGTCACCGTCGGTGCGGTCACGTCGTAGAGGACCGTGTTGTCCGTGCCCGTCGACGCCGCGTTGCCGTTGCCTGCCGCGTCGGCCGCGCCGCCGGAGGCGACCGAGGCGATCACCGTGCCGCTGCCCGTCATGCCCGTCACCGCCACGTTGAAGTTCGTGCCGCCACCCGTCACCGTCACCGTCTTGGTGCCGGGAGCCGTGCCGGAGATCGTCACATCGGCGGCCGCGAAACCGCTCACCGGCTCGCTGAAGAGCACCGTGAAGTTCACCGGCACCGCGTTCGTCGGATCGTATTGGCCTTTGGCCTGATTGACCGTCACCGACGGGGGGACCACGTCGTAGATGACCGTGTTGTCCGCGCTCGTGGACGCCCAGTTGCTTTTTCCCGCAACCCCCGTTGCCTTGCCGGCAGCGACCGACGCGATCACCGTGCCGCTGCCCGTCATGCCCGTCACCGCCACGTTGTAATTCGTGCCGCTGCCCGTCACCGTCGCCGTCTTGGTGCCGGGCGCGGTGCCGGAGACGGTCACGTCGCCCGTCGCGAAATCGGCCACCGGCTCGCTGAAGAGCACCGTGAAGTTCACCGGCGCCGCGTTCGTCGGGTCGCGCTGTCCTTCCGCCTGGTCGACCGTCACCCGCAACGGGACGATCACTGCGGGCGCGGGCAGCTGTCCCGCGCCTGCGCCGTAGGTGTTATCCTTGCCGGTGCCTCCCAAATCGTACGCGTAGGACTCCAGGACCGCTCGGATCTGGGCCGGCGTATATTCCGGGATGACGCCTTTGACGAGCGCCGCAAGGCCGGCCACATGCGGTGTGGCGGCGGATGTGCCCGCGAAATTCTCGGCCCCGTAGGACACGCCCGTCACATAGTCCGGGCCGCAGATGTCGGGCTTCATCACCGCCGTCCCGCCCGTATACGCGCGATTGTTGGGGCCGAGGGAGGAGAAGTAATCGATAGGCCCCGTCGTGTACTTCAGAAAATCAAGGGAGCCGACCGTGAAGGCCGACGCGGAATCGCCCGGGATCACGACACTTCCGGGGACCGGCGTGGTCGAGTTGTCATAGCCGTAGAAATAGGGTTGGGAATCGCCTCCGTCCGCATTGTCGCAATAGTAGCGGAGGATGAATTTCGGCGCTGTCGAGGCACTGAATTTCACGACCACCACGCTGTATTCCGCCTGGGCCGTCGTCGTGTAATAGATCTCCTCGTAAGGATAGGACTGGCTGTCGCCCTGCTGGACATTTTGGCTGTTGTACACGATCGTCCAGTCGGAGCCGTCCCATTTGACCAGATAGAGGTCGAAGTCCTGATTGGTGGTCGGCCAGCGGTTCCACGTCATGAGGATATCGATGAGCGTGTTGGCCGGGATCGTGTAGCTTCCGTTGAGGTACAGCGGGTTCACGTTGTAAGAGGTCGCATCCCAGTCGAGCATCGTGTCCGAATCGGCGTCGCGCCAGTCGATCAGCGTATGCTGACACTGCTCGTTACCGCCGGCGTTAACCCACAGGATCCCCGCAGTCGCCGCGGCTTCGACCGCCTTGACCGGATGGTTGGCCGCGGTGGTATACCAGTTCGCGTAGGACATCCCGTCGTGGAAGTTCAGACAGTCCCAGCCGAGCGAACACGAAACGAGCGTGATCCCGTTGGCGACGCAATAGTTCTTGGCCGCGACCATATCCGTCGCGTCATCGATTTTGATCAGGTACAGCAGCGCCCCGGGCGCCATGTCATAGAGGATTTCCGCGCAGGCGGATCCATGCACGCTGGAGCCGCCCGTCATGGTCGTCGAAGAATAGTTCACTTCTACGGCCGAAGCCGGGATCTCGTCCTGAGCCTTGAGGGTCGCAAGATTCGCGAAGCCCACATCGACAACCGCCACTTTCACGCCCTGCGCCGTAAGCCCCGCGCTGTGCCAGGCATTGGCCAGAGAGACTGCAACCCCTTCCGTCGTCACCGTGTTCCGCTCCCGCGGCGGCAGGATCGGCCGGACGTTTCGGACCCCTCCGGCCAGCGCGAGCTTGTCCAACTGACCGACCGGGATCGTCACCTTGACCGCCCCATCCCCGGAACGGATCACGCCGGCGCCGCAGGCTTTGAAGGATCGTTCGACCTCCTCCGGATTCGCACCGTCCTCCAGCAACGCGACGGCCACGACGTCGTGGCCGTTCGGGGCCAGTTGCACCTTCTGTTTCTGGAGCCCCGCGATTGCGGTCCTCTCATCCGTCCGGGAGGCCGTTTTCCAGGCATCGAGCAGCTTAACGTCGAGTTTGCCGGCGAGCCCTGAAGTGTCCTTGGCGCGGACCGACTTCGTTTTCGCGACCTCCCGGATTTTCTGGCGCAGACTCTCCCGCGCGGCAAGCGGCACGGCATCTTTGGGTGAAGGCCGTGCTTCGCCCCGCATGTTCTCCCTGGCGGCCGAAACGCCGCAGAGCAGACAAACCGTTGAGAAGAGCAAAGCCTTGGTCAGACTCGGCATAACGTCCCCCGATCCTATGAGGACCCAGAACCGCAAATGGCCGCCCCGTTCTCCGCGGCCCATTACGGGTGAACAAAAGAGCAAAATAACGGCCCCCACCGGCTTTGTCAACAACTATAGACACGCCTTTAATTGTCTGAAACAAATGACTTTATGTTAGCCTAAAAAGGCATGCGGATTTCCCGTTTTAGGCGCGACGTGTTTGCCGATGCCGCGTTCGGGACAACCTGTTATAATGTCGCGAAAAGTGAGGATGCGCATGCGAATTGAAAAACGGCTTGTACCGGCCCCCAAGGCAGGCGTGGCCGGGAGCCGCCGGCCTGCCGGGCGGACCACGCTCATGGGCCGTTGGGCCATGCACGACGGGCGCGGGAGGCGCATATGAGCGATCTGCTCGGGCTTCCCCCCGACATGCAGGAGAAAGCGCGGGAGGACATGCAGAAACTCGCCACGATGACCATGCCCTTCGGAAAATGCAAGGGGCGCCGCATCATCGACCTGCCCGAAGAATACCTGCTCTGGTTCAAGCTGAAAGGTTTCCCGAAAGGCGAGCTCGGCCGCATCATGCAGCTCGTGCTGGAACTGAAGGTCAACGGTCTCGAAGGGCTGATCCCGGGTTAGGCTGCGGACGCAAACGCGCCCGCGCGCGGATCCCGCTCACCTCATCCGCATCGGCGGCGGCGGTCGGGGCGGCGGCATGCCGGGATGGCTCCCGTATGCCGCCGAATTGTTTTGCGACACGGAAACACAGGTTCCGCTGACCTGCTTGCGGTCAACGATCTGGCCTGCGGCACTGTAATAGATTCCGCAGCGCACATCGCCGATGCCCTCCAGAACGACATACGTCACCCGCGCCACGTTCGAAACCTTGTCCCACGTCGCTGAGGCGGGCCGGTTCTGCGCATCGCTCAGGATGACCTCTTTGACGAAACCGTCCTTTCCCTGATGCACGGAACGCGCGCGCGCATACCCCTCAGCAGAGCACACCGCGCACCCCTTCTCGTCGAACAGCGCCAGCTCCTCCACCGCGTTCTGACGGTCATCGGTCAGGTACGTCAGCTTCTTGCAGGCAAAGCCGGCCGGGCACTTGGCCGCTTTTCCCTGGGCGGTCAGGAAACGCTCTTCGACAAGCCGGCGCGCCTGATCGTAATCGCGCTCCGTGACGGACGCGCCCGGGAGGATCGAGCCGGACGCATCCCGCATTTCCGTCTTGCGTAAAAGGCCGGCCCCGTCGGTGTACCGCCATTGGACGCCTTCCGCCATCTTGACCTTTTTGATGGTCCCCTTTGACTGCCCGTTCTCGATCCATTGCTGCGTGGTGGACACGCAACCGCACACCACCGCGCACACGCACAACACACGCAACGTCACGTTCATAAGGACGCCCCCTCTATTCCGACGTTTGGCCGAACCGCGCGATATCGCCTTCCACCACCACCACCTGATAGTCCGGTATTATGGGCACCAGAGCCGTCACGTACCAGAGCCAGTCGCTCCGGAAATTGACGGTCATGTTGACGACCGCCTGACCTTGAACCTCGGCGATCTCTTTCGAAAGCGCGTCCGACAAATCCCATTCGGGCGTCGTGAGCGAGCAGCTGCGCCACATCATCGCCCAGAACCACTTCTCGTGCTTGAAGTGTCGGACGACCTGTTGGGGCGACACGTGAAGGACCTCGCCCTTGGCATCATATACGCACGGCGTGAAGCTGACCGGCTGAGGGATCTGGTCGGCTTTCACGGCGCACTTGACGCCCGCGCACGATGCGCAAAACAGTGCGACTGCCGAAAGAAGCAGGCACCCTGACAGCCTTGCGAGCGCTTTCAACGGGCACCCCCTTTCGCTTGCGCCGGCGGAAGCACGATGTGATTCACCGAGCCGTTGGCCACGACGCTCACGCCACTGTTCAGCGCGAACAAGAGGTTAAGACCGACCGATTCTGAATCGAGGCGCACGCGCGTGATGGCCTCCGAGGGCTCGCCGCCGACCAAGAGGAAAGCTTTGACTTGGGCATCGTTCACACGGGTGGAATTCGAGGCGGTGGATTGTCCCGACGAGACGACCATCTCGGCCCGCGAGACTTTTCCCTGATAGCTTCCGGTGGGGCTCATGTCCGGTGCCGGAGCCCCTCCGGCACCGGACAGAAAAGGATTCGCGTTCATCACGACGGGATGCTCCAATTTCCGCATGTCATACGTCACATTCATGCAGGAACACGTGAACATCCCGATCAGGGTGCCCGCCGCATACGCGGCCCCGGCTTTCATCAGCGCCCCGGACATCCGACCTCCACCGCGCGTCCGACTCATGTGTGGCCCTCCCGTTTTTGGCCCCGCGACTCACCGCATCTCAAACGTCAATGTTTCTATATTTACCAGAACAAGAAACTCCCTGTCAATGTGTTGTATCGTGATGCGGCAAAAAAGCCACACTCCTCCTTCGGGTGAGGATGGCGTCGGGATCAATCGTCCCAATCGTAGGTGACCACGTCGTCCCCGAAACGCCAGCGTTTCGGCGCATCCGTCTCCATCCAGTCCAACGGCTCGGCCGTGGGCGCGGACTGCGACGCGCGCAAAAAGGCCTCGCGCAAAGCCTTGCGCTCGTCGGGGCCGGCGAGCTGACGCCGCCACGACACGAAGAGCGGCGTGCCGCTCCGCGCCACCAGGTCCAGCCACTGGCGGTTCTTCTCCCACGGCACCGCGCCGGCGTTGGCCAGGCCCACGCAGTCCGCGTCCACCGCGAAGAACGCCCGGTCCTGGACCGCGCGGAACGCGAGCGTATTCACGCCGTTCTGGCGCGTGCGCTTCCACTGCAGCCCGCTCGTGTCGTCGCCCGTGCGCTGCAGTTCGAAGATCCCCGCCGCCAGGTGGCCCAGCGCGTTGCAGCCGATGATCACGACGCCGTCGCCCGCGCCCTGCCGCATCGTGCGGTAGAGGTCGAGCATCACCTCCGCCGTGGTGCGGCTCGAGTCCGCCCACGCGCGGTCATCATGCACAACCCGGTCGCCGAGGTTGTAGCCCCAGCGGTTGTTCATGTCGAACGTCAGATAGTCGATTTTCACCAGCTGGAAGCCCCACGTGCGGAAGCGCGTCATGTCCGTCATGATCTGGCGCTTGACCTCGGGCAGGGTCGGATCCATGTAGTCGCGTGCCTTCTTCAGCCGCCACGACTCCGGCACCTCGGCCCATGCGCAGAGCGGCCGGTACCAGAGGCCCGGCTTGGCGTTAAGCGCCTTCACGCGCTGCGCGAACGTGGCCATGTCCATCGCGAACCGCGCGTTGCTGTGCGTCCACGGGCCGAAGCCGCTCACCCCCTGCTTGGCGGGCGGGTTCACCTGCCAGCCGTCGTCCATCACAAGGTAGGGCCGGTTCTTGGCTTCGGGAATCAGCGAGGTGACGAAGCCCGCATCCTCAAGGAAGTTGGTGCCCGTGTTGACGCCGTACGCGCAATACCAGTCGTTGAACCCGTAGACCGGCTCCTTGGTCAGCCGCGGGCTCGGGCACATCAGTTTGCAGAACGCGGTGCCCGCCTGGAAAGGCGTTTCGCCGGCCCGTCCGGCCCGGCTCACCACCGTGCAGGCCTCCAGCGTGCGGCCGCCCAGCCGCACGCCCACACCGCCCGCGCGCACGTCCAGCGCGAGCGAAATGCCGGCCTTGTCCGCCGCCCAGCAGCAGAGCGCGTTCGGCTGGACCGCCACGCCGTAGCCGTGCGTGACGCGTCCGTCGGACGCCAGAAAATACCACGGCATCGGCCGGGCCGCCGCGAGCGGACGCCACGCCAGATCGCCATACGACCGCTCCCACGTGTCGCCGAGCAATTTCGCCGACGCGGGAACGGCGCCGGACCAACGCAATCCGACGAATTCGATCGCGGCGCCGGGCGCGCTCACCCGCACCCGCGAGCCCTCCGCCGCAGACGGCACCTCGACGCGCGCCACAGCGTTGCTCCACACGCGCGGCGCGACCTCGGCCAGCGCGTTCGTGACGCCGCCGCTCACCGTCCAGGCGGCATCGGGCGCACGCGCGAGAT
Organism: Kiritimatiellia bacterium; assembly: GCA_035353175.1. Lineage (GTDB taxonomy): Bacteria > Verrucomicrobiota > Kiritimatiellia > RFP12 > UBA1067 > DAOPZC01. The sequence continues at coordinate 107,525 of DAOPZC010000002.1, read as the reverse complement.
CAAGATAGGTCAACCGAGCCTCCTGACACACCGCCCCCGTCACGGCACACACGGTGCAGCATACGGAAAGACTCCATGAAGACAACGCCATTCTGCTCATATCCGTTTCCTTTTCATAAAAGCGGGTTCAGTTTACAGAAAACCCTCCGGCGCGAAAAGATCAAGATTCCACGCGTACCGCTCAATGCTCGACAAGCGGAAAATGGCGCGGTATTGTTTAAGCTCCGCTTCAAGCTGGAATCGGGGGACGAGTCTCCACTTGGGGCACAACCAAACACAAGCTGAAGGAGCGTTTCGATGAACATGCGGATGGCGTTGCTCGGGTGCGTACTGTTGGCGGGATCCTTGGCCCGCTGCGAGACGGCGGAAAAGGACTTTTTCTTTAAAGACAAGGACTCCGTCGTGTTCTTGGGCGACAGCATCACCGAGCAGAAGCTCTACACCACGTACGTCGAGGCCTATGCCCTCACCCGCTACCCGTCCCGAGCCTACACCTTCCGCAACGTCGGCTGGGGCGGCGACACGGCGTGGCTGCGCCAGCGCGCCCACCCGAACGAGAAGGAGCTCTTCGCCGCCACGGGCAGCATCCTCGACGACATGGTCACCAAAGCCGTCGGCGCGGGCCTCGCCCGCGACGTGCTGCCGCTGAAGCCCACGGCCGTCACGGTGGACTTCAGCATGAATGACCACGCCTATCAGGCGTTCCGCGAGGACATTTTCCGGGCGCACGTGCGCAGCCAGAAGGAGATCGCCAACGTGCTCACGAAAAACGGCGCGCGGGTCGCCCTGATGACGACGCAGCCGATCGAGGAGAAGCGTCCCGATCCCGACCAGGACGTGAAGAACCTCTCGCTGCGCAAGTTTTCCGACGGCATCAAGGAGGTCGCCGCCAAAGAGGGCGTGCTGTTCGTCGACCAGTTCGACCCCTACATGGCGCTCATGATGAAGGCCCGCGCGACGAACCCCGAGGCCGTCATCGGCGGCGGCGACAAAGTGCACCCCGGCCCGGCCGGCCACACGATCATGGCCTGGGCGATCCTCAAGCAGCTCAACGCGCCCGCGCTGGTCTCGTGCTGCGGCATCGACCTCTCGCGCTGGTTCTTTCTCAGCAAGGTCGTCTGCCGCAAGAACTGCGAGATCTCCAACCTGAAGGTCAGCGGCGGCGCCGTGAGCTTCGACCGGCTCGACGGAGCGCTGCCGATGCCCATCGACACCCGCGCGGTCGCGGCGCTGAAGATCGCGTCTGTCACGGACGACCTGAACCGCTACGTCCTCAAGGTCTCCGGCCTGAAAGCGGCCAGCTACGACCTCGCCATCGACGGCCTGAAGGTGGCGACCCTCACGAAAGAGGAGCTGGAGCAGGGCTTCAACCTCGCGGCGCTCAGCACGCCCAACAGCGTGCAGGCCATGCAGGTGCTCGACCTGGTCTTCAAAAAAAACAACGTCTTTTTCGAACGCTGGCGCAAGGTGCAGCTCGCAAACGGGCCGGCGGAAAAACTTGCCGAGCTCGACAAGCAGATCGCCGACTACGAGGCGCAGATCAACGCGGCGCGCGCGCCGAAGAGCCACCACTTCGAACTCAAACCCGTAACCAACTAAGGACGCCGAACCATGAACGTAAACCGCAGGAATTTCCTCAGGGGCGCGGCCGCCGCGGGCGCCCCCTTCATCCTCCCTTCGCACATCTGGTCCGCCGAGGTCAAGCCGAACGACCGTCCCGGCATGGGCTTCATCGGCATGGGCAAGCAGATGCGCGGCCTCCTCGGCAATTTCTTGCATCAGGACGTGCAGTGCCTCGCGGTCTGCGACGTGGACACCACGCGCCGCGACGCCGGCAAGAAGACGGTCGATGACTTCTATGCCCAGAACCCGGCCAAGGGCGCCGCGGGCTGCAAGGCCTATGTCGACTTCCGCGAGCTGCTCGCCCGCAAAGACATCGACCTGGTCTGCATCGCCACGCCCGACCACTGGCACACGGTCCAGTGCCTCGCCGCGCTGCGTGCGGGCAAGGACATCTACTGCGAAAAGCCGCTCACGCACAACGTCCACGAGGCCATCACGCTCATGCGGGAGGTCGAGTCAACCAAGCGCATTCTGCAGACCGGCTCGATGCAGCGTTCGAGCAAGGAATTCCGCGTCTCCTGCGAGCTGGTCCAAAACGGCGTGATCGGCAACGTGGAGCGCGTGGAGTGCCAGTTCGGCGATCCCGGCATCCCCTACGATCTGAACGAAGAGCCGATGGAGCCCGGCCTCGACTGGGACCTGTGGCTCGGCCCCGCGCAGAAGGTCGTCTACAACTCAACGCTCAGCCCGCGCGGCATCCACACCCATTTCCCGCACTGGCGCAAATACCGCGAGTTCGGCGGCGGCATGGTCACGGACTGGGGCGCGCACCACCTCGACATCGCGCAATGGGGACTGGGCATGGACGCCAGCGGTCCGGTCGAGATCCGCCCGCCCGAGCAAGCCGGCGCCAAGCGCGGCGCGATGCTGGTCTACGCGAACGGCGTGACCGTCACGCACAAGGACGGCTTCGGCGTGCACTTTTTCGGCACGGAGGGCGAGGTGCAGGTCAACCGCGGCAAGTTCACCCTGACGCGCAACGGCAAGATGCTCTACAAGTTCACCAAAAAAGAGGACGGCTCGTCCTGCGAAGCGCAGGTCGCGCTCGCGGAGCGGGAGTTCCTGAAAGAGGCCAAGACCAAGCTCTACGTCAGCAAGGGACACATCCCGGACTTCCTGAACAGCGTGAAGACACGCCAGAAGCCGATCACCAATGAGACCGTCGGCGGACGCTCGGCGATCTGCTGCCACCTGATGAACCAGGCCTACTACCACCACGCGAAGATCCTGTGGGACCCCGCGAAGCTCTGCCTGCGCGACGGGTCGGGCGACCCCGCGTGGCTCACGCGCGACTACCGCGCGCCCTTCAAGGTGTAATCCGCCTCACGGAAACGGCCGGTCCTTTCGGGCCGGCCGTTTCCGTTTTTTCCGACGCCGCAGGCGTGTTCCGCCCGCGTGCCGCTCACAGTCCCATTTTCAGAATCTCTTTGATCAGCGCCTCGGAGTATTCATCCGCCATGCCCCACACGTGCGCGAGTTTGGCCGCGTCGCGGGCCACGGCGTCGAGATCGGACGCCGACACGCCGCAGTCGGCCCACGATCGCGGACCGCCGAAGCGCGCCAGGAAGTCGAGGTAGCGCCGGGAGCCCTCGACGCCCGCGAGCGTATCGCTGGCGATATCCACGCCGAACACCGCCCGCGCGAAACGCGCCGGACGGGCGGGCGAGCGCATCGCGAACCAGCGGAGCCACGTCGGCTGGATCAGCGCGAGGCCGTGCCCGTGCGCGATGCGCGGGAAAACGCCGCTGAGGCCGTGCTCGATCAGGTGCGACGGCGTCGCGCCGCCCAGGCCGCACGGCGGCAGGCCGTTCCAGGCCAGCGTCGCGTTCCACATGAAGGCCTCGCGCGGCGCGACCGCCGTCGGATCGGCATGGATCGCGGCCAGGCACTCCATCGCCGAAAGGAAGAGGCCTTCGATCAGACGGTTCTGCACCGGCGTCCACGCCTCGGGCGACGTGAAATAGAACTCCACCAGATGCGACATCACGTCGGCGCACGCATAGGTCATGTACCGCGGCGGCACGGTCAGCGTGGTCTCCGGATCGAGGATCGAGACCTTCGGGAAGACCGGCGTCCCGCCGTAGCCGCCGCCCTTGATCCCGCTCTCGACGTCATCGGTCAGCACGAACCCGCAGTTCATCTCCGATCCCGCGGCCGGCACGGTCAGGACGGTCACCAGCGGCAGCGCGTCCGTGAACTGCTTGCCGCCGTTGAGCACCTCCCACGGGTCGATGCCGCACCCTGCGCCGCCCGCGATGCCCTTGGCCGAATCCAGCACGCTGCCGCCGCCCGCCGCCACCACCACATCGCAGCCCGAAGCCCTGGCCACGTCGATTCCGCGGCGCGCATGCGAGAGCAAGGGATTGGCCTGGACGCCGCCGAACTCGACCACCTCGACGCCGGCGGACTTCAGCGACGCCTCGATGCGGCCGAAAACGCCGGAGCTCTTGAGGCTGGACTGGCCGTACACCAGCAGCGCCTTGCGTCCGTAGCGGGCGGTCTCCCCGCCAACCTGCGCCACCGTGCCCTTGCCGAACACCACTTTGACCGGATTGTAGAAGCTGAAATTTTTCATTCCGCACGCCCTTTCCGCACACCTTGCCAAACATCCGTTTCTAACGGTTTTTTATTGAATCAAATCCCCTGCCGACTGGCCATCCGAAAAGGACGGACACGGACACTAAACCACCGGACATCCGCCGCGGGACAGAACGGAACAATTTGAAACACTTTTCCGCGATTTTTTGCAACCGAAAGCGCGATCCGGTGATGGAATAATAAGCATAACATGCTTATATTCAGTTACTTACACAACACACGACAGCGGCAAGCACTGCCGTCGGGAAGGCGACCTTGTCCCACCCGTCACGCTTTCATCAAAAACGCCCATCTTCGCGCCCCTGTCTCCAACTTTCAATTACCCAAAATTCACGTTGCCACTTCACCAATTAATACATTATTATTCATATAGATTTATTGAGGCACCATCCTTATCTCTGACGCAAACACGCCGCTGGAGGGCACGGTCATGAAACGCACGCTCGGAATGCTCGGTCTGATCGCCTTGGCAAGCCACCTGTACGCGCGGGTAGAATCGCCAATCGTATCTCTGGACCGTCCCCCGCCGAGCCAAGCGCTCGCGCCGTCTCGGCCATCTGACCCAACCAGCCCCGGCACACCCCGGCTTTCAGCGTCCGACTCCAATTCCCTCTGGAAGGCGCTCTCCGAAGCCCGCCGCGAGATCGGCACGGTCACCGGCAGCACGGACGGCGCGCTGCTGCGCGCGCACAACCCGGGCCAGAAACTCTCGGTCCGCTTCATGCCGAACGCCGTGAGCGTCGCCCCGTCCAGGACGAATGCGGACTGGCGGGTATCCTTCGCGCTGGATGGCGTCACGGGGCGCCCTGCCGCCGTCACCTCCCGCGGCACGCGGATGGAATACGACCACGGCAACCTCATCGAGTGGTACGACAACCAGGCCGGAGGCGTCGAACACGGCGTCATCCTGAAGACACGCCCCGAAAACGCGGACTCGGACGTGCGGCTGCGTGTGGCCATCATCGGACTTCATCCCAGGCTTTCGAGCGATGCCGACGCGATCGAACTGACTGACGGACAAGGAAACGCGGTCCTGCGGTATTCCAAGCTCAAGGCGTGGGACGCCGACGGAAAGGCGCTTTCCTCCCGCATGGAGGTCGACCGGGACGGCATCGCCCTCATCGTCGCCGACGCCAACGCCCGCTACCCCATCACCGTCGATCCTCTCATTACGGCCCAGCAGACAAAACTCACCGCGGGTGACGGCGCGTTTGGCGACTGTTTCGGTTATTCTGTCGCGCTCGCCGGCGACACCGCACTCATCGGCTCGTACGGCGACGACGACAAAGGTGCCGATTCCGGCAGCGCCTACGTCTTCACCCGTTCCGGCGCCGCCTGGACCCAGCAGGCCAAGCTCACCGCCTCGGACGGCGTGGCCGGCGATTGCTTCGGCAGTTCGGTGGCGCTTTGCGGCGACACCGCACTCGTCGGCGCACACATGGACGACGACAAAGGCACCGATTCCGGCAGCGCCTACGTCTTCACCCGTTCCGGCACGTCTTGGTCCCAGCAGGCCAAGATCACCGCCGCGGATGGCGCAGCTTGCGACTATCTTGGCCATTCGGTATCGCTCTCCGGGGACACCGCACTCGTCGGCGCGCACTTGGACGATGACAAGGGGGCCGATTCCGGCAGCGCCTACGTCTTCACCCGTTCCGGCACGTCTTGGTCCCAGCAGGCCAAGCTCACCGCCGCGGACGGCGCAGCCGGCGACAGTTTCGGCTATGCGGTGGCGCTTAGCGGCGACACGGCGGCCGTTGGCGCGTTCAGGGACGACGACAAGGGGGCCGATTCCGGCAGTGCCTACGTCTTCACCCGTTCCGGCTCGACCTGGAACCAGCAGGCAAAGCTTGCGGCCGCAGATGGAGCCGAAGGCGATGGGCTCGGCATTTCTGTTGCCGTTTCCGGCGACACCGCATTGGCTGGGGCAGATGGCGACGACGACAAGGGGGCCGACTCAGGCAGCGCCTATGTCTTCATCCGCACCGGCACGACCTGGAGCCAGCAAGCCAAGCTCATTGCGGGCGATGGCTCTTCGGGGGATTGGCTCGGCCACTCGGTGGCTCTCACAAACGGCACGGCGCTGGTCGGCGCGCATGGCGACGACGACAAGGGCACCGACTCCGGCAGCGCCTACGTTTTCACCCGTTCCGGCACCGTCTGGTCCCAGCAGGCCAAACTTGTCGCTGCAGACGGCGCGCTCGGCGACGGTTTCGGCGTAACGGTCGCGCTCGCCAACGACACAGCACTCGTCGGCGCGTACCAAGACGATGGCATGGGCATCGATTCCGGCAGCGCCTACGTCTTCACCCGTTCCGGCACCTCCTGGGCGCAGCAGACCAAACTCACCGCGGGTGACGGCGCGGCCGGCGACTGTTTCGGTTATTCTGTCGCGCTCGCCGGCGACATCGCACTCGTCGGCGTGTACGGCGACGACGACAAAGGTGCCGATTCCGGCAGCGCCTACGTCTTCACCCGGAGCGGCGCGTCCTGGGCACAGCAGGCCAAGCTCACCGCCTCGGACGGCGCGGCCGGCGATTGCTTCGGCAGTGCGGTGGCGCTTTGCGGCGACACCGCACTCGTCGGCGCGCACATGGACGACGACAAAGGCACCGATTCCGGCAGCGCCTACGTCTTCACCCGTTCCGGCACCGCCTGGGCGCAGCAGGCCAAACTCATAGCCTCGGACGGCGCAGTCTCGGACTATCTTGGCCATTCGGTATCGCTCTCCGGCGACACCGCACTTATCGGGGCGCACTTGGACGATGACAAGGGGTCCAATTCCGGCAGCGCCTACGTCTTTACCCGCTCAGGTACAGTCTGGACGCAGCAGGCCAAGCTCACCGCAGCGGACGGTGCAGCCGGCGACAGTTTTGGTTATGCGGTGGCGCTTAGCGGCGACACGGCGGCCGTTGGCGCGTTCAGGGACGACGACAAGGGGGCCGATTCCGGCAGTGCCTACGTCTTCACCCGTTCCGGCTCGACCTGGAACCAGCAGGCAAAGCTTGCGGCCGCAGATGGAGCCGAAGGCGATGGGCTCGGCATTTCTGTTGCCGTTTCCGGCGACACCGCATTGGCTGGGGCAGATGGCGACGACGACAAGGGGGCCGACTCAGGCAGCGCCTATGTCTTCATCCGCACCGGCACGACCTGGAGCCAGCAAGCCAAGCTCATTGCGGGCGATGGCTCTTCGGGGGATTGGCTCGGCCACTCGGTGGCTCTCACAAACGGCACGGCGCTGGTCGGCGCGCATGGCGACGACGACAAGGGCACCGACTCCGGCAGCGCCTACGTTTTCACCCGTTCCGGCACCGTCTGGTCCCAGCAGGCCAAACTTGTCGCTGCAGACGGCGTGGTCGGCGACGGTTTCGGTGTAGCGCTTGCGCTCTCCGGCGACACTGCCCTCGTCGGCGCGTACGCTGACGACGGACTTGATGCATCGGGAGGCACAGTCGTTGATCAGGGCAGCGCGTATGTTTTCACGCTTACGGGCGCCATGGCCGTCACGCTCGACTACCGGTACGACGGACTCACGCAGTCCTTCCTCGTGCCGACCAACGGCACCTATGCCTCACTTCCCCCGGTCACGCGCCCGATGCATTCGTTCCTCGGCTGGTACCGCACGCCCACCAACTCGCTGGCTGAGCAACTGAACCACGGCGGCAACCGCATCTACCCCACCAACCGGGTGGAGTCGGCCCTGACCACGCTCTACGCCCGCTGGAGTTCGTTCACGGCCACGCGCACGACACCGCTCCCCGTCCCCGTGACCCGCATCGGCCCCTTCTATCCCGGCGACATCAGCCAAGCGACCCCCGCGGAAATCGAAGCCTACGCGAACGGCAACGCCGCCAACCCGGCCTACAAGGCGTGGGAACTGATTCTGCTGGGGCTCGACCCCGCCGACCCCGCCGTCGTGCCCACCGACATCCTCGCCTACCTCACCTTCACCGGCACCGGCGAAACCATCCTCCACAAGATCCCCGCCGCCGGCATCCCTTCCGCAACCGTCTACAAGCAATGGGGCAAGCAGACCCTCGCCGACCCGACCTGGGCCGACCTCGGCACCCAGGGCACCCCCAACGCCTCCGGCACCCCCTACCGTTTCTTCAAGGTCACCGCCGAATAGAGACGGCGAGAATACCGAAAGAGTCTGAAAGGAGATGAGAAAATGATGCGCAGGATCGCAATGGTTGCCGCTGTATGTTTGATCGCGGCGGCATTCAGCGGCATCGCCGCAGAGCCGGAGAAAGAGAAAGCGGCGGTGGCTGCCGCCGAAAAGTGGGTCGCCCTCGTGGATGGCGGGAAGTACGCGGAGAGCTGGAAAGAAGCCGCCGCGTATTTCAGAAACGCCGTCCCACAAGCGCAGTGGGAGCAGATGGCGCGGGCGGTGCGGCAGCCCCTCGGCAAACTCGTCTCAAGAAAGGTGAAGGCCACGACCTACAAGACCGCGCTGCCGGGCGCGCCCGACGGGGAATACGTGGTCATCAAATTCGAGACGTCGTTTGAGAACAAGAAGGCCGCCACAGAGACCGTGACGCCGATGATGGACAAGGACGGCCAGTGGCGGGCATCCGGCTACTTCATCAAATGAGGCAAGCGAGGACTGACACACATGAAAAACTCCCACACGTGCCCAAAGTGTAATTCGCAAGATATCGTCCGGCTTGACTACTTTGGGGGCTGGGGAAACCAAGTGCCGATCGGATTAACCATGTTGAGCAATGTGCCGATAACAAGGCACCTCTGCGGCAGTTGCGGCTACATCGAGGAATGGATTGATTCCGCACGTGGTATCAAGAAGCTTGTCAACAAGTATGGCGGGAAGAAAAGGAAATTGCACGCATTTGCAGGGCAAGAATGTAGCTGTTCCGTCTTTTCACACTCGTCCATAACTTGAGCGTTGGGTGTTCAGCGTTTAGCGTTTGAACTCTCAACGTTCAACTCTCAATTTAGGAAGTTATCCCATCGTTTGTTTCCGCTCCGCAGGTGGCGGGCTTAATCCTGATCCCAACTTGCAGTTGATGGTCAATGAAACGAGGATGCGCCCGCAGAATTAGAATCCCGTCTTGCTTTGTGGTTTGATATGTGTACTATAGTTCACCGGTGAACTTATGAAAGCATCGATGACGGGCCGCCGGAAAAACAACTACCACGTGCCGAACCTTGACCGGGCGCTCGTGATTCTGGACCTGCTGTCCAAAAACCCGACGGGGATGAACCGCAACGAGATCGCGGCGGCATCGGCCTGCTCCACGACCATGGTGTACCGGATCGCGATGACGCTGGCCGACAACGGCTTCCTCTTCCGCGACGAGATCTCCGGTCGTTACCGGCTCTCCTCTAAGCTCTTGGATCTCGGCGTCGCCGGCGCGGACGAGTACAGCCTGGCGCACGTGGCGTGGCCGGAAATGGCGGCTCTGCGCGACGCGACCGGCCTCACGGTCATGCTGGGCAGCTTGATCGGCGAGTTCGAAGGGGTCGTCCTCGAAAGCGCCGAAAGCCGGGCCATGGCCCGGTTCGCCGTGCAGAAGGGGCTGCGGGTGCCGTGGCTCCACGTCGGCGGATGGAAATGCATCTTGGCCTACTGGCCCGAGGAGCGCGTGCGCGCGTATCTCGATCAGGCGTCGTTCACGCGGCTCACCCCGCACACGCTCACCTCGCGCAAAGCCGTGCTCGACGCGCTGAAAATGGTCCGCCGCCTCGGATACGCCGCCGACGAATCCGAGATGACCGAAGGCAACCACTGCGCGGTCGCCCCCATCTTCGACCGCAAAGGAATGCCCGTGGGGCCCCTCTGCCTTTCGGGCCTGGCCACGCAACTGCCCGTCAAGGACTTCGCGAAATGCGGCCGCCTGGTGCGCGAGGCCGCCGGCCGCATCAGCGCGAAGCTGGGCTGGAACGGGAACGACGGCACACGAAACACGGAGACGTGCTCATGAAAGCGAGAACACCGGTTCTGATTTGCGCGCTGGCCGCCGGGACGGCCTGCGCCGCGGTGACGAATGACGTGGCCTTCACCGCCGCGCACGACGGCAGCGAACAGCGCTACGTGCTGCTGTTGCCGGACGGCGTCGACCCCGCCCAGCCGCACGACCTGCTGATCTGTCTGCACGGCCACGGCTCGGACCGCTGGCAGTTCGTGCGCGACGGCCGCGGCGAGGCCCGTGCCGCCCGCGACGCGGCGGCCCAGAACCGGATGCTATTCGTCTCGCCCGACTACCGCGCGAAAACCTCGTGGATGGGCCCTGCCGCCGAAGCGGACCTGCTGCAGGTGATCGGCGATCTCAAAAAGCGGTACCCGGTCAAGCGCGTGATCCTTTCGGGCGGCTCGATGGGCGCCAGCGGGGCGCTCACCTTCACGGCGCTGCATCCGGAGCGGATCGACGGCGTGGTCGCGCTCAACGGACTCGCCGACCATCAGGCCTACACGAATTTCCAAGACGCGATCAGCGCCGCGTTCGGCGGCACGAAGACGACGGCGCCGGACGAATACCGCACGCGCAGCGCGGTGAATTTCCCGGAGCGGTTCACGATGCCGATGGCGGTCACGGCCGGCGGCAAGGACACGCTCGTGCCGCCGGACAGCGCGCTGAAACTGGCGCGGGCTGTCCAGGAGCGCAACCCCTTCGTGTGGTGCGATTTCCAAAAAGACCGAGGGCACGAAACCGATTACGCGGCCGCGCTGGCCGCGTACCGCTTCGTCATCGCCGCGCCCGCCTGCCGGCCCGCCCGCGTCACGGTCGCGCTGAACGGCACGCCGCTGCTGCCGGCGCACGCCACCGCGGCGGGCGTGTGGTTTTACGCTGAGTCAGGAATTGGGCGCGGGGCGTTCGGCGTTGGAGAAATTTCGGCTCAAATGTTGCTGACGGGGCACGGAACCGCGCCGGACAGCTGGAGGCTGACGGCGGCACTGCGGGCGGGCGACGAGTTCCGCGTGCGGCTGGACGCGGGCGCCGCGGCGGGCGAGCTGCGGTTCCAGGCGGAAACGCTTTCGGGCAGCGCGCCGTCCTGCCGGGCGGACGGGGACGATTTTGTGATCCGCGCAACGGCGGGCGCGGGCGCGGTGCGGCTCACCGGCCTGAAAGTCGGCGGCGTGCCGCTCACCTGTGTGCCGCAGCGCCGGCCGTTCTCCCTCGACCCCGTGGCCTGTTCACCCGACCCGCATCCGGCGATCGCGGAGGCGTTGACCGAGTGGGACTGGCGCCTGCAGGACGGCATCGGCTCGCCCCGCGAGCCCCGGACGTACGCCCACGCGGCGGAACGGCTGCTCAGCCGCATGGCGGCGGCGGAGCTGGACCGGGACGCGCTCGCCGCGCTCAAGGCCAGCCAGCCGGCCGCCCATGCGGACGCCGCCGCCTGGGAAGCCTTTTGGCTGACGGCGCACCGGCTGCGCCGATCCCTGATGCTGGCCGATCCCCAGTTCGCTGCGGCGCCGCTGCTCTTCGTCAAGCACGTGCCCGGCACCATGAGCCACCAGCTCACGCAGATGTACGGCAACCGCGCGCGGCCAGGCGGCGGACTGTTCCTGCTGGAGCAGCCCGGCAAATCCATGCGCACGCGCAACATCACGCCGGCCGATTTTCCTGCGGGAAGCTTCATGACGCCCGAGCTGTCTTTCGACGCGGGCCGCCTGCTCTTCGCCTACTGCCCCGTAAAGACGGCGCCCTTTCAGGAAGATTACCGGGAGCTCCTGAAGCACCAGCATTACCACCTCCACGAACTTTCGCTCGCCGACGGCCAGGTCCGGACATTGACGGCGGACGACACGGACAACTTCTTCCCCGTCTACCTGCCCTCCGGCGACATCCTCTTCTCCTCCACCCTGCGCGGCGGCTTCCACCGCTGCGGGCGGGGGCCGTGCCCCGTCTACACCCTCGCGCGGATGGGGCCGAACGGCGAGAACCCGCACAGCATCTCGTTCCACGAGACCCACGAATGGGACCCCTGCCTGCTCAACGACGGGCGCGTGCTCTATACGCGCTGGGATTATGTGGACCGCAACGCCGTGCATTACCAGCAGCTGTGGTCGGCGCGCCCCGACGGCGGCAACGTGCGCATCTACTACGGCAACAACACCTGGAATCCGGCCGGCATCTGGGAAGCCCGCGCCGTCCCCGGCTCGCACCGCGTTATGGCCACCGCCGCGCCGCACCACGGCATGAGCGCGGGATCGGTGGTGCTGCTGGACGTGACGCGGGGCGTGGACGGGCCGGAGCCGCAGACGCGCCTCACGCCGGAGGTGCGGTTTCCGGAATCGGAGTCGCCGCTGGCGCGGGGTCCGGACCGGACGCGGCCCTACGATTTCGACACGCCCGTCGAAGGCTATTGGAACAGCCCGCTGAAAGAGGCCTGGATGTCCAAAACGCCGACGGACGAGGAAAACCGCTGGCCCGGCCACTGCTACAAATCGCCGTGGCCGCTCTCCGAGACGCGCTTCATCGCATCGTACAGTTACGACCGGCTGGTCGGAGAGCCGGGTCCGAACATCCCCAACATGTTCGGACTCTACCTGTGCGACGCGTACGGCAACAAAGAACTGCTCTACCGCGACCCCAACATCTCCAGCCTCTGGGCGCGGCCGCTGGCCAAGCGCACGACGCCCCCCGAGGTGGCCTCCGCGATCGACCCCGTCCGGCGCGAGTCGGGCACCGGCACGTTCTTCCTCAGCAACGTGATGGAGAGCTGGCCCTACCTGCCGACCAACACGCCGATCACCCATCTGCGCGTCATCCAGATGCTGATCAAAACGACGCCCCACATCGACACTCCCAAAGTCGCGGCCGGGCTCGGCGCGCCGGGGCGGCAGGTGCTGGGCACCGTGCCCGTCGAGGCCGACGGCTCGGCCTATTTCGAACTGCCCGCGAAGACGCCCGTATATTTCCAGGCGCTCGACGCACAGGGCCGCGCGGTCCAGACCATGCGGAGCCTCGTGTATCTGCAGCCCGGCGAGACCGAGACCTGCATCGGCTGCCATGAGCACCGCATGAAGAAAGAGCCGCCCCACGCCCACGCCCTCGCCACCCGGCGCGCGCCCTCGACGGTCAAGCCGGGCCCGGACGGCTCCAAGCCGTTCAGCTACCCGCGGCTCGTGCAGCCGGTCCTCGACCGGCACTGCGTGGCGTGTCACGACGGCAAAGAGCCCAAACGGCCCGTGCTCACCGGCGCGCCGGAAGGCTGGGCCTCCCGGTCGTTCAACGCGCTGATCCGGCACGTCTCCTACTCGACCTGGGGACAGCCCGGGCCACGAGACGCGCTGTCGGAGCCGCTGCGCTTCGGCGCGCTGGGAAGCCCGCTCGCGAAGCGGCTGGAGAGCGGGCACGGCAAGGTAAAACTCACGCCGGAAGAGTGGGAACGGCTCAACACGTGGATGGACGCGAACGGCGAGTTCTACGGCACGTTCGACGCGGCGGAGCAGAAGCGACAGCTCGCGGGCGAGGCCATTGCCGGGCCCCGGGAGTGAAGGTTGACGGAAAGGGACGCTCATGAAACGGATATCGGGTATCGCATGTGTTGCCGTCTGCGCGTTGTTCGCCAACGCTGAACCATGGGTCACGGGCGACCCGCGCCATCGGCCCGTCCTCTTCAAGCAGTTCGGCGACCTGCTCAACACGCCGGACGGCCTGGCCATGGACAGCTCGGGGAACGTGTACCTTTCCGCCGTCAACGGCATCGACGGGACGTATCCCGGCCACATCTGGCGCATGGACAAGGACACGGGGAAGTGGTCGGTCTTCGCGCCCTGCAAGCCCCACCCCAAAACGCACGCCGCGTACCCGATGGGCCTGGCGTTCGACCCGGGCGGCAACCTCTACTACGCCGACGCGCAGTACTTCGCCGACCCCGACTACCAGTCGCGCATCATGCGCATCGTCATCAAAGGCGGCGAGCCGCAGCGCATCGAAACCGTTGCGGAACACATCAAGCTGCCAAACGCCCTGCGCTGGCGCGACGGCGCGCTCTACTTCACCGAGTCTTTCTTCAACGTGCCCGGCTCGTATCAGAGCGGCATCTACCGCATCCCGTCGGCCGACCTGAACGCGGAGAGGCCCGTGCGCCTCATGGACAAGGCACAGGCCGCGCACGACCCCTACTGCGTGGGCATCGTCGAGACCGTCTTGCGCGACCGCGGCGCGGCCAACGGCAAGCCTGGCGTGAAGCCGACCGATCCGACCCTGCACATCTACACGGCAGGATGCGACGGCCTGGATTTTGACCGCGAGGGCAACCTTTACACCGGGTCGTTCGGCGACGGACGCTTCTGGGTCCTCAAGCCCGCAGGCAACGGACGCTTCGGCGCGCCCGAGTTGCTGAGCGCGGCGGTGACCTGCTGCGACGGAATCTGCTTCGACCCTTACCGCAACCGGATCATTCTTACGGCTTCCGAGCAGAACGCCCTTTACGCCTGGGACATCACACACAAAAGCATGACGGTGCTCTGGGCGAACGGCGAGACGGACGGCGCGGACGGGCTGCTGGATCAGCCGTGCGAGGCCATGATGTTGGACCGCAGCCGCATGCTGGTGGTGAACATCGACGCGCCATCCCCGTTCATGGTCAACACCAAGCCCGACGCGGCGCACACGCTCAGCGTCATCGGGCTCGGCCGCGAATAAAAACACCCGTCTCCAGAAGCGCTCACCTCACGGAAATCATGGTGCCGGGCGGATTCTGGAGCAAATACCCCTGCCCGCTCAGGCGGACCGAGAAGCCGCGGCAGGTGATGGTTGCGAGCTGCGCCGCCGTCAGGCCGTTGCCGTCGGTGCCGAAGCGCAGCGTGGTCGGGCCCAGCTTGCCGGTGATGGATAACCTTCCGGTCCAGGTCTTGGCGCTGCTGTCGGAGAAGGAAAGCGAGGCGGAGCCGTTGCCCGCTGCAATGACGCTGTCGCTCAGCAGTTCGAGCGTGTCGAACGCGTTCCGGAAGGTGCCCGCGTCGAGCGTGGCGCCGCTCAGCACCAGCGCGTTGGTGCCGCCCGCGAAAACGTCGTTCGCGCCGAGGCGCAGACCGCCAGCGATGACCGAAAAGTTGCCCCGATAGCTTTGAGCGCCTCGCAGCTCGAGCGTTCCCGATCCGCTTTTGACGACGGCGGAGCATTTGCTGCCGTAGATTCGGTTCGTCAAACAGGCGTCGATGGCCGCCGAACCGTTCTGCACCCGGATTTCACGGGGATATTGGTTCAGATCGACCGGGTTCGCGAAGATCAGCGTGGCGTCGGCGTAGGGGGAGCTCAGGATAAAGGGTTTGCCGTCCGGCACAAAACCGGAAGCCCATATGTATACGCCAACTGTGCCACCGAGATTGACCGTTCGGTCGGCGCCACAGGCGCTAAAGCCGCCGCCTGCGTTGAACGTGACAGTGCGCGTGAAGTCGCCCGCGGTTGCCCCGTTCAGGTCCGCGCCGATCTCCAGAACGCCGTTGCCGTACAGGATGATCGCCCCCTCGGTGTAGTTCTTTGCGGCGGTGAGGCGCGCGATGCCGCCGGCGATGTAGAGGTTCTGCGCGAGCCCTTGGGTGAACTCGGTGAGTCCGGGGCCGGCGCTGACGTAGGCGCAGGTGCCATTGGTTAGCGCCCACGTGAGTTTGCCGGTGCCATAATTGAAGATAAAGGTCGAGCTCTGGGCGCCGTGGGCGCCGCCCTGCACGGCGACGTTGTGGCCGCCGTAAATCGCGACGCCTCGGCCGACGGCGGAGTTGTCCGCCTGAAAGGCGTAGCCGGCCATGTCCAGCGTGACGTCGTTCGCGGTGGCGTCGATGGTGAGGGTAGAGAGGGCGAGGTTTGCCGTGCGCGTCAGGCTGGCGGCGAGAGACGCGTGCGTGGAGACCGTGCCGTTGCCGGTGGCCAGTTCGACCGTGTCGGGGTTGCGGACGATTTCGAGCGTCCCGCTCTGTACGGCGAACCCCACGCGGCCGTCCGGGTCTTTGACGAGAATGTCGCTGCGCGTGCCGTTCAGCGCCATCAGCACGCCGTTGACGGCGCGGACGGATCCGGAAGAGGTGGAGAACGCGTTGGTGACCGTCAGCGAGGCGTTGCCGGCCTTTTCGATGGTGAGCAGTCCGGTGCCGCCGCTCATCACGAGCGTGTCCCAGACCATCGCCGTGCCGTCGCCGCCGTTGGCGTCGATCGACAGGACGCTGGACTGGGTGTCCGCAACCGTGTTGGTGCCGAACGACTGCCAGGTGGTGTTGCCCGCGCCCGTCTTGCCGCGGATCAACAGTCTGCCGTCAGAGAAAGAAACCGTGCGCCCCGCCAAAAACAGCCGGTTGCTGCCCGCGCCCGCGACGTCGTTGGTGTAGTCCGCGATCAGCGTGCCTCCCGAAAGGGTGATGTTGTGGGTCGTGCTGTTCGTCCAGCCGGTAAACGTGTTGGCACCGGTCAGCCGCCAGGTTCCCGAATGTTTTTTCTCGAGACGCGTAAATTTGGAGATGGTGTCATTGTTGTAAAGTGGCGCGGTGATCAGGCTTTCGGCGGCGGAAATCCCGCCAAGCGCGACGCACGTGCGGGGGTTGGTTCCGATCGAAACGGTTCCCGTCAGGTTCAGGCCGCCGCATCCGCTCCAGTTGTTGAGGCCCATGCCCTCATTGCCGAAATTGAAAGGCCTCGCCGTGTCGACGGTTCGACTTCCGATATAATGCATGGGGCTGTTGGCGACGGAAATCGTCGTGAAGTTGGTGCCGCTGGCGGAGGGTGCGGTTCTGTTCGTATTGATGGAAGAGACATAGATCTGGCCCGCGTCTTGGTCGAGGCCGCCCTCAAACGTGTTGGCGTCATTCCGTAAAACCACATAGGGGTTTCCGCCGCCCCAATAATGGGCGGTCATTCTTCCGACTCCCGTGACGCGCGCATCCACAAACAGCATGCTTTGGCTTCCTGCTCGGATAGACTGGTTAAACCCGGACGGAAGATTCACCGTCAGGCCTCTGTCCAGAGTGACGGTGTTGTTCCCGTTGGAAGGAAGCATGATGCTCCGGGGAAAGGCGTTCGAATAGCCGGCGATGTTCGCGCTGAGTGTCAGCATGTTGGTTCCCGTTAGGGTCATATGCCGGGTGAAGGATTTGTCTTGTTCGGCGAAGTCCAGGCCGTTTGTGGCGTTGTAATCGGCCGTCAGCCGGATCGTCACGTTCGATATCACGGTTCTGAAGTCGCCGTTGATGGCGCCGCCTTGCCAGTTCGCCGTGTCGTTGAAGTTCGTGGCGGCCGGATCACCGCCGGCCGTGCCCGCGCCGATCCACGCCGCCTGTGCCGGCAAGGCCATCAGGCCTGCGGACAAGAGTAAAACGCCGACCGGGTTGCTGAGAAACGCTTTCCACATCATCATGGCGGGCCTCCTGATTTTAAAGGATAGTCCTGAAATCTGCGCGACTTCCGGTTGGGCTTGCGGAGCTCTGGATCACATCACCCGGATCAGGGTGCCGGGCGGATTCTGGAGCAAATACCCCTGCCCGCTCAGGCGGACCGAGAAGCCGCGGCAGGTGATGGTTGCGAGCTGCGCCGCCGTCAGGCCGTTGCCGTCGGTGCCGAAGCGCAGCGTGGTCGGGCCCAGCTTGCCGGTGATGGCGAGCGTGCCGGTCCACTTCATCTCCCGGCAGTCCGCGAAAGCAAGCGAGGCCGACCCGTCGCCGACGGCCAGCAGGCTGTCGGCGAGGAGGTCGAGCGTGCCGAACGCGTTCCGGCCTGTGCCGGCGTCGAGGGTCGCGCCGCTCAGCACCAGCGCGTTGGTGCCGCCCGCGAACACGTCATCCGCGCCGAGGCGCAGGCCGCCGCCGATGACCGAGACCGTGCCGCGGTAATCCTGGGCCGCGGCCAGCTCCAGCGTGCCGGCGCCGCTCTTGACCAGCCCCGCCACCGAATACCCGCTGATCTTGCCCGTCAGGCGCGCGTCGACCGCCGCCGCTCCGTCCTGCACACGGATCTCGCGGATGCGGTTCTGCAAAGCGAGGGGATTCTCGAAAACGAGCGTGGCATCGGCATGGGACGAGCTGAAGATGAGCGGCTTCCCGTCGGGCACAAAACTGCCGGTGGACGCCCAGGTCAGCAGATTCGTCGCGCCGCCCAGGTTGACGACGCGGTCCGCGCCATACGCGCTGAAGCCCCCGCCCGCAGCCATGTGGAGCTGATTGTTGCCGGTCCCGAGTCCGCGCGTGAAATCACCGGCCGTCGCGCCGTTCAGGTCCGCGCCCAGTTCGAGCACGCCGTTGCCGATGAGGTACACCGTCCCCTCCGCATAGGTGCGCGCCGCGGTCAGCCGCGCCGTCCCCTCCAGAACGTGAAAAGACGCGGTGACCGGCTGCGAAAACTCGGTGAGCCCGGGTCCCGACACCACGTACACGCAGGTGCCGTTCGTCAGCGCCCAGGTTAATTTTCCGGAGCCATAGTTGTAGATGAAAGTCGAGCCCTGTGCGCCGTGAGCCCCGCCCCGCAGCGTGACCGGATAGGGCCCGCTGACCACGACGCCGCGCCCGGCCGTCGAGTTGTCGTTCTGGAACGCAAAGCCGCCCATGTCGAGGGTCACGGGATTTGACCAGGCGTCGAAGGTGAGCGTGGAACAGGCGAAGGCCGCCGTGCGCGTCACGTCCGAAGACACGGAGAAGTGGTTGGTCTTGTCAGAATTGCTCGCCGTGAGAGCGACCGTATCGGGGTAGCGCACGATCTCATTGTCGGCGGTCTGCCCGGCGAATCCCACGCGGCCGTCGGGATCTTTCACGACCCAGAGCGCCCGGGCTCCGTTGTTTCCGAGCAGCACGCCGTTCACGTTGCGGAGCGCCCCTGAATCGGCCGGCACCGGCGCGGGCGTGAACACCTTGGAGACCCCCTTTTTCTCAAGCAGCAGGACACCGAGATTCCCGGTCATTTCGACCGGCCCCATCGACACCGTCGTGCCGTCGCCGCCGTTGCCGTCCACCGTCAACACGTTGTAGGAAACATCCCCGACAAAGTTCGATGAAAACGCCTGCCACGTCGTGTTGCCTGCGCCGGCCTTGCCGCGCACCACCAGCCGTCCGTCACCCATCCGTAGCGTGCGCCCCGCCGCAAACAGGCGGTTGCTGCCCGCGCCCGCGGCGTCGTTCACGTAGTCCGCGATCAAGGTGCCCCCTTGCAGATTCACATGGTAGGCATTGTTCGTCCACCCCGTGTAGGTGCCTTTGCCGGTCAGCCGCCACGTCCCCGAATGCACTTTGTCCAGCTTCGTGTAGAACTCTTTCCCCAGTCCCGCATCATACCCGTAGTTCGGAATGTTCCCCGACAACAGGGATTCGCCGGACGAGATGCCCTCGAGATAAATATCCGTATGCACATAGCTGCCGATGGACACCGTGCCGGTCAGACACAGGCCGCCGCAGGCGCTGTCGTTGCGGACGTGCGCACCGCTGTTCTGCAGCATCAAGTCGCGGTTCGAACGGCTTTCGCGCGGGCCGATGTAGACGACGGTGTAGTTGTTGATGCCGACGTATGTTCCCGCGCCGAGCGCCGAAGGTTTGTTCTTGTCCGCGACCGACGTGAAGTGCAGGTTGCCGCCGTCGCCGTAGATGCTGCCGGCGAAGGTATTGGTGTCGTTGCGCAGCACAACGAAAGGGTTCGACCCGCCGGTGTAGCTGAAAGTCAGCCCGCCGGCCCCCGTTACCCACGAGTCAAGAAACATCGTGCCGTTTCCGCCGAAGGTCCGCCCCCCCGGCAAATTGAGCGTCAGCCGCTTGTCGAAAGTGACCGTGCAATTGGCGTTGGAGGGCAGAAAGAGATTGCGGTTGAATTTCGGATCATAGCCCGGCAGCGAGGTCCCTCCGAGCGTCAGGGTGTTCGTGCCCTCGACGACGACATGACGGACCACCGCGCTTCCGGCAGAGAGGTCCACGCCGTTCGTGAAGGTGTAATCCGCCGTGAGCCGGAGCGTGGCGTTCGACAGAATCGGCCGGAAATCGCCGCTGACGGTGCCGTCCGACCAGTTGGCCGCGTCGTTGATGTTCGTGGCAGCGGCATCGCCGCCCGCCGTTCCCGCGCCGTTCCAGGCAGCCAGAGCTGATAATGAAAACCCGCCCGCAATAAGGCCGAGCAGAAGCGTTTTGTTGACTTTGAACCCACACCTCTGAAACATGCCGAACCTCCGCATCCTCTGTTTTATCCGGAGATGCGTGAATGTGAAACCAAACACATCCCGCGCCCCAAATCAACCATATTGACTGTTTTTCAATATACCACACTGCGGCCCGCCCTCAAGATCATTCGAACTCCGCAACCGCGCGGTTGACACCCGCCGCAGATTTCACTACGCTACGTTCACCATTTGCACCGGTTATCGGAAGCCCGTGAGATTCGGGCGCGGTCGCGCCGCTGTAATCGGCTACGAGTCCCCACACAGGCCATTTCCCGCAAGGGAGAGAAGGCGGGGGCAAGGTCAAGCCGTAAGCCAGAAGACGGACCGGATGCAACCTGCGGCACTCCTTCGCGCCAGAGGAGCCTAAGCTCGTTGTCCGGCTGTTTCCGGTCCCCGCTTCCGCTCTCGCGTCGACGCCTCTCGCTCAAGGGAGTGCCACCACTGTCCCGCAAGAGGAAACAGAACCGATGACGACGCAGATCCGCCGCACGCCCGCCGCACTGGCCGCGTGCCTGTTCGCAACCGCCGCGCTCCACGCCCAAGAAGCCCCCGCCCCCGCCACAAACAGCCTGCCGCCCATCATCGTGCAGGCCAGCCGCACCGGCCGCACGGCCGCCGACATGCCGGCCAACGTCCAGGTGATCACCTCCGACGAGATCGCCCGCTCTGGCCACCAGAGCGTCGTGGACATCCTGCAGAAACAGGCCGGCATCCCGATCAAAAACTTCTCCGACAACCCGACGACCGCGACCGTCTCGCTGCGCGGCTTCGGCGAAGCCGGACACGGCCGCGTGCTGATCCTCGTCAACGGCGAACGCCTCAACAACCCCGACCTGGCCGCCCCCAACCTCATGCGCATCCCCGTGCAGTCGATCAAGCGCATCGAGGTCATCCGCGGCGCGCAGACCGTGCTGTACGGCGACTTCGCCGAGGCGGGCGTCATCAACATCATCACCGACACCTCCATCCAGTCCAAGCCCGCGACCACGGTTTCGGCCTCGGCCGGCTCCTACGACACCTATGCGGCGCACCTCAGCAAGTCCGGCGCGTTCGAGGACGGCGTCACGTACTTCGCCGGGGCGGACTGGAACAAGACCGGCGGCTTCCGCGACAACGGCGATTACGAGTCCTGGAGCGCCGACGCCTCGGTCGCCAAAGCCTGGAAAGGCGGGCAGAACGTCTCGCTCTCCGCGTTCTATCAGGACAGCGAATACGGCTTGCCCGGCGCGCTCACTTGGCAGCAGCTCAAAGACGACGCGCGCCAGACGGCGACCCCGGACGACCGCGCCTGGTTCGACACGTGGGGCCTCAACCTCGGCGCCGGCACGCCGCTCGGCGAAGAGGGCAGGCTCGACGCCAACCTCTCCGCCAGCCGCCGCGAAAGCGATCTCCGTTTCGTCGGCTCGCAATACAGCTCCAACCGCGGCAGCGACATCGATTCCGTTGCCTTCACCCCCCGCTATGTCCTCGACGCCGACGTCGCCGGCCACCAGAACCAGCTGACCGTCGGGAGCGACCTGCGGTTCGACACCTCCACGATCGACAGCCGCGGGACGATGTACGGCTCGCCGTACGCATACGTGTGGGATTTCGACCGCACTTCCCTCGCGGGGTACGCAAAGGACGAGTTTTTCCTGACGGAAACACTCTCGCTTGAAGCCGGCGTCCGCGCCGAACGCTTCGCGAACCGCATCGGCAATGACCCTGGCACGACCACCGACAGCGACACCGAGCACGCCTTCGACGCCGCGCTGCTCTACCACCCGCTGTCCAACGTCAAGCTCTTCACCCGCGCCGCCCGCTATTACCACGCGCCCTTCATCGACGAAACCGTCGGCTGGTCCGGCACGCCCAACACCGACCTCGTCCCCGAGACCGGCTACAGCTACGAGGCGGGCGCGGAGGTGACGCTCGCCCGCGAATGGACCGCCGGCCTCACCGCGTTCCTGATGGATTCGAGCGACGAGATCTACTACAACCCCACCCTCTACAGCAACGTCAACGCGCCCGACGAGACGCGGCGCCAAGGTGTCGAAGGCGCGCTCCGCTGGTCCCGTGACCGCGTCGGCGGCTTCGGCGTCACCTACGATTACGTTGACGCCGGCTTCACGGAGGGCGATTACGACGGCAAGCACGTGCCGCTCGCGGCCGAACACATGCTCACGGTCAACGGCGAGCTTTATCTCTGCTCGGACGTCGCCGCGCTGGGAACCGTGCGTTACGTCTCGTCCCAATACTCGGGCTCCGACTTCGCCAACACGGCGGAGAAGCTCGACGCCTACGGCACGCTCGACCTCGCGCTCCGCTACGAGCCCGGCTTCCTCAAGGGGCTCAAGCTGCTCGCCGGTGTGGACAACGTGTTCAACAGGGAGTACGCTTACTGCAGTTTTTACGGATCCAGCTACTATGCCGCCGCGGACCGCACGTGGAAACTCTGCGCGTCCTACACGTTCTAAGCCATGTTCGCAAGGGCACACCTTTTCGGGAGGGCCGCACGTCCGAGGCGGCCGGGGACGGTTCGAAGCGCCGTCCCCGCCCTTGCCGTGTTATTGCTCCTTTCCGGATGCGGGCGGCGCGAATCCGGCCCGGCCGCCGCCCCGGACCGCATCCGGCTCGTCTCGACCGCGCCGCACCTGACCGAATGCGTCTGCGCGATCGGCGCCGGCGACCTGCTGGCGGGCCGGACCGAGTCCTGCGATTACCCGCCCGAGGCCGTGCGCGCCGTTCCGGTCACGGGTGGCTTCGGCACGCCGTGGCTCGAGCCGCTGCTCGCAGCGCGCCCCACACACGTCCTGGAGACCGTCCTCGCGGATCCCGAGGTCCGGCGACGCCTCGACGCGCTGAAAATCCCCGTGGTGCACGTGCCGTGCACCCGCTTGACAGAGATTCCCGGAGCGCTGCGCCAGCTCGGGGCCCTGACCGGCCGACGCGCGCAGGCCGACGCGCTGGCGGTCTCCATCCAACGCGGCCTCGAAGCCGCCGGAAGCGCCTCCGACGCACGGGCGCAGCGTCCGCGGACGCTGCTGCTCTTCGCCCCCGACACACCGATCACGGCGGGCCGCGACGCGTTCATCGCAGGCCTGCTTGAGCTCGCCGGGGGACGCAACATCGGCGGCGGCTCGTCCTCCGATTACTTCCACATCTCGCTGGAATGGGTTCTCGAGCAGGACCCGGACCTGATCCTCTGCGTCTTCGACACCGCCGGGCGGCCGCCCTTGTCGTTCTTCGAGGCGCAGACCGGCTGGAAGGCGCTGCGGGCCGTACGCGGCCGACGCGTTTATACCGTGCCGGATCTCAACACCGTCAGCCGCCCCGGGCCGCGCGTGCTGGAGGGGCTGGCGCAGCTGAAAGCGGTCCTTGACCTCGATGCCCGCCGGACCGCTCCGGAATGACCACCATGCTGACACCCCGACAACTTTTGCCCTGGCTCCTGCCGATTCCGTTCCTGCTCGCGCTCTGCCTGCTGGCGGGCGCGGCGGGATTCGGCCTGCCGGACACCGCGACCGCCACGGGGCGCGCCCTGCTGGAACTCCGGCTCAGCCGCGTGCTGACCGGCTTCACCGTGGGCGCGGCGCTCTCCTGCTCAGGCTGCGCGCTGCAGGCCGTGCTGCGCAACGCGCTGGCGGAGCCCTACGTGCTCGGCGTCAGCAGCGGCGGCTCACTCGGCGCGGCGCTGGTCATCGCGACCGGACTTTCCGCGCTGACCCCGCTGGCCCTGCCGGGCGGGGCGTTCGTCGCCGCCGCGCTCACGCTTCTGCTGGTCTGCCTGCTGGCCGGCCGGAGCGGCGGCTACACGCCCAACACGCTCATTCTCACCGGCGTGGTCGTCGGCTCCATGCTGTCCAGCCTGCTCATGCTGCTGCTCTCCTTCGCGCAGACGCGCGCGGTCCACAGCATCACCTGGTGGCTGCTGGGCAACCTCCAGGCCACCTCGTGGCCGCTCATTCTGGGCGTGGTCCTGCTGGTGGCGCTGGCGATCGGCGTGCTCTGTTACGAGGCCCGGAACCTGAACGCCCTGCTGCTCGGCCAGGAAGCCGCCTACACCCTCGGCGTGCGCACGCGCCGGGCGGTTCCGCTCATCTTGGGCGCCGCGGCGCTCGCCGCGGCCGCCGCGGTCTCGGTATCCGGCATCATCGGCTTCGTCGGCCTGATCGTGCCGCACGCGCTGCGCCGGATGACCGGCGCCAACCACCGCACGCTGCTGCCCTGCTCCGCGCTGGCCGGCGGCACGTTCCTGGTGGTGTGCGACACGCTCGCGCGCACGCTCTTCGCCCCGCACGAGATTCCTGTGGGCGTGATCACGGCCCTGTCCGGAGGCCCGTTCTTCCTCTATTTGCTCACGCGCAAAGGAAAGCTGCCGCTCGCATGATCGTGCTCAGCCACATCACCGCAGCCTATGCTGCCGCGACCGTCCTGCACAACGTCTCGCTCCACATCGCGCGCGGCGAGCAGGTGGCGCTGGCGGGGCCGAACGGCGCGGGCAAGTCATCGCTGCTGCGGGTCATCACCGGCCAGCTTCCGGCGCAGGGAACCGTGCAGGTGGCGGGCTGTGACATCGCGCACCTCAGCCCGCGCCGCCGCGCCCGCCTGCTCGCCGTCGTGCCGCAGGAGATCGCGTGCGACGTCCCCTTCACGGCGCATGACTTCGTGCTGCTCGGCCGGACGGCTTGCCTGCCGCGCTTCGGCGGCCCGTCCGCCGACGACCTCGACGCGGTCCAAGAGGCCATGGAGCTGACCGAGACGCGGCACCTGCGCAACCGCCCCCTCCCCGAAATGAGCGGGGGCGAACGGCAGCGGCTGGCGCTGGCCATGGCCCTGGCCAGCCGCCCCGAGATCATCCTCTTGGACGAGCCGACCTCGCACCTGGACCTGCGGCACAGGGCCGAGCTGATGCGGCTGCTGGCGCGCCTGAACCGCGAGCGTCAGACCACCCTGCTGATGGTCGTCCACGACCTCACGCTCGCGAGCCAGTTCTTTCCGCGCATCGTGCTGTTCGGCCGAGGCCGTAAACTCGCGGACGGCACGCCGGCCGAAGTTTTGCGCACCGACGTGCTGGAGGCGGCCTACGACTGCCCCGTGAGCGTCATCCCGCTGCCCGGGCTGTCGGCCACCTGCGTGCTGCCGCGGCTCGGCTGAGACTGGCGGAGCCCCGTTTCGCGGACGGGGAGCGCGGTCCGGGACGTCCCGATTCCGGCGCGAAAACCAACCGCACAATCCGCGCGGTCCGGGACGTCCCGCGCCACTTTGCCGGAAGTGCGGTCCGGTTGCGCAGGGCGTTTCTATCTCGCAGAAGGCAAACACGGCCCAAAAAGAACTTGCACGGCCGCCCCGGCGGCTTTAACGTATGGGTGGTTGAGAGCGGAGCGACATTAAAAGAGGAGGTGGATCATGAATGGCCAGTTCAAAACAATCATCTGTCCAATCGACTTCTCGCAGCCTTCAGAGACCGCGCTCGCTCAGGCGGTCGCGATCGCCACGCAGTGTGAAGCCGCCCTGCAGTTGCTCTTCGTCGTGCAGCCGATGCCCGTCTCCGCGTTTGGCGACGGCATGCTCTTCAACGAGCTGAACGCGCTGCCGGAGCAGAGCGCGCAAACGGCGCAAGCGCTGCTCGCCAAACTACGCGACAAACACTGCGCCGCGATCGCCGGCCGGACTTCGCTGCACGTGGAGGTCGGCGTTCCGTTCGTCGAGATCGTGCGTTTCGCGCGCGAAGCCGCAGCCGACCTCATCGTCATGGGATCGCACGGCCGCACCGGCATCGAACACATGATGCTCGGCAGCGTGACGGAACGCGTGGTCCGGAAAGCGCCCTGCTCGGTGCTGGTCGTACGCGACGCGAATCGCCGCTTCGTCATGCCGTGAGCGGCGGGCGGAGCCGAAGCCTTCAGCGCATCAGCATGCCGCCGGTGAGATCCAGCGTGGTGCCGGTCATGTAGCTCGCGCCTTCCGACGCCAAGAACGTGACCACGCTGGCGATTTCCTCGGGCTGGGCGATGCGATAGAGGGGAATGCGCGAAAGGTACTGTTCTTTGCGCTCTTCCCAAATCTTGGCGACCATCTCGGTCATCACCATGCCGGGCGCCACGGCATTGACGTTGATGCCCTCTTTGGCGGTCTCGCGCGCGATCGCGCGCGTCATGGAGACCACGGCGCCCTTGCTGGCGTCGTAGGGCAGATGCCCCGACGTGGAGCCGAGGAAGGCGGCCTGCGAGGCGATGTTGACGATCTTGCCTTTCGCCTGCCGGGCGCGCAAGCGCTTGATCAACTCGCGGCACGCGACGAAGCAGCCGGTCACGTTGACCTGGAAGGTGTAGTTCCACTCCTCGACGGAATATCCCGTCAGCGGCCCCTTCGGAAGATAGGCCGCGTTGTTGACGAGAATGTCCACCGGCCCGAGCTGCGCTTCCGCGGCATCGAAGAGCGCGATGATCTGCCGTTCGCACGAGAGATCGGCAGGCGCCGCAACGGCATCGACGCCGAAGCGCTGCTTGATCTCCGCGACGACCGACTGCGCGTCCGGCCCGAAATCCAACCCTTTGGCCTCATTCTTGAGGTAATTGACGACCACCTTCGCGCCTTCGGCCGCCAGCGCGAGCGCGATCGCCTTGCCGACCCCGCCGGATGATCCCGTCACGATGGCGACCTTGTCTTTGATCTTCAGATCCATACTTCTTCTCCGCGGAGATACGCGGCCGTGCCGCCTCCATCCCCGGTCCGTCCCCTCAACCCCACCCCACGCACTAACGAACTAAAGCACTAACGAACTAAAGCACTTCCTCACGGCTTCAGCACCACGCGCAGCGCCTCGCCCTTTTCCATCAGCGCGATCGCATCCTTAAAGCCTTCGAACGGCAGCGTGTGCGTCACGAGGCGTCCCGCCGGGAACGTGCCGGCCGCGATCAGCGCCACGGCCTTGGCCACGTGCGCCGGCGTCGAATCGCTCGTGCCCACCACGCGCAGCTCGCCGTAGTGGATCGGCCGGCTGTCGACGTTCAGCGTGCTCTTGCCGACCGGCAGCGACGCGAAGAGGCAGACCGTGCCGCGCTTGCGCACAAGTGTCACGGCCTGTTCCTGCGGCGCGGCCGCGGGCGCCGCGACGATCACGACGTCCGCGCCGAGGCCGCCGGTCTCCTCCTTGACGACCTGCGCGAGGTCCTCCTGCGCGGGATTCACCAGCCGGTCGAAGCCGAACGCCGCGCCCTGCGCCAGTCGCGCGGGGTTGATCTCGGAGAGGATGATCTTGGCCGCGCCGAACTCGCGCGCCACGACCGCGTTCAGGATGCCCATGGGGCCCGCGCCCATCACGAGCACGGTGTCGCCCTTCTGCACCTGGCTGTTCTCGCACGAATTCACCGCGCAACTGACGGGTTCGGCCAGCGCGGCGTGGAGCGGCTGGACCGCGGCCGGCACCTTGACCACGTGGCCGCCGCGCACGGCCAGACCGGGGATCGCCACAAACTCCGCCATGCCGCCGTTGTAGCCGAAGCCCATGGGCCGCACGTCCGCGCAGAGGTTGCGCCAGCCGCGCCGGCAATAGGCGCACTCGCCGCACGCGACCGAGGTGGCCATCACCACGCGCTCGCCCACGGCAAAGCCTGCCCCCGCACGGCTCTCGACGATCACGCCGGCGAACTCGTGCCCCATGACGATCGGCGGACGCATTCGGGGGTTGCCCGACTTGTACGCCTTCATGTCCGAGCCGCACACCGCGCAGGCGTCGACTTTCACCAGCAGCTCGCCGTCCCCGCAAGCGGGAATTGGCACCTGCTCAACCTTCACGTCCATCTGGCCGTGATACACCACCGCGCGCATCATCGCTTCGCTCATCGCCTCGCTCCAATCGGTAGGGACGTTTCCCCGAAACGTCCGAAAAGACCTGCGGGCGTTTCGGGGAAACGCCCCTACCCGGTGCCTCAGTACCCGTCGCCCGCCGGCGCGCCGTCGAGAATCTTGTCGGCCGAGCCCACGCCCAGCCGCCCGACGCCCATCTTGAGGAACATCACGGCGCGGTCCCAGTCGCGGATGCCGCCGGAAGGCTTGACCTTCGCGCGGCCCGCGCAGGTCTTCAGCATCACCTCGACCTGCTCGACCGTCGCGCCGTCGCCGTTGAAGCCGGTGGAGGTCTTGACGAAGTCGGCGCCCGCCGCGATGGAGATCTCGCAGGCCTTCGCGACCTGCTCCAACGTCAGCAGGCACGACTCCTGGATCACCTTCACCAGCACGCCCTTGGGTTTGGCCACGGCGACGACGGCTTCGATATCGCGCTTCACGTAATCGTAGTCGCCCGAGAGGAACTTGCCGATGTTCATCACCATGTCCAGCTCGTCCGCGCCGTCCTCGATCGCCAGCCGGGCTTCGAGCGCCTTGACCTCGGAACGGCTCGCGCCGTGCGGGAAGCCGATCACGACGGCGACCGTCGTGCCCGTGCCCTTCAGCAGCTGCGCGGCCAGCGCCGCGTCGGTCGGCCGCACGCACAGGTCGCCCACGCCCTTGGCGATGCACATCGCCGCGTTTTTGCGGATGTCGTCGTCCGTCATCGCGGGCTTCAGCACCGCGTGGTCCATCATCTTCGCCACAGTCTCTTTCGTGATCTCCTTGCCGCTCATCTTTCCCCTTTTTTTGACACTCGAGTTTCAGAAGTCTTATTCCTAATCCCTAACTCCTAATTCCTAACTCTCTCAGTGCATCTCGCGTCCGCCGGTGATGTTGACCGCCTGGCCGGTCATGTAGTCCGAGCCCGGCGAGCAGAGGAACACCGTCACGTCCACCACGTCCTCGATGCTGGCCAGGCGGCCGAGCGGGACCTTGGAGGTGAACTGCTTCACGACCTGCGCGCGCTCCTGCTTCAGGTTCTCGATATAGTTCGACGACATGAAGGTCCAGACGCCCGTGTTGTCGGTGATGCCGGGACAGACGCAATTGACGTTGATCTGCTCCTTGGCGAACTCGTAGGCCAGCGACTGCGTCAGCGTGATGATCGCGCCCTTGGCGGCCGAGTAGTGGCTGCACAGCGCCGAGCCGGTTTTGCCGGACTTCGAGGCGAAGTTCACGATCTTGCCGCGCTTCTGCGCCTTCATGAAGGGCACCGCGTGCTTGATGAAGAGGAAGGTGCCTTTGCAGTTCACCGCGAAGACGAAGTCCCACTCCTTCGCGCTGATCGCCTCGATCGGGTTCTGTCCCGCCACGCCCGCGACGTTGACGAGGATGTCGATCACGTTATTGAAGCGGGCGGCGGCGAAGGCCACGACCGCCTTGACCTGCTCCTCGTCCGTGACGTCGGCGGCCAATCCGGCCGCGTCGTAACCGGCAGCCGTAAACTCGGCCACCGCCGCATCGACGGCTTCCTGCTTCAGGTCCGTCACGACCACCTTCGCGCCGCACTGAGCCAAGCCCTGCGCGACGCCTTTGCCGAGCGCGCCCGTCGCGCCGGTCACAATAGCGGTTTTACCCTTGAAATCCAAAAAGTTCTGCATGTGTCGAAAATCCCTTATGTCAATAAACGTGGCGCGCCCGTCCCCGGGCGCGCTTCCCCCATGCGCGAGGACGCGCATGGCACTTCCGGTGCCAAGGCCGTCCCTTACCGGAACAGGCCGAGGAAGGGGCAGCCCCCCTCATCCAACTCGATCACGCTCAGCGTGTGCATCGCGTCGTTCTTCGTGTTCTTCAGTCCCGGGAAGGACATGTCGAAGTTCACGACGATCAGTTTGTCGCCGTCCCACACCATCGGCTCGCAGGGCTGGTCCAGAAGCCCGTCCTTGCCGCAGGTGTCGTCGTTCATCCACAGCGTGCCGAGCTTGCCGGCCTTGATGTCCCAGTAGAGGACCGCGTTGCGCTCGGAGTCGGTCATGATGACCCAGTTCTTCTTTTCGTAATAACAGATGCCGTCGCAGCAGGGGAACACCTTCGGATCGTTGATGAGCGTCGCCGGCTTTTCGTAGGTGCCGTCGCTCTTCAGCTTGAGCACGTAGAAGTGGCCGTCGCCGAAGTTGCCGGTATAGATGTTGCCGTCCTTGTCGATGCACATGCCGTCCGCGCCGGCGGTGTCGTTGCGGTGGGCCAGCGGCGTCGTTTCGGTGGTGCCGAGGCAGTACGGGTCGTTCGCGGCCTGCTCTTTGGGCAGGAGGCGGGCCGGACGGTCCTTGAAGGCGCTCATCGGCACGCGGTACACGCCGCCCAGGTTTTTGCCGGGCACGTCGAAGAACGTGTCCGTGAAGTAAATCGCGTTGCCGCGGACGCGCACCGCGTTGGCCAGCTTGATGTTTTCGACCACCGGCTCGATCTTCAGCGGCTCGCCGCACTTGCCGATCACCACGCGCATCACACGCGACTTATAATTCTTGTCGTTGAAATACTGGTTGTCGCAGTAATAGAGGCTACCGTCTTCGGCGAACTCCATGCCCATCGGCGCGCCGCGCCCGGTGTCCGGGTTGATCAGTCCCGCGACGAAGACCGACCACCGTCCGGTCTTCCGGCACATTTTCATGATGGTGCCGGCATACGATTTGTCCACGAAGTTGGGCGCGGCCAGGTAGATGTTGCCCTGCTTATCTTGCGCCAGCCCGTCCGGCACGTTGACGTGGTCGCCGAACTGTTTGAACAGCTCCGGGCGGTACCGCTCTTCGCACTGGGCCACCGCATCTGCCGCCATCGCGCCCCACGCGACCGTCGCGGCCGCGCCCGCCAACACCCACATCGTCGCCTTGCTCATCGCATGCCCCTTTCGTTGTCTGTATGGACGCGCCGTCCGAACGACGCCGCATCCCGCTTCCGCCCCGCGCCGGGCGTCCAAAGCCCCGCGCTCAAAAGTTAATTTCCATCATAGCAGACACTCCGGCGTCTGGCAACGCCGCTTGCCTTTTATTTAAAAAAAATTTCGTATTGCCTTCGGAAAACTTATTTATTATTTTTGATATGTTGAATTTTCAAAGTCTTTGACTGTCCGTATTTGCGAAAAAGGGGCTATTCGATATGAGAACATCCGGACCGCGCGTGCGTCGGTTTCTGCTGGGACTTCTGATGCCGCTCGTCTGTTCGGCGGACCGCGGCGTATGGCTTGAGGCCGAAGGCTTCGACACGCTCGGGGGCTGGGTGCTTGACCAGCAGTCGACCGATCAGATGGGCTCGGCCTACCTCATGGCGCACGGCATGGGGCTGCCGGTTCCGGACGCGCAGACGGTCTGCGCCATCCCCCGCAAAGGCGCCTGGACGGTCTGGGCGCGCACGCGCGACTGGACCGCGCCGTGGAAACGCGGCACGCCGGCCGGGCGCTTCCATGTCCTCGTCAACGGCCAAGCCCTGCCCGAGGTGCTCGGCACCAACGGCGGCGCGTGGGGCTGGCAGAAGGCCGGCATGGTGGAGCTCGACAAGGGACAGGCCCGGATCGCGCTGCATGACCTGACCGGCTTCAACGGGCGCTGCGACGCGGTCTATCTGACGGCGGACCCGGCCCTGACGCCGGAGAGCGACGCGAAGAAACTGGCGGCGTTCCGCAGGCAGGAAACGGGCGTGAACGTGAAGGACGCCCCCGTGGTCTACGACCTGGCCATCGCGGGCGGCGGCATGGCCGGCACCTGCGCGGCGGTCGCGGCCCTCCGCACGGGATGCAAGGTGGTGCTGATCCAAGACCGTCCGGTGCTGGGCGGCTGCAACAGCTCCGAGGTGCGGGTCGGGCTCGGCGGCTGGGCGCAGTGGGCCCCCTATCCCAACGTGGGCAAGATCGTGACGGCCATCGGCCCCATCATGGGCGGCGGCGGCGTCTATCCCGGCGAGTGGTATGAGGACAAGCGCAAAGAGAACATTTTTCAGCTGACCCCCGGCAACCAGTACAAACTCGCGCTCAACGAGCGCGTGGTCGCGGTCGAGAAAGATCCCGCCGACCCCACGAAGATCAGCGCCTACATCGCGCGCAACGCCCGCACCGGCGCCGAGACCCGCTACCGCGCGCGGCTCTTCGCCGACTGTACGGGCGACGCGGTGATCGCCCGCCTGATGGGGGCCGAGGTCATGTACGGCCGCGAGGCGCGCGGGCAATTCAACGAGTCGATCGCGCCCGTGAAGGCCGACCGCCAAGTGATGGGCATGTCCGTCCAGTGGATTTCGCGCCAATCGCCGACGCCGACTTCGTTCCCCGACATCGACTGGGGGCTTCCGTTTTCCGAAGAGACCGTCTGCCACATCCGGAGCGGCAACTGGTCCTGGGAGACCGGGCAGTACCGGAACCAGGTCGACGAGGCCGAATATATCCGGGACTACGGCCTGATGGCGATCCTCGGCAACTGGTCCTTCCTGAAGAACCATGCCAAGCGGAAGGCCGAATGGACCACCGCCACGTTGGAGTGGGTTTCGCCGATCGGCGGAAAACGCGAAAGCTACCGCGTGGTGGGCGACCTGATCATCACCCAGAACGATCTCGAACAAAACCGCGTCTACCCCGACGCGACCGTCTCCATCACCTGGGATTTGGACCACCACTTCCCGGACCCCTCGCATCTGCAGCATTTCTCGGAACCCTTCCGTTCGTGCGCCTACCACCGCGGCTTCATGAAGCCTTACCCGGTCCCCTACCGGTGCCTGTACGCGCGCGACGTGAAAAACCTCTTTCTGGGCGGCCGCCACATCAGCGTCTCCCACTCGGCCTTCTCCGCCGTGCGCGTGATGCGCACGCTCGGCAGCCTCGGCGAGGTCATCGGCATGGCCGCGACCGTCTGTAAAAACGAAAACGCCTGGCCGCGCGACGTCTACACCGCGCATTTCGACAAGCTGAAGGCGATGATGCAAAAAGGCGTGGACATCCAGCCCTACCACGCCTACAGCACCGGCGGCAAAGAAGAGAAGTATCACTTTTACGATCTGGGCTTCCTGCCCGTCAACGACGAAGAACGCAAAAAGCTGGCGTCGCCAGAGGTTGAGCGCGCGTATCAGGAACGTGTCAACGCGCTGGGCGTCCAGCATCGAAACGCGGAAGAGCAAAAAAAATGAACACAAAAAGAAACACGCGCCGGCGGCCTCTAACGGCCTTCGCCGCACTGTCCCTTCTTGCGCTTGCAAGCTGCGCGTGGGCCGACGAGTTCGCGCCCGACCGGTTCAAAGGCGGACCCTCCGACGGCTTCGCCTCCGTCGGCATTTACCGGGACGCTTCCGTCATCACTGCGCTTGTGCGGTTCTTGGGTGGAAACGGGGACGGATATGCCCTATTCACGCTCTCAGAACTGCGTGTTCCGTCCAGAGGACTGATGATTTCGGTTCGCTGAACCAAGGTTTTCCGAGTTACGATCCAAGGAGATGAAGAATGACACCGAGTTTCCATCACATGAAACAGCATCTTTCGGGCTTGTGCCTGCTTGCAACGGCGGGGACGGCCCTCGGCAACAACATCGCGGTAACGAACCTGTCGCTGGTTTCCGCCGCGACCCCCGGCACCGTGGACGTGCAGTTCACCGTGTCTTGGGACAACTCCTGGCGGTCCGCCTGGACAGAGGCGGCGGACGCCAACGTCAGCGGCGCAGCCCTTGAACTCGAGAACTGGGACGCCGCCTGGGTGTTCCTCAAGTGGCGCACCGACGGCGTCTGGAAACACGCCACGCTCTCGACCAACGAATTCACGGCCCCCGAAGGAACCGCCATCACGGTCTCGCCCGACGGCCTCGGCGCCTTCATTTACCGATCCGCCGCCGGATCTGGCGCGTTCAGCCCGACTGTGAAACTGCGCTGGAAGCGACTGGCCGACGGAGCCGGCTCCTCAATCGACCTTTCCTCGCACGCCGTCGAGATGGTCTATGTGCCGCAAGGCGCGTTCAAGGTGGGCTCGGGGTCCACCAGTGAGTCAGGCAGTTTCACGGACGGGTCGTGGACGAGTGGTGCGAGCATCCCCTTCATGGTCTCGAACGAAAACGCGCTCGTGATCACCAACGCTGCCGGCCATCTCTGGGGCACTTCGTCTGCGGGCGACTCTACCATCGGCGGCTACGGGGTGCTCTCCAACGCGTTCCCCAAGGGCTATCAGGCCTTCTACTGCATGAAATATGAGGTTTCGCAGGGGCAATACGCCGACTTCCTGAACATGCTGCCCTCCGATCAGGCGGCGCTTCGCTACGACTCCGGCAACGCGGGCAAGAACCGCTACACGATCGGCGGCACGCATCCGAGCTACGCGGCCAGTGCGCCGAACAGGGCATGCAACTTTTTGTCTTGGGCAGACGGCATCCGTTACGGAACCTGGGCGGGTCTGCGTCCGATGACGGAACTGGAGTACGAAAAGGCCTGCCGCGGCCCGCTCAATCCGGTGGCGGGCGAGTACGCGTGGGGCAACACGTCCATCACGCAAGCGACGGGGTTAAGCAATGATGGAACGACGAACGAGGCACCCAGCGTTGCGACGGCCAACTGCGTGTATGGGTCGGCCGTCAACATCAGCGGCCCGATCCGCTCGGGCGCATTTGCAACGGCGAGCAGCGGCCGCCGCGACGCCGGCGCATCGTACTGGGGCATTATGGAGTTGAGCGGCGATGCCTGGGAACGGCCGATCAGCATCGGAAATGGCCGCGCCTTCACGGGGCAGCATGGCACAGGAACGTGGGATTTTCCCACAGGATGGCCATTAACGAGCAGTGGTCACGGATGCCGTGGAGCTGCTTGGAACGCGTTGAACACACTTGCTCGCGCGTCGGACCGTTCGTTCGCTTCCGTGGTGAACGATAATCGCTCGCTGAGTTACGGGTGGCGCGGCGTGCGCACGGCACCGTGACCGCCCCCGCCGCCGGACGGCCAAGCCGCGCCGGCGGCCTCTCTCCGAAAAACAACGGATGCTCAATATCCTCCAAACAAGGTTGTGACTGATGACGCTTTTTTCGAAATGCCTGTTTCTGGGACTCACCCTGTTCGTCAACATCGGGCTTGCGGGTGCCGCAGAGAAAGGGATCTGGCTGGAAGCCGAAGGCTTTGAAACGCCGGGCGGCTGGCTGTGTGACCAGCAATCCATAGGGCAGATGGGCTCCGCCTATCTCATGGCGCACGGCATGGGCGTCCCGGTGGCAGACGCCGTCACGCGCTGCGCCATTCCGCGCGCGGGGACATGGACCGTCTGGGTGCGCACGCGCGATTGGACCGCGCCTTGGAAGCGCGGCACGCCGGCGGGCCGGTTCAACGTGCTTGTCAACGGCGCCGCATTGCCGGCCGTGCTGGGCACAAACGGAAAGGACTGGGACTGGCAACGCGCAGGCACGGCCGAACTAGAAAAGGGCTCCGCCACCCTTGCGCTGCACGACCTGACCGGCTTCAACGGGCGCTGCGACGCGGTCTATCTGACGGACGCCCCCGGCTTCATCCCGGACAACACCCCCGGGAAACTGGCGGACTTCCGTCGACAGGCAATCGGCGTCGAGTTGAAAGACGACCCCGTGGTTTACGACCTCGCGATCGCCGGCGGCGGCGTATCGGGAATCTGCATGGCGGTCGCCGCGATCCGGACCGGCTCCAGGGTGGTGCTGATCCAGGACCGCGCTGTCCTCGGCGGCAACAACAGCTCCGAGATCCGCGTTCCGATGGGCGGCATCCTCGACATGCCGCCCTATCCGCGCCTCGGACAGGTCGTCAAAGAGATCTCGCCCATCGCAGGCGGCCCGGGCGCATATCCAGCCGAATACTACGAAGATGCCAGAAAAAAACACGTCTTCGACACCTGTCCCCGCGACCGCTACCGCCTGGTTTTGAACACGCGGGTCACCGGCATCGAGAAAGACGGGGCGGGCAAGATCTCCGCTTTCATCGCGCGCACGCTGCCGACCGGTGCCGAAACCCGTTTCCGCGCCAAGTTTTTCGCGGACTGCACCGGCGACGCGGTCATCGCCCGCATGGCGGGAGCGCAGGTGATGTACGGCCGCGAATCACGCGCAACGTTCAACGAATCCCTGGCCCCCGTAATAGGCGACCGCCAAGTGATGGGCATGTCGGTGATCTGGCATTCGAAGCGCGCACCCGGCAACTCGCCGTTCCCCGACATCGACTGGGGCCTCGCGTTCGACGAAAGCAAGGTTTACTATGTCCGGAGCGGTGATTGGGAATGGGAGACTGGGCAATATCGAGACCAGGCCGACGAGACGGAATATATCCGCGATTACGGGCTGATGTCGATTTTCGCCAACTGGTCCTACCTGAAGAACCACGCCCGCCGGAAAGCCGAATGGGCAAACGACCAGCTCTCCTGGGTCTCGCCGCTCGGCGGCAAGCGCGAGAGTTACCGGGTCGTCGGCGATTACATTCTGACGCAGAACGATGTCGAGAACTGCGTGATCTATCCTGACGCCACGGGATCGGCCACGTGGAATCTGGACCTGCATTTCCCCGACCCGGAACACGCCGCCAAATTCGAGGAGCCGTTCCGTTCCTGCGCCTATCACCGCCACATTCTCAAGCCTTATCCCGTGCCTTTCCGTTGCCTGTACTCCAAAGATGTCGCAAACCTGTTTCTTGCAGGCCGCCATATCAGCGTCTCGCATGCGGCCTTCGCCTCGGTCCGCGTGATGCGCACACTCGGGGTCTTGGGCGAGGTCACCGGCATGGCCGCAAGCCTGTGCGCGAAGCACGACATCACGCCCCGCGAGCTTTATAGCTCTCGTTTTCAAGAACTGAAAGCGATGATGGAAAAAGGCGTTCCGCCGCCGCCCACGTATCATCCGGGCGGATTCGGGACCCCTTACGAAGGATATCACTTCAAAGACACGGGGCACCTCGGCGTCTACCCCACGCGCAGTCCGCGGCTGGATGAACCCGGCGTGAAAGCCCGAATCGAAGCGCTCGGCGTGCAGCACGCGGACCCCGAAAAGTACAAACCTTAACGGAGCGTCACATGTTCAAAACACCCTTCTGGCTCGTGCTTCCGCTGGCCGTCCGCCTGACGCACGGTCTTGCGGTCGAAGCCGACGTCGCCGTCATCGGCGGCGGCAGCGCCGGCTTTGCGGCGGCGTGGTCGGCCGCGCATCTGGGCTCGTCCGTCGTGCTGGTCGAGAAGCAGGCGATGCTGGGCGGCACGTCGACGCTCGGCGGCGTGAACAACTGGGAGCCGGGCCTGGGCGGCACGGGCGTCCCCTACCGCGTCTACCAGCGCCTGAGCCAGCTCCCGCAAGCCGCCGGCGTCTACCGGTTCGACCGCCACTGCTCGTGGAAAAAGCCGTGGGAAAAATACACCTTCCCCGGCGGCATCGTCGAAACCGACCCCTGCCTGACCTATGCGCACTCGCTGCTGCGGCACGGCCCGGGCATGGGCAACGAGGCGTGGTTCCGCGAACACTGCCACGGCGTCATCTTCGAGCCGGACGCGATGGCGGCGACAATGCTGGAGATGCTGAACGCGACCGGCCGCTGCCGCGTGCTGCTGAACAACGCCTTTCTGTCCGCCAAGCACGCGGGCGGGCGCGTCAGCGAGATCGCGCTCGCCGACGGGTCGACCGTCCGCGCCCGGATCTTCATCGACGCCACCGACGGCGCGCTGTGCGCGCAGCTCGGCTGCGACCTCATGTCCGGCCGCGACGCGAAATCGGCCTTCGATGAACCCGGCGCGCCGCCGGAGCCGGTCAGCCGCATGAACGGCGCCACGCTCGTCTACCGCATCACGCCCCTCGGCAAGAAAGAGCCGGACCTCGTCGAGCCGCTGCCGCAGGATGTCCCTGAAGCCTGCTGGTGGCAGAAGAGCTTTCCGTACGCCTTTGTCGGCGTCTATCCCGGCGGCGACCGCTTCGTCAACATGCTGCCCACGATGCGCGGCGAAGAGTATCTGCAGCTCGGCCCTGAGAAGGCCTACGCCGAATGCGCGCGCCGCGTGCGCGCCCACTGGCACTGGTGCCAGGCGAACTTCGACGAGTTCCGCCGCTTCAGGCTGAAGATGATCTTCCCGGTCATGGGCATCCGCGAGTCCCGACGCGTGCGGGGCGAGTATGTGCTGAACCAGAACGACCTGATCGACGGGGTGACGCGGCAAAAACACGGCGACCTCATCGCCCTCGCGGACCACCCCATGGACAACCATGGCGGCGGCGGGCCGGGCGGCGAACTACGCGGCCCATACGGCATTCCCTACCGCTGTCTGCTGCCGCTCAAAACCGAAAACGTCCTGATCGCCGGGCGCGCGGCCAGCTTCAGCGCGATCGCGGCGTCGAGTTGCCGCCTCTCACGCACGATGATGCAGCTCGGCGAAGCCGCCGGCGTCGCCGCCCACCTCGCCTGCGTCCAGCGGATCCCGCTCCGCGGCGTGGACGCGGCCGAGATCCGGCGCGTCATGGCGGAAAAAATCGATCAGGACGCTGGCGCATGTCGCCAGGAGACTCGTGACAATAATAAAATGCTAACCGACAGGAGTGTGAAATGAAAAGCTTGGCCGATGGTGTGTTCATCGTGTTATTCGCCGTGCTCAACGCGTCGGCTGTCTCGCAGCCCGACGCCATCAGCAACCTCGTGTTTTGGGTCAAGGCCGACGCCGGCGTAACAACGAACGAGAGCGGCCATGTGACCGAGTGGGCGGATCAGTCCGCGCAGGGCAATCTGGCGACGAACATCGCCGCTTCCGGGCCGCTGTACGTGGCCAGCGAGCCGGGGCTGAACAACCGGCCGACCCTGCGCTTCAACGGGTCGAGCCAGCGAATGACCGTCGTCAACCGCATGCTCACCAACGGCATCGAGGGCTGCACCATCATCGCCATGGCCAAGGCTGGAAGAAACGACGACGTCTCGATCATCGGCATCCGCACGGGAAGCGGCAACCCGCTCGTGCAGTTGGACCAAGACTCAAGCGGCAAGCTGCGGTTCATCGTCCGCAACGCGTTAAATGTGACGGCCAACGCGCTCAGCGTTCAGGTCCACACCGGCACCTTCGGCATGTACGCCGGCCGGCTCTTCAAAGGCACCGACACCGTCTGGACAAACCGGGTCTACTTCAGCAACGCCCGGACTGCAGAGGCGACCGCCTCGGCCAATTTCGGCACCAGCACCGACCTGACCTCGGGCACGCAGTACATCGGCGGCTTGGGCATCCCCGCCTACTGGCAGGGGGACATCGCCGAGATCATGATTTACGAACGCGCGCTGAGCGAGGCGGAAATGGTCGGGATCGAGGGGTATCTGGCGAGCCGTTACAAAGTCGGGCGCGACGCGCAGACGGCCGACCTGCCCGAAGACAATCCCGGGCTCAAGCTGTGGCTGCGGGCCGATGTCTGCACGTATGAAGACCTGTTCGCGAACGATGACGTCGAGCCTCTAGACGCGATCCGCCTATGGAGCGACGCGACAACCAACAGCCACGACGCGGTCGCTGTCGAGACCCCGACGCTGGTCACAAACATGGTCAACGGCCTGCCCGCCGTGGGCTTCTCCTACGGCGCCGCAGACCGTTACTATCTGGACGCGCCCATCACGACCGACCCGCGCCAGCTTGTCGTCTTCGCCGTCTTCCGCCAGTGGCCGGGCGACATGGAACAGAACATGGTCTTCACGCACCGCAAGACAGATACCCAGCTCATCCAATCGTCTTTTCAGCACGCCACCAACGCGGTCCTCCAGATACGAGGCAGCGGCAATGTCATCCGCACCATCACCGTGCCCGGCCTGCTGACCAACGGCGCCTTCAACGTGGTCATGTACCAGTTCGACGCCGTCAATGACCGACACGCGGTCGCCGTCAACGGCGGCACCGAGGCGGTCGACACCTACGACTTCGGCAACCAGACGTTCATCGCCGACACGCAGCGGATCGGGTGTTACCACCTGAACGGCAGCGAGGGCCTGTTCCTGCGCGGCCATCTGGCCGAGTTGCTCGTCTACGAAGGCGTCACGCTCACGCGCAAGCAAAAGAACAGGGTCGGCTTCTATCTTGAAACGAAATATGGCCTCGACACGGGTTATGCGCCGTCCGGCACGCTCATCCAGATTTATTAGCGATGGTATGGGTGGGCATGTGGGTGTGTGAGAGCGTGGTTATTTACTGCCAGAAAACGACGATGAAAATTGTTGCGATAGTAACGGCTCTGCTGCTGTGCGGCGACGGCTATGCCTCAGCCAATAATCCGGCGACCGAGTGGTTCAGCCGCGCGGGCTTCGGCGTTTTCGTGCATTATCTGAACGAGCTTCAGAACAATGCCAACGCGATCCAGAGCCTCGGCCGCTCGACCAGCTGGAACGCGTGCGTCAACGAATTCGACACGGAGCGTTTCGCCTCCGCGATGGCCGAAGCCGGCGCAGGTTATGTGATTTTCACCACGCACCAGCGCTCACGCTTCCTGATCGCGCCGAACGCGGCCTTCGACCGGATCACCGGCTACAAACCCGGCGAAGCCTGTGCCATGCGCGATCTGATCGAAGCGCTCTACCAGGCGCTGCACGCGCGGAACATCCCGCTGATGCTCTACTGGACTGGCAACGGACCTTCGTCTGACGCCCAGGCCAACGCCGCCATGGGCTGGCAGACACCGGTTTCAAACGCGTGGCTGCTCAAATGGGCCGAGGTCACCGAAGAGTACGGGCTGCGCTACGGCGAAAAAGTCGCGGGCTGGTGGGTCGACGGCTGCTACGTCCGCCACGGCAA
Source organism: Kiritimatiellia bacterium (assembly GCA_035353175.1). Taxonomy (GTDB): domain Bacteria; phylum Verrucomicrobiota; class Kiritimatiellia; order RFP12; family UBA1067; genus DAOPZC01. Next base: position 66,649 of record DAOPZC010000002.1, on the reverse strand, counting down.
CCTGCACTACGACAACGAGAAACTCGGCATCCTGGCGCGGGCGCTCAAGGCGGGGAACCCCAAGCGGATCATCGCGTTCAACCCGGGCGTAGAATTGACGGCCTATTCGCGGCACGAGGACTTCACGGCCGGCGAGCAGAACCGTTTCCACGAGCAGCCCTCCGGACGCTGGCTCAACGGCGAACAGTGGCACATCCTTTCGTATCTCGGGGCGGACCGGCCCGGCAACTACTTGTCCGCCGGATGGGGCGAGCCGGGCGTGCGCTACCCCAAGCAGGAGTTGGCGGAGTATGTTTTCGCCGTCAATCAGGCGGGCGGCGTGGTCTCCATCGACGTGCTGCTCTACCGCGACGGCGGACTCGACCGCTCGCAACTCGAGGTGCTGAAATCGCTGCGCCCCGCGCTGGCCGCGATGAAAGCCCAGCCGCCGGCGCCGCCGGGCAACCTGGCCTTCCGCAAGCCGACGCTGCTGCTCAGTCTCGACGGCTCACACGAGCTGCCCGTAAACGGCGGCGGCGTTCACCTCTCCCGGCTGGGGGTCGACGGTGACCCCGCGACCTCCGCACTGGCCAGTCAAGAGTGGCCGTGGACCTACGAGACGGACCTGTTGCAGCCGTTCAACGTCCGGCGCATCAAAACAACCTTCGCGCCCGGAAAATACGCCACGCAACTCCGCATCCAAGTCTCGGCGGACCGGACGAAGTGGCAGACGGTCGCCGCGGCAGAAGACCTCGCCGGGCAACCGTTCGAAGCGACCTTCGCGCCGGTCGCCGCCCGGTACGTGCGCGTGAGCGCGCTCAAGCCCAACGGCCCGGAGCAGCCAGGCCAACAAATGGCCGTTGCGGAGCTGGAAATCTACGAATGAACCGCCGATAACGGGGGAAACCATGACCAAGAAACGGAACAGGAAACAACTGATTTTGGAGACCCTGATGGAGGCCCCCGAGCTCTCGGTCGGCGAGCTGAGCCGGCGCTTCGGGGTCTCGGAGGTGACGATCCGCAGCGACCTCAAAAGCCTGGAAACGGAGGGGCTTGTTTTGCGTCAGCACGGCGGCGGGCTGCCGACGCTGCACGCCAACGTGGCGGAACGCCAGCGGACGCACACGGACGAAAAACTCCGCATCGCGCGCGCGGCGGCCGAGATGATCGCCGACTGCGACGACGTGATGATCACGGCCGGCACGACCACCTCGCTGATCCCGCGTTTTCTACTGGGACGGCAAGGCGTCAACATCGTCACCAACTCAACCCTGCTCTTACCCCACGTCCGCAACAACCCCGGCGTGACGGTCACACTCGCCGGCGGCGAGTTCCGTCCCGCCATCGAGGCGCTGACCGGCCCCGCCACCATCCGCGAGCTCAGACAGTTCCACGTGGCCAAAGCGTTTCTCGGCTCGGACGGCATCTCGTCAGAAAAAGGCACCACCGCCGACAGCGCCGAAATCGCGGACGTGTGCCGGCTGATGTCCGAGCAGGCCCGGCAGACCATCGTGCTCGCCGACTCCTCCAAGCTGGGACGCGCGGGCTTCGCGCACATCATGCCGGCCGCGCGCATGGACATCCTGATCACCGACTCCGGCGCACCCGCCGCCGAGGTCGCCAAACTGCGCAAGAAAGGCGTGGACGTGCGGCTGGTCTGACCCTCTCACCACCGGCTCCCCCCTAACTCCCGAGGATGACGCCTGTGACGACGAAACAGCCCGTCCTGCCGCTCCTGCTGCTGTTGCTCCAAATGAAATGAGGACGCCCGCCATGATCTGCCCACCGCACCCTCTGACCCGGGCCGCGCTGCTGACGCTCGCAGGCCTCAGCGCCGCAGCCGCCCGGGCCACGGTCTACTGGACCTGCGAGACCGCCGAGCCGACGCCCTGCGCCGCACGCACGCTCGCGAACGCGGCCGGCCCCGCAGGTCTGGAGGCGCGCCGCGCCGCAGGCGCCCCCGCGTTCAGCCCCGAGGTCGTCCCCGCGCCAACCCGCCAGATCGCGGCCGGCAGCGGCGGCGCGGTCGTGAACCCCGACAACCGCGCGTCGCTGTTCTTCGATGGCCAGTCGCGCCTGACGGCCTCCGGCGCGTTCCGGCCCGAGGCCTTCACGGTCGAGGCCTTCATCAAGGTCAACGTCCACCACGACTACCCGCTGATCGTCGGCAAAGTGCGCGACCGCGCCCGCAACTCCGCCACCTGGTCGCTCTCGGTCAGCGGACGCAAGCTCCGCACGCGCTTCGACACCTACCCCGAAAACGCGGCCTGGCCGTCGCCCAAAGGCTTCAACCAGAGCTTCAGCAGCGGCGTGGACGTCGAGGACGGCCAGTGGCACCACGTGGCCTTCTCGTATGAGAACCAGACCGTGCGCATGTACGTCGACTACGCGCCGTGCGGCGGCGCCTGCCAGACCGCGTTCCCGCTCGTCTACACCGACGGCGAGCTCTGCCTCGGCGACGGCGCGGGCGAGGGTCCCTTCAACGGCTGGATCGACGAAGTGCGCATCACCCCGCGCGCGCTGGAGCCGTCGGAGTTCCTCCGCGCCATGACCTTCAGCCCGCTGGTCCGCGACGAGTGGCTGCTGCAGCGCGGCACGAATGCCGTGCCCGCCGCCGCGGCCTGGGAGGAGTGGGCGCGGACCGAGCGCCTCCTGCGGCGCCAGACGGCCGAAGGCCAGCCCGGCGCGGCGGAGCGGCGCGCCCGGCTCACCGCGCTCAAGCAGCGCCTCGACGAGGTGACGGAGCGGGGCGCCCCCGGCCTCTATCTGGAGATCCGCGCCCTGAAGCGCGACAGCCTGCTGGCCGACGCGCAGGTCGACTTCCGCTCGGTCCTCTGCATCGACAACCCCTACGCCGCCGGTTCGGAAGCCTACCACGAGGTCCGCCACCGCACCGAGAACTGCGCGGTCTACGGCGGCCGCCTGCTGGTGCTCGACGGGCTCGGGCCCGACGCCGAAGTCCGCACGCTCGCCCCGCAGGCCGGCGCGCCGGCCGCGTTCTGGCGGCCCGACCTCGACTTCGACGCCGGCCGCGTGCTCTTCTGCATGAAGCAGACCAACGAGCCCGCCTATCACCTCTACGAGACCGGCATCGACGGCGCCGGCGCGCGCCAGATCACGAAGGGCGATTACAACGACCTCGACCCGATCTACACGCCGGACGGCGGCTACGTCTTCGCCACCTCGCGCTGCAACCAGTTCCTGCGCTGCGGCGACTCCAAGTTCCGCATGTTCATCCTCGCGCGCTGCGACCGCGACGGCAAAAACATCTACTTCATCAGCGCCAACAACGAGGCCGACTTCACGCCCTCGCTCCTCCCCGACGGCCGCATTCTCTTCACCCGCTGGGAGTACGTCGACCGCGAGGTGAACCGCATCCAGAGCCTCTGGACCGTCAACCCCGACGGCACCGGCGCCTCCGCCTACTGGGGCAACCAGAGCTTCTGGCCCGACATGCAGCTCAACGCGCGGCCGATCCCCGGCACGCTCCGCCTGCTGCTGCACGCGCCCGGCCACCACAACATCTACGACGGGCCGCTGGCCGTGGTCGACCAGACCGAAGGCATGAACTACCCCGACGGGCTCTACAACCTGACGCCGCACCTGCCCTGGTCCGAAGTGGGACGCGGCCCCATGGACAAGCCCTACAACGCGGAGTTCGCTGCGCCGAAATGCTATCAGGCGTTCCAGACCCCCTTCCCGCTCGGCAAGGACCTCTTCCTCGTCTCGGCCCGCACCGGCCAGAGCAGCGTGCTCGCGCACGACCCCGCGCCGGGGCTCTTCAAGCTCTACCTGATGGACTACGACGGCAACATGGAGCTGCTCTATGCGGGCAGCCACAACGTCTTGCACGCCCAGCCCGTGCGTCCCCGCAAGCGCCCCCCGGCACTCACCTCCTCCGTCAAATGGCCCGGCCGGATGGTGCACCCGGACCAGAAGCCGGAAGACGCGACTCTCTACAGCGCCGACGTCTACGAAGGCACGACGATCCCGCGCGGCCTGGTCAAGGCCCTGCGCGTTGTGGAGATCAGCTCCACGACCTTCAGCGACTGCGCGGGCTGGCGCTCCTCCATGCGCGAGTCCGAGCCGTACCGGAAATGCGGCGCGGTCCCGCTGAGCGCGGCCCAGCTGCCGGGCTCGCCGGCGATCTCGTTCGTCTACGACGAAGGCGTCAAGAAGATCCTGGGCACGGTCCCCGTCGAAGCGGACGGCAGCGTCTACTTCAAGATCCCGGCGGTCCGCTCGCTCTTCTTCCAGCTCCTCGACGGGCAAGGCCGCTGCCTGCAGACCATGCGTTCCTTCACCTACAGCATGCCCGGCGAAATCCGCGGCTGCGTGGGCTGCCACGAGACCCCGCGCGTCGCGCCCCCGCCGCCCGCCTCGACGCTCGCGATGCGGCGCGGCGTCAGCACCCTCGCGCCCCCTCCGTGGCAGGACGAGACCGTGAGCTTCCCGCGCTTCGTCCAGCCCGTGCTCGACGCCTACTGCGTCCGCTGCCACGGCGCGGAGAACCCGAAAGCCGGCCTGAACTTCACGCACCGCGCCGAGCCCGGACGGACCCTCAGCTGGCCGTATGTCCAGCTGGTGTACGGCAAAGAGCCCAAAGACCTCGCCGACGCCGTGAAGAAAACGATCGCGGGGCCGCTTTTCCCCTACTACGCCTACCCCAACCCCGCCTGGAAGGTCGTGTCCCAGGACACCGTCGCGCCGCCCATGACCGCGATGTCCTACCGCAGCAAGCTCCTCCAGATCGCCACCAGCGGCAAGCACCACGACGTCAAAGTCACGCCTCTGGAGGAGGCGCGGCTGGTGGCGTGGGTCGACGCGCTCTGCCCGTACCTCGGCATGGAAGAGCTGCTGGAGCGTCCCGACATGGACACGAACGTCTACTGCGCCGTCGGCATGTACAAAGGCCTCTCCTATCCCGCGCGCATGGCCACGGCGCCCGTGGTCCACAAGGCCTTCTGCCAAGACGGCTTCGAGAGCCAGGACGCCCGCCTGCCCAGAGACGCGGCCGGCAACGTCCTGCCCTCGATCTACTTCGAAGGCACGAAACAACGCTACCGGATCCCGGGGGCAGAGTAGCTCAGTCGCCGGTATCTGCGCGGCGCGCAAAGCGGCAGACATAGATGTCATCGACGGGAATCAGTTCCGCACCCCACCCGTTCTTTTCCATGCAGGAGACGAAGAGCGGCAGGCTGTCGCGACCGGGGTCTGCGATGACCGCGTGACCGTCCTGAGCGCAGAGCGCGTCGATCGCGCAGACCAGCGCGGGGAGGTGGCGGCGCTCGTACAGCAGGTCGCTGCCGACGACGAGTTGAAACGCGTGACGGAGGCCGTCGGACTGAGCCTGGTGATCCGTGGTCGGAGGCGCGAGAAAGATGTTCCAGTCGAGCCGGGCGTAGTCGAGCCCGACGCCGTTCAGCGCGGCGTTGTGCCGGAGCCATGCGCCGTTGTCGGGATGGAAGTCGGTGGACAGCACGCGGGCGCCGAGGCGCGCGGCGAGCATCGAGGGCAGCCCCAGCCCGCAGCCGAGCTCAACCACGCGTTGTCCGGCAACCCCGGCGCGGTGGTCCCAAAGATATCGGGCGAGGCCGCGTGCGGCGGGCCACAGGATCGCGTAGTAGGGAATGGCATCGACCGCTTGCGGGTCCTCTGCCGCGGCGCGGTCCAACAGCGCATTGAGGTCGGGCGGCGTCTCCACCGTGAGGTCGACGTCGCCGACCGTGACCGTCTGGCGGCCTTGCGGCGAGATGGGGTCGCTCTTCATGCGTCCGCGTTCGCCGCCCCGACGTGGGCGATCCACTGGCGCATGGCGTCCAGCGTCTTGGGCCACTGGGGCCCCGTGCGCAGGTCGAGGAATCGGTCATAGAGCGAGAGCCACGCGGTCCAGAAGGTTTCGATGAAGAGCATACGCTCTTCGAACTTGCCGGCGGCCTCGGTCTGCTCGCCCTTCGGCAACTTGACCGACCGGAAAGCGAAGTCCGAATCCATCGTGGCCGAGAAAACCTCGTCGTTGTGGGCGATGACGACCTTGGCGCGTTTCAGCTTCTTGCCGCAGTAGAGCGCGGTGCCCGCTTCGCGGCTGTTGAGGGGAGAGCCTTTGCGCAGCACGGCTTCGTGCGCGCCCTGGCCTTCGCGGAAGAACGTGAGCGGCCCCTCGAGCATGATGCCGAACTCGCGCCCGTCGGGCAGATGATAGACGCCGCCTTCCTTCTCCCACGCGAACCAAAGCCACGTGAAGAAGTCCATGCCGAGCGTGCCCTCGACTGGCGGCTCCAATGCGGTGTCGGGCGAGAAGCTCACGGGCTCGAGGTCGTTGGCGTTGACCTGCTTGCGGCGGATCGCGGCGGTCTCGGGCGTGAGCAGGATGGGCAGCGTGCCGGCCGTCTCCTTGAAGACCGGAGACAGGACATCGATCTGCTTGTCGGAAAGCGCGCCGGCGAGCAGCATATCGTTGCGGAAATCGACGACGACCGGAATGCTGCTGAGGGTCGGCGGCATGGAGGGCAGGAGGGACTCGGTCACGCGCTGTTTGACTTCCGCCTTGACGGCGCGCGGCAGATAGTCGGTTTCGCGCGCGCGCAACTCGACGTCCTCCTCCATTTTCACGTAGGCACGCAGCAGCGAGGCGGGCACCTTTTTCTCGGCGCGCATGAGCTGGGCGTGGAGATAGGGTCCAAAAAGGCACTTCTCTTCCACGATCTCGCGGTCGAACAGGTGCCGTCCGGTGACCCAGCCCGCGATCGGGTCGCGGTTCAGCGAGGCGATCGGCGGCGCGGCATGCTTCGCGAACGCGTCGATGAGACTCGAATCGTAGGACTGCTGCAAATAAAAAAGCCTGAAACTCAGGCTGCCACTGTCGAAAGCCATAGTCGCCTCACTTGAGTGAAAGAAGGCCATTAGGATACCTTCTCCCGTAGTCGATGTCAGCCGCAAACTCGGAAAATGAAGTGTCCGGGAGAATGAGCCTTGACACCTCGGCGGGGTAAACGAAATACTTCTTTCAGTCTAAAAAAATGTCTAGCCAGATTACAATCGAGGGGGAAATCGGAATGGGAACTTTTAAATGGTGTAATGCGGCCGTATCCTTGGCGCTTTTTGTGGTTTCTGTGGTCTCCACTGCGGATGCGGATGCCGTTCCTGTGCAGGTTCCAGCCGTCGCATACGGCGCGACGGTGGAAACCGTGGTGACCAATGCGGAGGGCGTGGCTTCGGGACTCGTGGCGGGCGGAACAGTCCGTAAACTTGGTGCCGGCACCCTGTCCGTTACCAATACGCTCTTCACCGGCGGCGCGATCGAGGTGGAGCAGGGGCGGCTCAAGCTGCGGGCCGACAATTCCCTCGCGAGTTTTCCTTTCCCGCAGAGCGTCCTGACCAACACGCTGCTGCTCTGGGTGGACGCCACGACCAATGTGGTGACCGACGGAGGGGCTCCGGCGCGGGTTTTGCGCTGGCACGACGTGCGCGAAACGAACACCGCAGCGCCGCGATATCTCTATGCGGGGCAGCACGCTCCCGAACCCGGCCCCGTGGTGTCCAGCAACACGTGGCTGGGAGCCCGGGCCTATCTCGACTTCGGCAACATGAAAAGCAACGGTTGCTGGCTGTCCCTCATGCAGCCAGGGGCCGGCGGCGCAGTCACCAGCAACACGTATCTGACCGCCAAGTCCTTCTTCGCCGTGCGCGGCACGCAGGGCGGCAACGGCTATCACGGGTTCTTCTTCGGCGACTGGACCGGTTCAGGCAACGGGGGCGAAAGGAATTTCCATCCGAAATCTTCAGCGGCAGCATCAGGCGAGCTATGGGCCGAGGAGGCGGCGGACGGCCTGCGGAATGGCACAAGCTCGCTGGACGGCCGGCGCGTGAACGGGTACATGGAGTGGCCTAACGACTGGTATCAGCTTGTCGGCATCCATTTGCCTGCCGGGTCGGCCAAATTCTCGAACTTTTTCAACGACCGCAACTACCGGCCGCCGGTCACCAACTTCCGACAAGGCGGCGGCCAACTGAGCGAGGTGCTGCTTTTCGGCAACGCCCTTTCCGAGAATGACCGGCTGGCGGTCGAGGGGTATCTGCACAGCAAATGGTTCGGCCGCCGCACGCAGGACGGCACCGTGCGGGTGCGCATGGATGCATCGGCGGAGCTTTCGGCCGCCGCGGGCGAGACGCTGACGCTGAGCGGTGCGGAGGGCGAGGGCACGCTGACCAAGGCCGGCGACGGCGCGCTGCGCCTGCGCAGGAATGCGGGGTTGCCGCCGCGCGCGGGAATCTTGCTGCAGGGGGGCACGCTGACGCTGGGGCCGCTGGTGACGCGTTCCGACGCGCTGGTGGAGGTCACGACCAACGCCGCCGCCGATTTCGCGGCGGGCGGCAAGCGGGTTTCGGTTGCGGGCGGCTCGTACACCTGCGCCGCCAACGGGGAGGCAGGCGTGTTGACGAAAGACGGCGCGGGCGAGTGGGCCGTGGCGCGCGTGCCCGCCGGCGTGAAGACTGTGAAAGTTGAGAATGGGACCCTGCGCGTCATGCCGCGACCGGCCGTGACACGCGGGGCTTTTTTACCGGCCACGGTGCCCAATCCGAGTTTCGAAACGACCGGTTCACTGGGGACGGGCTCGTGGGGCTACAATCCTTCAGGCGCCCAATGGACATTCATGCCTCAGACCAAGATCACCGAGATCGACAGCACGAACCAGGTGGACAAGGGCTCCGGGTTGGTCAAGGCCGGCTCCGCCGGCTCGCCGTGGCTGAGCCCGACCATCCCGACGTGGGACGGTGGCAGTCACGTGGCCTTCGTGCAGCGCTCCGGCTCAATTCAAGGGAGTGTCACGCTGCCCGTGGCGGGGTGTTACAAGCTGAGCTTCGCGCTGGCGCGCCGGACCTCCAATTTGCCGCATCTCTTGGAAGTCTGGTTTGACGGCCTGGTTGTCGGGATGGCGGAAGCCAACAACGACAATTTCGCGCGGCGCGAGATCGCGCTGCCTTATCGGTCGGCGGGCGCCTACACCGTGATTTTCCAGGGCTTGCACCGCGAGGCCGGCGACCGCACCTCGCTGATCGACGACCTGCGGATCGAGCGCGTGGCGGACGACGGCAACATCGCGTCGGACGGCTCATTCGAGGGGACGGGAACGCTCTCGCTGCGTCTCGCGGGGCAGACGCGCTACGAACTGGGTTCCGTACTCAACGGGCGCGGCTGGACCTTTTCCGACGCGATCACCAACTTCTTGGCGAATACGGGCAACATATTCGGCACCAATGTGGCCGCGGCCGGCGTGGCCGAGGAGTTGGGCGGCTGGATGGTGACGCCGGTGGACGGCGGCCGTGCGGCCTGTATTTTTGGCGATGGAAAGCTTGGCGTGACCCTGAACTTCCCGACCGCCGGCGTCTACCGGGTCTCTTTCCTCGGCGCGGGCGGGGCGGGCGGTTCGACGCTCTCTCGCTACGGAGGTTATGCGAGCGTGAATGCCATGCATAAGCTGAACCTTCAGCTGGACGGCGTTACGGTTGCGCCCATCACGCTGGGTCCGCCTGCGTTCCAGCGGTACGATGTCACCCTGCCGCCTGTGACGAACGGACAGGTCTCGGTGCTGACCTTTGCGGGTAACACGGGCGCGAACACCTATTCGCGGATTGGCCTGATCGACGACGTGCGGGTGACCCGCGTGGGGCCGACGGTGGTCTTAAACGGCGGGTTCGAGTCCGCTGGCGACTGGACGTTCCTTTCTGCTGCTGAAAGCGGCGATCCCGACGTCAAGAGCGGCCGGACCGCGGCCCGCTCCGCATTCACGTTCCTGGTGCCGCACGGGACGACGGCCGCATATCTCCAGAAAACCGCCTTCATCCGGCAGAATGTGACCTTCCCTGAGGATGGCTGCTACACAGTTTCGTTCATGGCGGCGGCGCGCACCGAAGGAAATTACGCGCACACCGGGCACGACTTCGCGCTGCAGCTGGACGGCGTGACGGCGGGGACGGTGACGACAACCGACTATCTATATGAGCGCTACACGTTCCGCTTGCCGCATGTGAAGGCCGGGACCTCCTGTCTGCTGGCGTTCCAGGGACTCAACACGGCGGGCGGCGACCGGTCCTCGGCGATCGACGATGTGCGGGTCGAACGGCTGGAGGTGGAAGACGCGGCGTATGAGCCTTTTGCCCCCAACCTCGTGATCGACGTCGCCGAAGGCGCGAAACTGGCGCTGGACTACGTGGGCACAAAGAGTGTTCATGCGGTCAGATACGGGACATTCCAGCTGAGCGGCGACATTTCGGCGCAGACGTATCCGGCGCTGGTGACCGGTCCAGGCGCGCTGTTCGCGCCCAATCTCGGCACGGTCTTTTCTCTGCGCTAGAAAGTGGAAAATCCGCTACTCAAGGGGGTCGGGTTTTGGTAAAGTTAAACCCATGAAACTGAAGAAATCTTCTGTTGAAGCGGCTGAGGCTGCGGCGCCTGCCGCGGGCGGGGCTTTTATTTCCGAGCGGCTGCGCAATCCGGCCGACGAGATTGCGCTGACGAATCAGGGCTCAGGCGACACAATCGGCGGCATTTGCGCCATCGTCGCAACGGCGTTTCTGGCGATCATCGCCGTCATGCTTTACGTCAACTGGAACCTGATCAAGTCCGCCTGACGCCGGAAACGGAGGCCGGTTTTGATCACCACGATACGCAGATGGCTCTGGCGTCTGCGGGGTTTGTTTTTTTTGGCACCTGCCGCGACAGCGCTCGCATCAGTGTGTTTTTTTGTTTTTCTGGTGCAGCAGGTGGCCGACCGCGTTGACTTCGTCTACGGCTACAGCTTCGGACAGGCGCTCGTCTCCTGCTTCGGCCTGAACTGGCCCCTGTTGCGCCACGGCTTTTTCTGGCAGCCGTTCACCTACATGTTCCTGCACGCGGGCTGGACGCATCTGGGGCTGAACCTGCTGACGGTGTTGCTGTTCGGCTCCGGCCTGGAGATGGAGATCGGCGGACGGCGTTTCTGGCGGGTCTTCCTGACCGGCGGCGTGCTGGGTGGCCTGGGCTGGCTCGCGGTGACGGCGGCACTGCCCCACCTGCCGCCGATGGACGCCCTCACGCAATGGATGCCGCAGGCGCTGCGGGCGTGGATCGGCGCGGGCGATACGGCGGGAAGATCGCTGGACGGCGCGCTGTGCATCGGCGCATCGGGCGGCGTGTTCGCGCTGATCGGCGCTTACGCCGCGCTGTTTCCGCGCCGGGAAGTCTATGTGCTGCTGATAGTTTTTCCTCTCCGGCTGAAAGCGCGTACGCTGGCGTGGCTGCTTGGAATTCTGACGGTCGTCGAAGCGGTGTTCGTGCAGTCGCAGGTGGCCTACGCCGCGCATCTGGCGGGCGGCGTGGCGGGATATCTCTGCGCGCGGCGCATGCCGGAGGCGGACTCGGCGGATTAACCAGTCAAGAAGGATAGAGATATGGGCACTCATGATCTGATGCGGGATCCGCGTGCGGTCAGGGCCGTCGAAGCGGCCTTGGCGGAGGACATCGGGCCGGGCGACGCCACCACGCTGGCGCTGGTCGATGCCACCGTGATGGCGACCGGCGAGATTCTGGCGCGCGAGGCGTGCCGCGTGGCCGGCGTGACGGTGGGCCAGAAAGTCTTGGAAACCGTGGACCCCGCGCTGCGGGTCGAGGTCGTTGTGCCGGACGGCCGCGACGTCGCCAAGGGCGGCACGATCCTGACGATCCGCGGCAAGGCCGCGTCGATTCTGGTCGCCGAGCGCACGGCGCTCAACTTCATGCAGCGCATGTGCGGCATCGCCACGCTGACGGCACGTTTCGTGGAGGCGGTCAAGGAATACGGCACGCTGATCCTCGACACGCGCAAAACCACGCCGAACCTCCGTCTGTTCGAAAAATACGCCGTCGCATGCGGCGGCGGCACCAACCACCGCTTCGGCCTGTACGACCGCGTGCTGGTGAAAGACAACCACCGCAGGCTGTGGCAGGGCGGCGATCCCGACCGGCTGGACTTGGCGGTGGCGGCGGCCCGCAAGGCGTATCCCGAACTGGCCGTCGAGATCGAAGTCGAAAGCGTCGCGGAGTGCCGGAGCGCGCTGCGCGGCAAGCCCGAGTGGATCATGCTCGACAACATGGGGTGCGACATGATGCGCGAGTGCGTCGCCCTGTGCAAAGGCATCTCGAAGACCGAAGCCTCGGGCGGCATCACGCTGAACCGTGCGCGCGAGGTGGCCGCGACGGGCGTGGACGCGATCTCGCTGGGCTGCCTGACGCACTCGGCGCCCTCGGTGGACCTCTCGCTGGAATGGAGTGTGGCCTAGGGCGCAGGAAAAGACACCAATCCGAAGTCGGGAGACGGGAGGCTTAGCAACGTGCGTTGTATTGTTATCGATGTCGGCAACACGTCAACGGGCATCGGCCTGTATGACAGCGGCAAAATTTTGCGTGTCACGCACATCAAGGGTGGCATCGCGAAACAGCCCGCGGCGTGCGATGAGGCGGTCCGCAAAGCCGCGCGCGGCATGGTCTGCGGCGCGGTGCTGGGATCCGTTGTGCCGCGCGTGAACGCGGCATGGCAGCGCCTGATCCTGCGGGCGCTGGGCTGCAAACTGCTGGTGGTCAAGGCCGGACTGCCCATGGACGTGACCGTCGACTATCCCGCGCCGGAAACCATCGGCGCGGACCGTCTGGCGGACGCCTGCGGCGGCGTGCGGCGTTACGGCGCCCCCCTGATCGTGGCGGATTTCGGCACGGCGCTCACGTTCGACATCGTGACGAAGGACCTCCGCTACGTGGGCGGCGTGATCACGCCGGGGCTGCCGCTGATGACCGACTACCTGTACGAGCGCACCGCCCTGCTGCCGCGCGTGGAGCTGGAAGGCCCCTGCCCGAAACTGGGACGCAGCACGCTGCAGGCGATGCGCATCGGCGCGCAGATCGGCTACCGCGGCATCGTGCGCGAGATCGTGTCCTACCTGCAGGGTTCGCTGCGCTGCGATTTCAAGCTGGTGGCGACCGGCGGCTATGCGGGCTGGGCGCTGAAGGACAGCGGCATGGATTTCGTGATCGATCAGGAGCTGACGCTTTTCGGACTCGGCTGTATTTTTGAAAAGAGTTTATAACAGGTGCCTCGAAAGCGGGGACGCGGAGTTGAACACAGAAATGAAACCGACATTGGTGGTTCTGGCGGCGGGCATGGGAAGCCGGTACGGCGGGTTGAAACAGGTCGATCCGGTCGGGCCCTCCGGCGAGACGATCATGGACTATTCGGTCTTCGATGCCGTGAGGGCGGGCTTTGACCGCGTGGTGTTCGTGATCCGGCGCGACTTCGAAGAAATCTTTCGCACGGCCATCGGCGCGAAATACGCGGGCGCGTTAGAGGTCGACTACGCGTTTCAGGCGACGGACGATCTGCCGCCGGGCTTCAGCGTGCCTGCGGACCGCGCCAAGCCGTGGGGCACGGCGCACGCGATTCGCGCGGCCCGCGGCGTGGTCAAAGCGCCTTTCGCCGCGATCAACGCCGATGACTTCTATGGCCGCGACGCGTTCCAACGGCTCGCCGGCTTTCTGACGTCGCCCGGCGGCACGGCCGCGAAGCCGCGCTTCGCGATGGTCGGCTACCGGCTGGACCAGACGTTGTCGGAGCACGGCAGCGTCGCGCGCGGCGTCTGCCAGGTCGGCGCGGACGGGCAGCTGGTGACGGTGACGGAAATGACCAAGCTGGTGCGCGTGGCGGGCGGCGCGGAGAACCGCGAAGACCCCGAGCGGCCGGTGGCGCTGACGGGCGCAGAGCGGGTCTCGATGAACCTGTGGGGCTTTACGCCCGAACTGTTCGCGGCGCTGGAGGCGCGCTTCCCAGCGTGGCTTGATGCCAACGCGAAGAACCCGAAGGCGGAGTGGTATATCCCCTTCGTGGTGGACGAGATGGTCGGCGAGGGTTCCGCCGAAGTCGCGGTGCTGCCGACCGAGAGCGCCTGGTTCGGCGTGACGTACCGCGAGGACAAGCCGCTGGTCACGAAGGCGGTCAGGCGATTGGTCGATTCCGGAGAATATCCCGCGAAGCTGTGGTGACGGCCGAGGACGCCGGTCGCGCGAACGTCTCGGACACGCGCGGGACACGGGCCGGGACCGCCCGCCTTGCCGGGAGGAAAGGTACAGCCGTATGATCGGATGGCTGACGACGGCTACGGAGCAGGTGGCGGACTGGCTGTACCCGCGCATGTGCCCGGGCTGCGGACAAGCGTCCGACCGCCCCGGGCGCCACCTCTGCTGGAACTGTCTTTCCCGCGTCGACCTGTACTCGAGCGGACTGTGCACGCTGTGCGGACGTTTCGCGGAAGGGCAGGTGACTCACGCCTTCATCTGCGGCACGTGCAAGAAAGCGAAACCGTGGTTCGACCGCGCGCGGGCCGCAGGGCACTTCTCGGGCGTGCTGCGCGAACAGGTCCACCAGTTCAAATACAACCAAGCGCTTTGGCTGAAACACGATCTGGCCGATCTCCTGCAGGGCTGCCTGACCGCGCATTTCGATTCCGCCGCTGTCGACCTCGTGGTCCCGGTTCCGCTGCACCCGGTGCGCCAGCGCGAACGCTCCTACAACCAGGCGGCCCTGCTGGCGAAAGAACTCGCGCAGCGGATCGACCGGCGGTATGACGGCAACGCCCTCGCGCGCGTCCGCACGACCGGCTCGCAGACCCTGCTCGACGCGGCGCACCGGCGCGCCAATATGCTCGGCGCGTTCAGCGTGAGGCAGCCCGACTGGGTGCGCCGCCGATGCGTTCTACTGGTCGACGACGTGATGACCACCGGCGCGACGCTCAGCGAGTGCGCCCGCATGCTCAAGAAAGCCGGCGCGCGCACGGTCTGGGCCGTGACCGTCGGCCGCGGGACGTGATCCCGCTTTAATCCAGCTTCGTCGGCAACGGCACGTCTTCCCAACCTTGTTGGCCCAAGGCAATGTCTCGCTCGACGAACTCCCACACGACGACTTTCTTGCCTTCGAGGATTTCCGGATTCGTGCTCAGCTTGCGCCGCACGTCGGTGGAAGCGCCGCCGTCACTCACAATGGCGTCAACCGGCGACTTCAAGGCCAGGGCGAGGTGAGAAATAAAACCGGCCGATCCGGGAAGCAGGCGTTTGACGCTCGTTTCGCCTGTTCTCCCGGAAGCGGCGGTGGCCGGCGCGTCGCCGAGCGATTGCGGCTCTGGAAATTGGTAAATCCGGCAGAAACTGTCGCCGAGGACAAGCACGGATGTTCCCTGCCCGGGATAGCGGTAAGTCCCGGGGCGGTCCGAAGCGGTCGGCACCAGGAGACCCGTGGACGGGTCAAGCACTTGCGTGCACGCAACCTTTTCGGCGGGATAGTCTTCGCGCGCCCCGGGGATCTGCATCATCTCGAGGATGTCCCCCCAACGTGCGATTGAAACGGGCTGGTTTTTGAATTCCTTCGAGGGCGTCGGCGCGCATTCCATTTCGCGCAGCTGGGCCGCGACTGACTGCGCGGCTAGCTGCGCGCCTTGGGGTGTCCAGTGTGTGTCGCAAGCCAGATAGAGCTGCGCGTTTGTTTCTGCGCCGCGGCCATGGGTCCGCGCAGAGCTGAACACGGAGAACAGGTCTACCGTCGGAACGCCCTCACGGCGCAGCGTTTCGATCAGTTTCTGGGTGGGCGACTGGACGTGTTGCGGCTTGCCGGCCTCGCGCCGCGTGACCCTGTCCGGATATACGCTGGGTTTCCCTGGAACCGGTACGACGAGGAGTGCGATGCCACGTTCCTTGAGCTGGTCGCGGACCCGCAGGATGGCGCGTTCGACGCTTTCGCGGCGCGAACGGCTCTCGACAGGCTCGACCCATTTTGAAGCGCTTGCTTTGGTTTCGAGGCGGTCCGGATCCACGAGGTAACGAAGGTCAGGCCGGTAGAACAGCCAGCGGCCGTTGCCCGACACCCCCTTCGCGCCTGTGTCGCGCAGCACTTTGAAATAGAGCCACTGCATCTTGGGGCGGAGCGTTTGCTGAAACCACGATTTCTCTTCCAACGTGTGTTCGAACTGCCGCAGATTGCTTGCGGTGGGTCGGTAGCGGAAAACGTCGGTAAACTGCACCCGCTGATGGCGCGAGAGCTCCAGGCCGGTCTGCGTGATGGGAACGGATGCGATCACGGCCAGAAAGCCGACGACCAGAACCAGCTCGGTTTTGCGGTTTTGATTGGGCATGTGATTAGAACTGAAAATAGAGGAACGGGTTGAACGCCTGCGAGAACATCACCAGCACCGAGAACACGAACAGCGGCAAGAGCAGCACGGGGCGCGTCCACGTTTGCGGCTTCAGGGACCACTCGTGCGCTTGCGTGCGCTGAAAGACAAACACCGCGCACAGCGTCATGACCACGAGGTTCAACGGCGCGTAGATGTCGGCGGCCAGCAACGCGGAGGCGCCGGACGCGGGGGCAAGGCCGAACATCGCGCCGAAATAGTGCGCGGCGGCCGTCAGGTTGTCCGCCCGGAACAGGACCCAGGAAAAGAGCATGAGGAGGAAGGTCGCGGCGATGCGCAGATTCAGCGGCAGCTTCTGATAGAGGCTCTGCTTGCCCCGCCAACGCTCGTAGCAGAGGAGCAGGCCGTGATATGCTCCCCAGGCGATGAAGTTCCACTTCGCCCCGTGCCAGAGGCCGCCCAACAGCATCACCACCGCAAGGTTCACGTACGTCCGCACCGGGCCTTTCTGGTTTCCGCCCAGCGGGAAGTAGAGATAATCCCGCAGCACGCTCGACAGCGAGATGTGCCAGCGCCGCCACAGATCCGTGATGCTCTCGGCGCGGTAGGGCGCGTCGAAATTCTTCAGGAACTCAAAGCCGAGCATCCGCCCCAGCCCGACCGCCATGTCCGAGTAGCCGCAAAAGTCGAAGTAGATTTGAAACGCGTAGGCGATCGCGCCCGCCCAGGCGTCGAGGGCACAGG
Source organism: Kiritimatiellia bacterium (assembly GCA_035353175.1). Lineage (GTDB taxonomy): Bacteria > Verrucomicrobiota > Kiritimatiellia > RFP12 > UBA1067 > DAOPZC01. The sequence goes on along the minus strand of DAOPZC010000002.1, from coordinate 49,741 downwards.
GGCTCCCGGCGTTGAACACGGCGTCGGCAACCTGGCCGCACGGATTGGCCAGCAGGATTTTTTTTGCAAAGCCGAGAATGAAGATACACACGCCGGAGGCAAAGCGGCGGACGGTGCTTTCGCGGAAGGCCAGTTGTGCGGCGAGCGTCTTATAGCGGATGATCGGTCCCGCAACGAGGTCAGGGAACAGCGCCACGAAAGAGGAGAAGTCGGTGAAGGACTTCGCTGGCGTTGCGTGTCCCCGGTACAAATCCAGCACGTAGGTCAGCGAGTGGAAAGTGTAGAACGAGATGCCGATGGGGAGCACGACCACGAGCACGCGGAACGGCTCGGCGCCGGCCATCGTGAGAAGTTGATTCAGCGTGTCCGCCGCGAACATGTAGTATTTGAAGAAGCCAAGGAAACTCAGGTTCGTCACCACGCATGCGAGAACGGCCATTCGCTGTTGAACCCTGGTCGCGCCCGGCCGGGTGATGACTTTGCCCCAGAAGAAGTCCATGACCGTGGTGAACATCATCAGGCACACGAACCACGGTTGCCACCAGCCGTAAAACAGGTAACTGGCAACCGTGGTGCAGAGGTTGCGCCAGCGGTACGGCAGGTTGAAATAGACCAGCAGAAACAGCGGCAGGAAGTAGAAGAGGAAGATGTGTGTGGTGAAAACCATGCGGTCCGACTAGTAGGTGGTGGGGTTTGTCCAAAGGGCGAAAAACCGGTTGGTGGCAGCCGGAAAACAGTAGTCCAGCGCTCCGCTCGGGGCGAGGTCCTGCAGTTCGTAATCCAGCGCCATGCGATGCGCCTCGCCGGTCACAAACTGATCGAGCTTGCCGCCCAAGGGACTCTCCCCCCAGTCTGAGTCCTTGATTTCCGAGCGCGGCATCCAAGGTTTGTAGTGCCCCACGAAAAGGAGGTCTCCGGGCTTGAGCGGATACTTCCGTTCCGGGTCCGCGCGGTGGATTTTTATGACCTGGTATTTCAGCACGTAGGTGTAGCGGTAGGCGCCGAGCTTGGGGAATTGCTCCGGGCGGTCGACCAGCCGCGCCGTCACTTCGACCCGGCCCAGTTTGCGCACCATGTCGTCCTCTCCGCTCTCAAATCGGCTGGCAAGCAGCCAAATGCCGACCGTCACCAAAGCCAGAACCGCCAGGCCGCGTAAAGCGCTCGGCCCTCCTTGATAACGGCCTGCTGCCAGGAGAGCCTCACCTTCCGGCATCTGTTTTACCCCCCACATCGACGTAGGTCCAGTACGGTTCGAATCCACTTTCCTCCAACAGGAACGCCGGGCCGTCCTTGGCGTTGGGATAGAGGGCTTTCAACTCCTTGAAGTCGCCGGGAATGATCGGGGTGTCCGCGAGCCGCACGATGGTCATCGGGCCTTCCATGCGTCCGTCGGCGGGCGGGCGGGAGAAGATCACGTATTTGTCGTCGGGTGACGTGCAGCCATAATAGATGTGGCGATCGCGTTCGCCGTAAACCAGCGTGCGGCTTTTTCCGTCGGCGGTGGCCTGCATCAGCATCGTCCAGCCGTTCTCGCTGCCCAGCCCCGGCGTGCGGTTGGAATAGATGACACGGTTGGGGTCTGTTTGAAACCAGTCCGGCGTGCAGTTCAGCGCACGCGTAATCAGCGTCGCCTTGCCGGTTTCCAAGTCGACGGTCAGGATGTTCCAGTCCTGGCCGTTGATGTTCGCGGTGCCGCAGAGCCGTTTCCCGTCGGCGGACCAGAACAGTTGCTGAAAAATTCCTTGGCGCGGCAACGTCTTGATCACTTTCTTCGAGTCGGCCTCGACGATCGTGATCTTGCCTTCCCGTTTGTAAAGGCACGCGAACCGTTTGCCGTCGGGACTCCACGACGCCCACGGCCATTCGCCTTCGCCGCCTTGAGCCGCCGGATTCGAGCCGTCCGCGTTCGCGATGACCAGCGTGCCCAAGGCGCCCCAGCGGTCGTGGTTTGTTTCCGTGCCCGCTTTATGGCGGCGATAAAGGATTCGCGCGGAATCCGGCGAGAACCGTGCGCCATATTCGTTAAAGTCCGGCGTTTGCGTGAGGTTGCGTTTGGAGGAGCCGTCGGGGCGCGAGAGGAACACGTCGTAATCGCCATGAGGGGTTTTCGTGGAATAAACGATCCACCCCTTGGCGGCCACTTCCTTGGCCAGCGCGCGCCCGCCGACGCCGGACGCCGTCTCAGGATTTTCGGCGGCATGAGCCATGGCGCAAGCGAGCGCCAGAAGGACACTCGCCGAGAAAGGGTGGCACCGTTTTGTGAGAGATCTCATGGTTCCATGCCTCGTTACTTTTTGGGTTCAGCTTTACAGACACACAGTCGACGATTCTGATTTAATAGGTTGCCAAACCGGGACGTGTGTGTCTAGCGCCAAGTCAGTCCTCGAGGCGACAAATTCACCGAACCACGCAATTGACGGGGAAGGTGGTAAGCGGCTGAACGGATGCTGGCCGCCTCCAAAGCCGTGTCTCGCCTGGCCAGGAGTCGAACAGAAAACTTATTCGCACATTGTACAAACGAGCGGTCGTCGACTGGCTTGTGGGCGCTTTTTTTACTGTCAGCGGGCACTCAAAACCAGCCGGTGAATCGCACGCGAGAACCGGTCACCCTGGACGCGACTGTTCGGCCCGTATAATGACTTCCGAACGGGATTGGATTCTGCGTTTATATTGCACGGGGGCTACAGCCGGTTGAGCATCTCCATGACGATGCGCCCGGTGACGAGAAGGCTATCCGCGGAGAGCTTGTCGAGCGAATCGTTCAGAGTGTGCCAATACTCGTTTCCCTCGGGCGTGCTTCCGTAATAGAAGTCGATCAGGTCGACGGCCGGATAACCGAGATCGTGGAACGCCTGATGGTCGTCATAAATGATGCCGTCGAACAGCCCGATCTTATCGCGGTCGCCGGTGGCCTCTGCCGCATCCAGCGCCAACACGCGCAGCGCTGCGGCGCCGTTGCGGGGAAGGGTGATCTTCAAGTTGCGGTCCCCCACCATGTCCATCAGAATGACGGCCTTGATTTTCTTCTGCTGCCGCTTCATCGCCTTCGCCAGCCGCTTGCTGCCGTGGAAGCCGTCGCGGTCGCTGTAGCCCAGCATGCATTCCTCGCCGTCCATGAAGCCGCAAAGGACGTTGTGCTTGAGCGGCGCCGACGCGTTCAGCGCGGCGGCAAGTTCAAGCAACAGCCCCGTCGAAGAGCCGCCGTCGTTCGCGCCCTGGAAGCGCTCGCCGATGCCACGCATCGTGTCGAAGTGCGAGAGCAGGACAATCCACTCGTCGCTTTTGCCCGGAATCGTGGCCAGCACGTTGCAGAAAGGCTTTTCGCCGTGCGGGGTCGGATCGGTGAAGCGGTCGAGGACCGCATCGACGCCCTGCTTCCGCAACTGCGCGTGCAACCAGACCGCGGCGCGTTCCGCGCCCGGCGTGCCGGCGTCGCGCGGCGTGCAGTCGGCGACAAATGCGGCGACGTGCGCAAGCGCGTTCGAGGCCTGCGCTGCCGTGAAGGTGAGCGGAACCGGGGTGACGTCGGGCGCGCGTTTTTCACCGCACCCGGCGATCAGTGCGGCCGAGAATAGAAAAGGCAAAAGCATTTTCATAAAAAGGGCAGGCGCGTTTCCCCGACAGGTCTGCGGACGTGTCGGGGAAGCTCTCCTGCCGGGCTGGGCGCAGGAACAGGTCAGTCCAGCGCAATCCCGAGCACGTTCAGCACGCGGTCGAGATCGTCGTTGTCGTAAAAATCGATTTCGAGCACGCCCTTGGTGTGCTTGCCGTTGGCGTGGGTCATGCCCGAGGTGAGCCGGATCGCGGTGCCGAAATGCTTGTGCAGGCGGTCTGTGAGGTCGCGCACGTAACTCTCCGGCAAGTCGGGCTTGCCGGGGCGGCGCGTGTCCACGCCGGCGGCCTCGGCCTTGCGGCGCAGGATGATCTTTTCCAGCGTACGCACGGTCAGGTCTTCCGTCACGCATTTGCGCCCGAGCAGCGTCTGCTCCGTGGCGTCTGAGAGGCCGAGCAGCACCTTGGCGTGGCCCGAGGAGAGCAGCCCGCTGCCGACGAGCTGTTTCACCTCGTCCGGCAATTCGAGCAGGCGCACGGCGTTGGCGACGCTGGCGCGCGCCTTGCCGACGCGGTCCGCCACGTCCTGCTGGGTAAGGTTGAAGTTCTCGGCCAGCGTGCGGTAGCCCTCGGCCTCTTCGATCACGTTCAGGTCCTGGCGCTGAATATTCTCGATGATCGCCATCTCCGCCGCGCGGCGGTCCTCGGCGTCCACCAGAATCACCGGCACTTTCGCGAGCTTGGCCACAAGGGCGGCCCGCAGGCGGCGTTCTCCCGCGATGAGCTCGTACCGTCCCTCTGCATTCTTGCGGCAGATGAGGGGCTGGATCACGCCGTTGGCTTTGATCGATTCGGCGAGTTCATGCAGCGCATCCTCGTCGAAGGTCTGCCGCGGCTGCCACGGCGAGCGGGAAATCTCCGCGACCGGAAGCTCGAGCACCGTCTGCCGGGGGTCGGCAGCGGGCACGGCAGGTGCCGCGGCGACAGCGCCGACGGACGGCGCCGGATGCGGCGGCGTTTGTGGCTGCGCGGCGGCGGGCTGGGCCGCAGCCACAGAAGGCGTGATGAGTGCGTTGTAGCCCCGGCCGAGGCCGGGCCGGTGGTGCTTGTGCGCGTGTTGTCCCGGCGCGGGCTTGACCGTTTTCTTCGGCTCTGGCTTTTTGGTATTGCTCATGGATAAATCCCCGGTCTGTCGAGCCCCGCGTTCTCGGGCAGCCCGAACATGAGATTCATATTCTGGAGCGCCGAACCGGCCTGGCCCTTCATGAGATTGTCGATGTGGGCGACGACGCGCAGACGGTTGACGCGCGCATCCACGCTGACCATCAGGTTGCAGAAATTCGTGCCCCGCACGTTCAGCGTGCCGATGCTTGCGGTGCTGCCGTACACGCGCACGAAGGGGCTGTCCTTGAAGAAGTCGCGGTAGAGCGCCACCAGTTCGGCTTCCGCAACCGGGCCCGTCAGGGTCCCGTAGAGCGTCGAGAGAATGCCGCGGCAGACCGGCACGACCTGCGCGGTGAAGGTGACCTTGATGTCGGCCCCCGCCTGCTGGCTGAGCTCGCGCTCGACCTCGCAGACGTGCTGGTGGCCGGCGAGCTTATAGGCGTTCATCTGCTCGTAGCGGGCGGGATAGTGGTAGGTGGCGTTCACCTTCTTGCCCGCGCCCGAGACGCCGGTCTTGCAGTCGCAGATGATGCTGTAAGGCTCGACCAGGCGGTTTTTGGCGGCGGGCGCCAAGCCGAGGATGCAGCTGCACGCAAAGCAGCCGGGATTGCCCACGAGGTCAGTCTTGCGGATCTCGGCGCGGTGCAGCTCGGCCAAGCCGTAGACGTTGCGGCCCAGCAGCTCCGGCGAGGCGTGCGACGGCTCTTTCCCGATGCGCGTGGCGTAGTCGGCATACGCCTCGGCCGAGGTGAAGCGGAAGTCGCCGCTGTAGTCGATGACCTTGGCGCCCTTGGCGAGTTCCCCGCCTGCGGCGGACATGCCCACCTTGTCGGGCGTGGCGAAGAAGACCACGTCGGCGGGCTCGGCCGCGCGGGGGTCGTCGGCGGCCAGGATAGGCAAGTCGCAGAAGCCCTCGAGATGGGGATAGACTTTGGAAATGGGGGAACCCACGTCTTCGCGCGCGACGAGAGAAACCAATTTCGTTTCCGGATGCTGCAACACCAGCTCGGTGATGCCGACACCGCCATATCCCGTGGCGCCAACCACTTTGACTCGGATCATAGACAGCCTTTCGTGATTAAAATGGGAGATTACTATACTAAAAAATCGGAGCCGGTTCAAAAGGTGTCTTTGATGAAATTGCGAAGGATGCTATGATGAGTTCCGATTTATGGGGATCTCGCGCCCGTGGCGCGGGTTGCGAAACGAGAGTGTTATGCGTATAGAGTCTTGTGATTTCTTTGTGGTGGGCAGCGGCATCGCGGGCCTGATGAGTGCGTTGAATCTGGCGCCGCACGGACGCGTCATGCTGGTGACCAAGAAGAGACTCGACGACTGCAACACGAACCGGGCGCAGGGCGGAATCGCCTGCGTCATGGAGTCGGGCGACAGCTTTGAGCAGCACGTTTCGGACACGCTGATCGCGGGCGCGGGGCTCTGCGACGAGCAGGTCGTCCGCAAGATCGTTTCGAACGGGCCCGCGCGGATCGCCGACCTGGAGGCGCTCGGCGTGCGGTTCAACCCGCGCGCGGACGGCGTCCCCGGTTACGATCTGGGGCGCGAAGGCGGCCACTCGCAGCGCCGCGTGCTGCATGCGGGCGACATCACGGGACAGCGCGTGGAGTCGGTCCTGGTGGAGCAGATCCGGAACCACCCCAACATCCAGGCGCTCGAGTACACGATGGTGATCGACCTGATCACGACGCGGTGGCTGAAGATGCCGGGCGAAAACCGCTGCGTCGGAGCCTATGTACACGACCAGTCTTCCGGCGAAATCTATGCGGTGCGCGCGCCGAACACCGTGCTGGCGACCGGCGGCTGCGGCAAGGTCTACCTCTACACCTGCAACCCTGACATCGCGACGGGCGACGGTGTGGCGCTGGCGTGGCGCGCGGGCGCCGACATCGCCGACATGGAGTTCATCCAGTTCCACCCCACCTGCCTCTACCATCCGCAGGCCAAGCGCTTCCTGATCAGCGAGGCGGTGCGCGGCGAGGGCGCGGAGCTGGTCGACGCCGACGGCCGCCCGTTCATGAAGAAATACGATCCCCGCGGCGCGCTGGCGCCCCGCGACATCGTGGCCCGCGCGATCGACTCTGAGATGAAGCGCACCGGCGCGCCATACTGCTGCCTCGACATCCGGCACAAGCCCGAGGCGTTCCTCAAGGAGCGCTTCCCGAACATCTACGAGACCTGCCACAAGTTCGGCATCGACATGGCAAAGGACCTGATCCCGATCGTGCCCTCGGCGCACTACTGCTGCGGCGGCATCAGGGCCACCGTGGACGGCGTGACCTCCCTGCCCGGGCTGTATGCCGCAGGCGAGACGGCGTGCACGGGCCTGCACGGCGCCAACCGCCTCGCCAGCAACTCGCTGCTGGAGGCGCTGGTCTGCGCCCACGAGACCGCGGGCCACATCGTGAACCACCCGACACAGCTGCCCGACCCCCTGCGCATCCCGGACTGGCAGTACGGCACCGCGGTGGCGAGCGACGAGGCGGTGATGGTGGCCCACAACTGGATGGAGGTCCGGACCTGCATGTGGGACTACGTGGGCATCGTGCGCACCGACAAGCGCCTGGAGCGCGCGCTCCGCCGCATCCGCAACCTGCGACGCGAGATCCGCGAGTACTACTTCGACTATCTCGTCACACCCGACACGCTGGAGCTGCGCAACCTCGCGCTGGTCGGCGAGCTGATCGTGCGCAGCGCGATGCGGCGCAAAGAGAGCCGCGGCCTGCACTACACGCTGGATTATCCGAACGCCAAGCGCATCGCCCGCGACACGGTGCTGCCGGGGCGGAAAGTATAGGGGCGGCCCGACCTGTTATGCTGACAAGCGATTTCGATTACGAACTGCCGCCCGAGCTGATCGCGCAGGAACCTCCCGCCGAGCGCGGGACATCGCGCATGATGGTGCTGCACCGCGCCGACGGCCGGCTCGAGCACCGCAACGTCGCGGACCTGCCCGAATATTTGGATTCAAAAGACCTGCTGGTCCTCAACGACACGCGCGTCTTCCCCGCGCGCATCCAAGGCGTATGGGCCGATACGCGCGGCGCGCTGGAACTGCTGCTGCTCGACCCCTTACCTCCGCCGCCGGACGCGGACAGCGCGAAAGAGCTGGCCTTCTGGTCGTGCATCACCGGCTCCGGTCGCCCGATCCGGCCGGGACAGAAGGCCTCGTTCGCCGAAGGGAAGCTCGAAGCGGAGATGGTGTCCCGCCGCGAGAACGGATCGTGGAACGTACTCTTCCGCTCAGAGGCGCCGCTGATGAGCCTGCTCGACCGCTACGGGCTCACGCCCGTGCCGCCCTATATCCACCGCCATGGCGACGAGCGTCAGACGCGGCTCGACCGCGAGCGGTATCAGACGATTTACGCGAGAGAGACCGGCGCGGTGGCCGCGCCGACAGCCGGGCTGCATTTCAACGCGTCGCTTTTCGCCGCGCTGGCGGCGAAGGGGGTGCGCCGCGCGGCGGTCACGCTGCACGTGGGGCCAGGCACCTTTAAGTCGGTGAAGACCGATACGGTCGAGGCGCACCGCATGGACCCCGAGCGTTACGCCGTTCCGCAAGAGACGGTGGACGCCATCGCGGCGTGCCGGGCGCGAGGCGGGCGTGTGGTGGCCGTCGGCAGCACCAGCGTGCGCACCTTGGAAAGCGTGGCGGCTGCACATGGCGGGCAGGTGGTGCAGACGGCAGGCTCCAGCACGATTTTCATTTACCCGCCTTACCGCTTTCAGGTGACCGACGCGATGCTGACGAATTTTCACTTGCCGCAATCGACGCTGATCATGATGGTGTCGGCGCTGGCCGGGCGCGAGCGGATCATGGCCGCCTACCGCGAAGCGGTCCGCGAACGCTACCGCTTCTTCAGCTACGGCGACTGCATGCTCATTCTGTGAAGCCTGGCTAAAGCCCAGGAAAAACCTGTTTCGGAAACACCGCCGCGGAAACGGAGATGCGCCGCTACAGCGGGTTTCTTTCCAAGACAAGCAGGAACGTGCTGGATGCCAGCGTGACGACGGCGTTCTGCTGAAACTTAAACGGACCGTACGTTTTGTTTTCCTTTTTCGACTCCAAAGTGAACGAGTCCGGTGCGACAACGTGCAGGGTATACGGGTTTGTATCCGGCCCGACCTGCGCGTCGCTGATAAACGAATAAGGGCCGAACAGCTGTTCGTTTTGGGTCCACTGCAAGAAGAACTCGGGGGCTTTCGCTTTTGGCAAATCGCCCGCCTCTGTTTTGCCGGCGGCCGTCAAGATGTCCTGGCCGCTCTCACCGACAGCCGCGGCATTTCCGTTGGTCTGCGCGGATTGCAGGGATGCCGCGGGCGAATCCGTGTTGCCGAAGATCGCGTCGCCGTGTACCGCCGACAACACGCCGTGCCCCACTTCTCCGCCTTTCAGCAACAAAGCGCGCTGAACGTTGGCTGCGATGTGTAGGACGTGTCGCCGCACCATGCCTTTCGCGACGGTCTCATTGACGCTTCGCAGCGTGTTTTGGAAGTTGAGCGCAACTGCCGCGAGATCGACCATTGTCACTTTGCCGCCGCAGGCCTGACACATCTGCGCGCGCTGGCCCTCGCCGGCACATGTTCTGCACTTTCCCCCTCCCTCGCACTCCGGGCACTTATGTTGAACAACAGATTTTCCACCACTCGGCTTATTGGGGGTTCTGGAATTGACGAGTTTGGCAGTCAACGGGAAAGCCGACGTTGATGTCGACACCGTTAACGTCCCCCGCCCATCACAACGAGGGCATTTTCCGCCTCCCCCGCAAGTTGCGCACTTCTTTGAGGTCTTTCCGTTTTGACATTGCTTGCAGGTCTTTGTGATTTCTCCAGTGCTTGGGAAACCCGGTATCGAATCCCTTCCGGTTCTTTGGTGCAGCCGGTCGAGTTCGCTGATGCCACGGGGCGCGTTGCCATGCTTAATGCTGCCTAAAGACAACAGCTGAATCAGCCCATAGCTTGCGTCATAGCGTTCGAGCTGAGCACCTTGATACCATTTATCCGGACGCGCGCCGCTGGGCTGACTCCACAGAATGTTCGCGGCTTCCGCTGCGGCCAGCACGTCCCGTAGCGCAGGAAGGGAATCCGGCTGCGCCTCGAGAGCGGTCACTGCGTCCTGGATGTTCTGCCAGACGGCATAATCATCCCAGCGCCGGAACGGGATGGCCAGAAATACGGACACGGAAACGATCACGAGGGCCAGCACCAGGCCGAACCGCTTGACGGCAGCGCCCAACCGTTCAAGCACAGTCGGGGGGCGCGGCTGGGCATATCGGTTCTGAAGCCAGTCCTTCGCGGCGACGGGTTCGGCAGGCTGTTCTTTGAGCCTGAGTTTGGAGACTCCCGTGACGGGCGGCAGTGTGCCCGATGGCGTGCCCTCGGCACGCGCCCGGCTGTCTTGTGCGGTCAGAGTGAGCGGATCGGTGAATTTCGTTTTGTCGATGTGTCCCATGCCCGGCAGCGGCTTCAAGCCCCGGCCGGAGTTCCGCTGCAAAAAGCGCCGGGCAATCAACATGAGCGGCAAGACGCAGACGAGCGTTGCCAGCCCGATCAACGGCTTCCTGGCCAGCCCCTTCTTCGTTTGTTTTGCGGCTAAGCCGTCCAGCAGAGACTGAAGCTCTTGGCGCGCGGGCGACTGGGGGTGTTCCGCCAAGTAGGATCGGAGCGCCTTGCCTGCTTTTTCAGGGCTTTCTGTGCTCGCGAGTTTGCGCAGCTCGGCAACGTCGCGCTCGGACTGGGCTTCCGCGTTCTGCTCCGTCGTGGCGCCCGGGCTGTCGACGCGCGTTGCGAGCGCCGCGCCGAGAAGGCTTTGCGCCTGCGTCACGTCTGCGCGATGTGCATAGCTGTTGGTCAGCGATTGGAGCAAACGGATGCGCGCGTCGATGTTTTTCTCGTTCTCGGCTTTTTTGAGCAATTCAGGGTAATCGGCGTTTTCTTGGCAGACCGTGACAATACCGGATAAGAGGTTGAGGTAATTTTTCCGAACGGCCTCTCCCATCATAAAAAGCTGTCCCTTGCTTTGGCAGGTCGCGCACGCGCCCTCGGTTCTCCGTGTGCCGTTGCACGTTTTACACGCCCCCGCCCCCCGGCATGCGGAACAGGCCGTTTCTCTCCGGCCCTTTCCGCGGCAGGCTTCACAGGTGACGATATAGTCCTTTGGCGTGAACGTTATTAAAGGGACCTGATCGGGAAACGTGGTGCCCAAGATCTGGGTGACGCGAGTGAAGGCATTGGTGTTCCCCTGCATCAACAGCGTAACGGCGTAGACGGCCATGGTCCTGCTTCTGATCTCAGGAGGGGCCGAGAGGTCACGCGAAAAGGCCAGCATCGCTTGAACACCTTCGGCGTCCGGCTCCGCCTGCGCCGAAGCAATCAGTTTCATTGCGGCGGCTTTGAGCTGGGCTTCGGTCGGCCGGGCGGGTTGAGTTGAGGAAGCGGACTGTTCGGCGATGACCACGAACCCCAGAAAAAGAACCGCAATGAAAACGAGTCTAGCGGGCATTGTTGATTTCCCATCCTTTCACGATGTCTTCGAGCGTCGGCGTTTTTTGCATATCGCGCGGCAACAGCGGCAACAAGCGTTGATACAGATCATTAGCCTCTTGTTGATGCTGGGCGCTGTCCAGCAGCCGAATCGCCATAATTAGATATTTAATATACACATTTATAAGCGTATGAGAAGGAAAAAGCGCCGAAGTTTCGGCCAGAAAGTCGGAGGTTGCACGCGCTATCGCCGGGTTGCTTTCGGTTTTCCATTCCCCCTTCGCCAGATCGCCCGTGAACCTTCCTTTGAACACGCTGACGATGAGCGGCTGATAGACACCCCTGCGGCACATGAGCCGCTCCGACCCCGTCGCGAATTCCAAGCCTTGGCTTGCCCAATAAACCGCATGCGACTCCGCCAGCCGCCAGTCGAGCGGGCCAAAGCGCTTCTCCAGCGCGAGCATGCGGTCGGCATCAAGACGCAGCGCGGCCAGCGCGGCCCGGGTTTCCGCCGTCGCGTTCACGGTGCCGTCGGCATGGACGAGGGGCGCCAGGGTCGAGGCCAGCTTGAGTTTGTAGGCCAGATGCGCGCTGTCGAGCGAATCGCCGACCTTGTTCTGATAAAGCCACGCCAGCTCGCGGTAGAGGATGGCCTCGCGCGGATTGAACCGCAAACCTTCATCGCGCAGCAGCGCGATCCCGTTCTGCACCCAGCGCAGGCGGTCTTCGTCGCGGACCATCATGATGCTGACGTTGTAAGCGAGGTTCCACGCGTTGTAGACCCACGCTTCGGCCGCGTGCGGGTCGAGCATGGTGAGCCATTCTGCCAGCTGCACGAGCTCGAGGTAGCGCCCCTCTTCCTGCAGCCGGTTGACGCGGAACCAGAGAATTTCGGAAACGATGCCGCGGAAACCGCCAAGGCCCGCGATCACGAAGTTCAGGGCCGGCGGAACGTCGGACGTATAGCCGGCATAGGCTTCTGGCATGCCTTCACGCCGCACCCCCGCCAGCCGACGGCTCTGCCACGCGGTCAGCAACACGAGCAGGACAAAAACGGAAAGCCATCTGCACGCTTTGAAACGCATGGCTTCTTCTTACCAAAAAACGCGCGCGAAGTGAATCGGATTCACCCCTGCCATGAAAACAGAAAAGCCGACTGCGAACAGTCGGCTTTCCAGATTTTTATGGTAGGGGTGCAGGGACTCGAACCCTGGACCCAGTGATTAAGAGTCACTTGCTCTACCAACTGAGCTACACCCCCATAAACGAGTGGAGCGAGTGATGGGTCTCGAACCCACAACCTCGACCTTGGCAAGGTCGCGCTCTACCAATTGAGCTACACCCGCTTCAAAAGAACGGGGGTGAATTTATCAGAACGGCGGACCGGATGCAATAGGGAATTTAATTTTTTTTGCAGGCCCGTATTTCGGGGTCGGACCCTCGATCACCAAAACGCGAACGCGCGTCACTCAACGCGGCCGAACATGATGCGCTCTTTGCGACTGGCGTCAGAATTTCCCTGCGTCACGCACACGTAGACGCTCCCGTTGTGCTCGCGAAAACACGGATACTGGAATGATTTGTCGGTCACGAACCGGTATCGGCGCGCCCAGTTCGCGCCATCCTTTGACACCTCGACGTTGAACACGGAGCGGCTCACCGCATTCGAGCCCCCGGCCTCCTGCCACCCCAGCCAGTACAGGCCGCCGATCTTGTCGAACGTGGGCTTCGAGGACGTGCCGTTGCGAATCACCGTGCGGAACTCGCCCGCCGTCCACCTCTTTCCGTCTTCGCTCTGCGTGAAGATGTAGTTGCGCGAGCCGCCTTCTTGGCGGCAGACCGCGAGCCACGTGCCGTCGGGCAGGCGGTTCACCGCCGACTCGGTCAGCTTCACGTCCGGCGAACCGTTGTAATGCCCCACCACCTCGAAGGTGTCCAATGCGTCATTCACAACGGCCAGCGCGTTCTGCCCGCCCGGATAGTTGTTGAGCGCCACATAAGTCCGGCCGTCGAACACCTTGAACGAATCGAAAAGATAAAGTCCGAAATCCGCCGGCCTGCGGGTGAAGCCCTGCGCCGCCGCATCGGCGTGGAAAGGCTGGGGTTGCATGTCAAAAACGCCCCCTGCCGTCTTGAGCTTGGCCCGGAAAATCCGCTTGCCGAAGCTCAGGCTCCGCATGTCGAAATCGGCGTACCACGTCTGCGCCTGACGCTTGCCCGGCTGTTCGCTCGCGAAGAAACAGCGCAGCGTCTCCGCATCCTTCTGAAGAATGCGAGGCACGAAACACGCGCCCTCCGGCAGCGTCTCGTTCTCATACGCCTGGCCGCCGCGGGCGAACGGGATCATCTTTTCGACCGCCAACGTCGTGAGGTTGACGATGGCAAGCGCCACGTAAATCTCCGGCCAGTCCGCGCTCTCGCCCGCCCGCTTGTCGTTCACTTCGGCGACCACGTAGGCGCGGTCACCGACGAGCGCCATTTCCGCGTCGTGCGCGCCCTTCACTTGAGGGGCGGTCACGGTGACCAACCCGGCCAGCACCTTGTCGCCCGCGGCCTTCGCGTCCCACGCCGGCGGCAGCAGACTGCGCGTCAGATCGGAAAAATCCGGCTTCTCGGCCTCCAGCTCACCGCGCCCCACGGTGTCGGTCATGCCGGTGAAGCCCCGGCCGCCGCCCGCCACATAGCCATCGCTGCGGCCCGTCGCGTCGCGGCTGACCCAGAACGCGTAAAGCGCGGCCTGACGCACGCTGAACCGGAAACGCACCGTTTTGCCCCGCAGGGCCGAAACGTCTTCCGCGCCGCTCCACACGACCTCCGCCAGCGTGCTGTCCGCCGAAACCGGCCGGCAGTTGCCCAGCGTGTAAGGCGAGATCGGCTGGCCCGCCTCGTCCAGCATCTCGACGCGCACCTCGCCGCCTTGGGCGGCCGCGTTGACGAACACGCGGCGGCCGCCGAAGGTGACGGGGCGCGTGGTCAGCGTGCCCGGTTCCGACCCCGCCTCCATGGACGCGAATCCGTCGCGCCGCAGGAAGGCCAGCCCCGTCGCGCCGCGGTCATACATGCCGTTCTTCATCCAATTGCCGTTCGTCTTGGAGGTGTCGCCGCGGAACGCGCTGTAGTAAAACCAGAGCGTGTCGCCGCGCACACAGCAAAGATTGCCGAGCGACTGCACGTAGCCGCGGTCCCACACGTCGCGCCGCTCCGATCCGATATGCGCGCGGCGATCGGGGCGCGACCAGTGGAAGCCGTCGCGGCTGTAGGCGAAGTTCAAGTCCGTGATCTTCGGAATGCCCGCCTTCTCGCACACGTCGTTTTCTGGCCCGTGGTGAATCTCGAAGAAACCGAGCATGAGGCTCTCGTAGGCCACGGCGTCGAGGTTGTAGAGCTGCGGCACACGCCCGATAACCGGATCTCTGGGATCGTCGCGGTCGGCGGCCGCCCAAACCACGGGCCCATCCAAATCCCATTTTGCTCCCTTCAAGAAATCGTCGGCCTCCCAGTAGTGACGCGAGCGCCCGCGAAAACCGGACCGCAAGCTATAGACCCATTTCTTGCGGAAGGGATTGTAGAACATGGTGCTGCGGTCCCCCGTTTCGCCGCTGAAGACGCGGTTAGTCCAGTGGATGCCGTCCGGCGACGTCATGCTCACGCCAGGCATCTGCCCGCCCGGAGGCCGCATGAACATCTTGTAGCGCTGCAGCGGATCCTTTGCATCCCAGTCCGGCACGACAGTCCACGAGTCGGGCGTCAGATCCGGCGGAAGCACCTGGTTCGTGCCGGGGTTCACATCCAGCGAAGGGCGCTCCCAGTTCAACCCGTCCTTGCTCGTCGCGTAGCAGATGGTGCCGATCCAGCCGGCCTCGTACCACATCTTGAAAATCTTTTCGGCGGGATCCCACCAGACGCCGCCGCTCTTGGGCACCGCCGCGTCGTTCTCCGCGCCGTGCAGTTCCAGCGCGGTCTCCGGCGTGAGGATCGGGTTGCCCGCGTATTTCTTGGGCTGGTGGAACACGCGCTTGAGCGTGCCGGTCTCGATCAGGAAATCGTCCACGAAAAGCTGCCGTCCGACGTCGATGGGGATGACCTTCGGCGGGCACGCCAGATACGGCACAGCCATCGGCGCGGTGTCGCGCGGATCGATGGCCTGCGGCGGCCATTCTTCGGGCAACACGATGCCGTTGTAGAGCCGTTCGCCCCTGTTTTCGCGCCACAGTCTGGCGGCCTCTGCCGGCCGCGTCACCGCTTCGAAGCCCACGACCACGGCCCACTTGCCGACGCGGAAGCGCTCGCCGGCCTTCACCCGTTTCTGGTAGGCGCGCGTGAGATCGAACGGCTGCGCCCCGAAGAGCTGGAACGTCTCCGGGTTTGTGATCCACGCGAAGCCGCGCGCCTCCAGCAGCCGGTGCTGTGTCGCCGCGCGCGGATGCCCGGGCGAGGGCGTCAGCAGCGTCAGCACGCCGTCCCCCGTCACGCGCAGGCTCCCGGACTCGATACTGCCGCGCAGGAATTTCTTGCCCTCCAGCCACGCGGGACACTCCCTGACGGTATAGTTGCGGTCCGTGAACAGCACCGCCCCGGCCCTGAACGTGTCGCACGCCCCCTCGCCGAGATACGCGATCGCCGCGCCATTCCCTTCCATCGGCTCACCGCGGCGCTCCAGCGCCGGCGCACTCCACGCCGCCAGCACCGCCACGCCAAAGGCCCACGCGGCCATCCCGTTCTTCATCATCGCCCCCCTTTTTCGCTCGTTTATCGATGGAACACCCGAAAAACCGCGGTTTCAGCCGCCCCGACGCCAGTGGCCGCCGGTCCGAGACCCAAATTAGGATTTGCCCTTATCACCGCCTTTTATGCTAATATTCTCCCAAGTATTGGTGAAACGGCAAAGCAAAAAGGAGACGGGAAATTGAAACCGCGTTTGACCCAGTCCTCAGCCGCCACGACCGCGGTGCTCACCTTTTTTCTAATCTCTGCCGGTCAGGCTCATGCCGGCGTCTACGATGACGCGGCGGCGTGGTGGCATTTCGACTACGCCCCGAACTACGATCCAGCACGCACCAATGTCGCGCAACTGAACGATATCCGCGACCAGATGGACTGGGGCACCGCTGCCGTAAAAGGTGCGTCCGGCAAACATGCGACCGCCGTTCACGGTCCTCTCGGCGGTCCGGAGTGGACCAACTGCGCCGTCGCCTGCCCCGCGGGCGGGCAGAAGTACGGCGACTACTCCATGTGGTTCCATCCCGTCACCAACGGGCTTGAGCAAGTATACCCCGACTCGATCCAAGTCTCGAACCTCAATCTTCCCGGATCATCCACCATTGTGACCCGCTTTTTTTGGAATGGGTTCTCGTTCAGCAGCGGCTACCCGGGATGGATTTACAACAACGCTCTCGAATGGACGCCCAAGCTCGGCTGGATGTTCGGCGTGGTCAGTGGCCCGCGGCTGGGAATCCTCATCGGGCAGACGTCTTACGCTTTGGACACCTACACGGTCGCGACGGGCAAGTGGTATGATGCGGCCGCCGTACTAACCGACAACGGCCCGACCAACACCGACACCGTCGAATTCTTCATCTGGCCGCAGGACGGAACGCTGTCCTACAAGAAATTCATCTCCTCGGCGGTCACCAACGCGGCCGGTTCAATCGGCACGATCATCGGCGGCGAACCCGCCGCAACCTCCTACGGATATGCCACCAACGGCAATAACGCGAAAACCTTCTGCGGACTGGTCAATCATCTCGCGGTATGGAAAAGGGCGCTGAGCTACGAGGAGGTCCTCGAAGCCTTCTGTCACCCGCAACCCCTCATCCAGGTCGGCGTCAATAACGGCAAAGACACGGAAATGCGCATCGAGTCGGAGACCGACGCGGAGTACCACCCCGGCGACCCGTGGCACACCCTGCGGCGGGCCGTCACCGCGGCGAATCCGGACGTGGCCCTGAAAATCCCGCTGAACGACCTGCAGACCAACCTCAATTACGTGCTGCACCTGAACACGCTCAACACGAGCCAAACGAATCTGAAGGCCAAACTCCAGCTGACCGTCAACAACACCACCTATCCGGCTCAAACCGCGGGACGGGATCAGGACCTTTTCTGGCCGATCCCCAAAGCTCAACTGGTGGCAGGAACCAACACCTTCCGTCTCAGCTATGCGGGAGGGACCTCTCCGTACGTGACCTTCGACTGGCTGGAACTTGGGGGGGCGTGGCAGATCGGCACCAACAACAACAGCGCGGGCGATTTCGTAGCGGAAAGCAACGCCGGCGACCACTTCTACATCACCGATCCGAACTGGCAACACCTGGAGCGCGCGGTGGTCCAAGGCTCAGACTCCAACACCGTGCTGCACTTCGCCCTTTCGCCCGAAATGGTGTCGAATGTCCTCTTCTCCTACACGACACGCATCGTCCAGCAGGGCCGGAACACCGGGACGCTGCCGGCGCCCCCCTACCCCTTCAGCATCGGGGTCAACGGCCGCATCCTGTACCAGTCGGCCAACGGGGTGCCGGACAACACGCTGGTGGCCATCCCCTTCGCGCCCGGCGACCTCCGCGCCGGCGCGAACGACATCAACCTGATGTTCAACAGCACCAACGGCTGGCTGCAGTTCGACTTTCACCGTCTGGAGACCGGAACATGGAACTTGCCATGGCCCGCCGGCACGCTGTTTTTTATGCGCTAAGCCGGTATCTAGTCAAAGAAAAGGAGATGCGTTATGGTTTGCCGCGTTAACCCTTTCGCTTTTTCAGTTCTGTCGATACTCGTCATGGCCGTCATGTTTCCGAAGTGCCGCGCCGCCGCCGGCGTCTACGATGACGCGGCAGCGTGGTGGCACTTCGACTACGACCCCGACACCGACGGGCTCGCCGACCTCGACGAGATCCGCGACCAACGCGACTGGGGCACCGCCGCAAGCAAAGGGGCGAACGGCAAACACGCGACCACGGTCCGGGGGCTGCTCGGGGCACCGCAGTGGACGAACGCACCTGTTGTCTGCCCGGCAGGAGGAGCATCCTTCGGAGCACGGTCGATTTATTTCCAGACAGCCATCGACCCTGTTTCCTTGACAAACTGCTACCCCGACACGTTTCAGGTCTCAAACCTTCAGCTCCCCGGGTCGGCGACCCTTCTGACGCGCTTCCGCTGGGACGGCTACCCCACGCAAATCGAGAAGACGAGCTGGCTCTTCAACAACGCCTTGGAGTGGAACAAATACTGGGGATGGCTCTTCGGCGTCAGCAGCAACACCTATCCGCGTCTCACCCTTTACACGCAACGCGGAACGGTTCAGATGGATGTGCCGATGACGAACGGCGTGTGGTATGACGCGGCCATGGTGCTGACGGACGGCGGGCTGACCAACCCGACCGACTCCGTCGAATTTTACCTCTGGGGAGAAAACGGCGCGCTGGCTTACAGGAAGTACACCACCACCGTCATCACGAACGCGATCGGCACCCTGCCGGCCATCATCGGCTGCGAAGCCAGCCCGACCGCCTACGCGGCCGGCAACGCGCGAAAAGCCTTCATCGGAGCCGTCAACCACATGGCCGTCTGGAAACGCGCGCTGTCCTTCGCGGAAGTCAACGAAGCCTTCGGCCACCCGCAGCCGTTCTTCAGGATCGGGCTCAACAACGCGTCGGACACCGACCTGCGCATCGAATCGGAGGCGGGTGCCGAATATGCCCCCGGTGACCCGTGGCACACGATGCGTCGGGCCGTCACGGCCTCGAATCCCGAGGCAAAGCTAAAGATCCCGCTCACCAACGTGCAGACCAACCTGGACTGCGTTTTCCACCTGAAAACGCGCAACACGAGCGCGGCGGGCCAGACCGTCGACCTCAGCCTCATCGTGAATGCGACGACAAACCTGGCGCAAACAGCCGGGCAGGACCAAGATCTTTTCTGGTTCATCCCCCGCAAGACGCTGGCGGCAGGCACCAACACCTTCACACTACGCTACGTGTCGGGGACTTCCAGCTGGCTCACGTTCGACTGGATGGAGGCGGGCGGCGCCTGGCAAGTCGGCTACGACAACGGCAGCCCCTCGGAATTCGTCGTCGAGTCGCAGGCGGCCGATGATTTCTTCGTGACGGACCCAAACTGGCAGCACCTGGAGCGGGCCATCTCCCAGGGCACCGAAACCAACACCGTCCTGCACTTCGCGCTCTCGACCGAACTGCTTGCGAAATACCATTTCACGTATACGACGCGCATCCTGTCGCAGGGCCGGAACACCGGGACGATGCCGGACCCGCCCTACCCGTTCAGCATCGGCGTCAACGGCCGCGTCCTGTACCATTCGGACAGCGGCCTGCCGG
This sequence comes from Kiritimatiellia bacterium, assembly GCA_035353175.1. Taxonomy (GTDB): domain Bacteria; phylum Verrucomicrobiota; class Kiritimatiellia; order RFP12; family UBA1067; genus DAOPZC01. Next base: position 30,197 of record DAOPZC010000002.1, on the reverse strand, counting down.
ACAACACGCCGGTCAAGATTCCCTTCGCGCGCGGCGACCTCCGCTCCGGCGCGAACGACATCAACCTGATGTTCAACAGCACCAACGGCTGGCTGCAATTCGACTTCCACCGGCTGGAAATCAGGCCTTGGCCTTCGGGTGCGATGCTCCGCGTGCAGTAAAGCAGCCCGGCTCAAGGCCCTTCAAAGGCACGGAAATTGCCAATTGCCTCGGAGGTCCGCAGGGCGCGGCCATAGAGCCGGATGTGCTTTACCTCACCCGCCACCCGCGCCCGGGGTGACGCCGCGACGGGGCCCAGAGCGGACGGGATCCGCCCCCAGCCGAACGGCCGCTTCTCGCCGCCGTCGCAATATCTGCCGTCCACGATCACGCCGATGACCCCCGCCGCAAAGTCGCACGTGAACACCGCGTGGTGCGTCCGGCGCGTCGCGAGGGACTCCGGATCGGCGGCCCAGACGGCGCGGCAGTCCCCATCGGACAGCTCGATCTGAACCGTCGGCTCGTTGGCGATTCTGGCCGTCGACACGCGGACCCCGCGCCGGCCGTCGGCCGTGCTGAACAGCGTGAGTCCCTCGGCCATGTTGTCGGACCGGAACGTCAGCTCGACGCTCAGGCCTCCGCCCGCCAGCGCGCCGAACGCCTCCGGCACGTCAAGGGACCGCGGCGCGCCGTTGGTGTTGGCGAATTCCGCCAGCAACCCGTTGCGGCAAACCTCGCGACGCGTTTCTTGCGACCACAAACCTTCCAGCAACGCGCGATCCGCCGCGTGGACCCGCGCCACGCTCTTCTGCGTTTCGGTGAACCAGAAACGCCCCTCCCCTTCGACGAGATCCGGATAGCTGATCCCGTTCGCCAAATTGCGGTCGTAGAAGAGCAGTTCCGGTTCCGACCAGCGGATGAAGCCGTCCGCCTTCAGCACGCCGCCCGAGATGAACACCGGATTGCGGTTGCCCCACCCGGGCACGCCATGGTTGTGATACCAGAAGAGATAGCGCCCGTCCCGCGTCTTGAAAAGCTTGGGGCATGCGCGGTTGGATTTGACGAGCCGCTGTCCCGGGCCGTACGTCATGCGTTCCGGCAGCGACCACGTGCGCCCGCCGTCCCGGCTGAAGCTCTGCGCGGGCAGCCCGTCCGTGCGGCACACGCACATCAGATCCAGGCCATTCAGAGCCGTCAGATTGTGCTCTTCCTGCGCCTCGCCGAACGCCGGATTGCGGATGCCCTTTTCGCCCTCGGGCAACAGCCGGAACCGCACGCGCGCCGCATTGCGCTCGGTCAGGATATTGTCGGAGGCGACCACCCACCCTTCGCCCCCGGAGGCGAACCATTTGGCCAGCTTGGTGAACGCGAAGAACACCGTGCCTTCCGCGGTCACCGGCTTATCGACACCCCAGAAGTGACACTGCCTGCCCTGCCACGGATTCTGCCGGTCCACGTCCGTGACACGGACCGGAATGCGGTATCGCTCCGCCGACCACGTCGCCCCGCCGTCGTCGGAGTACTTGAACGCGTACCAGCCGTGCCACGCCGACTTCACGCGGTTGGTCTGTCCGGGCAACGTCGTCACGTTGTCCCCGTTGTACGTGTAGAAGGCATAGATGCGGTCGAAGGGCGTCACGAGGCACGTGGCCCAAGAGGCTTCCGGACCCGAGGCCGGCTCGATGTCCGTCAGCGGCGACCACGTGCGCCCCTGATCCTCGCTGAAGGTCGAGACCACATGCTGGCCGGGGTTTCCCTCGCCTCCGCGCCCCGTGGTCAGCACGCACACCCAACGGCCGTCCCGCATCACCCCGACATACGGCTGGTCGCAGTAGTCCTCATCCGGAATCACGCGGCCCTTCGCGATGTCCCGCGGATCGTCGAACGACGGCCGCGGCGGACGGGGACCCGCGTCCGGAACGCTGCACAGGAACTGTTCCGGCGCCAGCGCCCCCTGCGACACGCGCCAGCAGTCCAGCAGCCCCACAAACGAGTTCGAAAGCGACTCGCGTCCGCCCAAGCTGAACCCGGCGAAACCGTGCGACCGGTCGGGTGCCGACGGATTGGCGATCACGCCCTGCGACACCCCGTCGAGGTAGAGCTCCCACATGCCGACTCCGCCGCGGCGCGGATCGTACACCAAGGCCACATGCCGCCATGCCGCATCCGCCGTGACGTCGGAATCCTGAAAAAACCGCTCCAGCTGCAACCGCCCGCCCCGGGCCACATCGCTCACGTGAAGGTGGAAACGGATCCTGCCGGCGGACTCGCGCAGCGACAGCGTCCAGCCGTTGGCGTCGTCGCGCGCGCCGGCCAAATGCCAGAAACGCTCACCCGGATCGCCCTCTGCCCTGTACCATCCCTCGACCGTGAAACTGTTGGTCAGATCACACCGCAACCCCAGTTCCGGCGCGGCCAGCAGACTGCGGCGTCCGATGTCGCCGGCCAGCCGCACGCAGCCCGCGTTCGCGCGCTCGACGCGGGCGCCGCGCCGCAGCGCCTTGGGATTAGGCACCTCCGTCACGGCCCGCTCGTCCGCGCCGGACACGCCCCCGTCCTTGCCGGGGGTCAGCGGGTAAAGCCCGTCCGTTTTACTCGCGAGATCCAACGCGCCACCGGCCAAGACATCCAGCGGCCAGTACGCCAGCGTCTGCGGCGCGTGCGCCGTCAGGAACCGCGCCGGCGGAAGCGCCTCGCCGCTGACGCGCCAGAGATCGAGCTGCCCCGCGAACACGTTGCCATCCGGACGCCCGCCGAGGTTGAAATCCGCAAATCCGTGTGTCTGCCCCGGCTTCGCGGGATTCGCCAGCGAGCCGCGCGGGCTGCCGTTCAGGAAAAGCTGCCAGCAGCCGTTGGTTTCGCGGGCGGCGTCATAAACGAGGGCCACATGCATCCAGTCGAAATCGCCCCTCACATCGGCCGCGTCGAAGAAGCGGTCGAGAACCAGTCCGTCCACCGGCGCGTTGACGTGCAGATGGAAACACGCCTTACCGGCGTTGTTTCTGAGCGAGAGCATCCAGCCGGGCCCCGCGTCACAGGCGCCGAAGAGATACCACCACGCGTCCGGAAGCGGGTCTGCGGCTTTCCTTAACCAACCTTCGACCGTGAAACTGCGGGTGATCTCCAGCGCGCGCCCCAGCCCCGGCGCGCGGAGATGCGTCCGCCCCTCGCCGCCAAACAGAACGGATCCGCGATTGCGGTGGCCGCCGCGCGTCGCCGCGGGCAGGTCCTCCCACGCGGGAACTTCTTCAAGCGGCCGTCTGAACGACCCTGCGGGGTCTCCGTTGCGCGCCTCGAAATGCCCATTTGTGCCGGCGGCATTGCGCAGATCGGTCTGTCCATCCGGGGTCGCGTCGAAACACCAAAAAGCCAACGTTTCCGCGCGCGCGCACGCCGCCAACGACCACATGCCCAGAAAAAGCCACAGACCTTTCTTCACTGTACTGCTCCTCACTGCAAGTCACGTCCCATACGGAAATGTTTTAAACATACCAAAAACGTATGGAAACGTGAACCCCCGACACGGCGGAGCAGCGGCGTTCTCTATTCCGCCAACACCGCTCTCGCGTGGCGCGAATAAACGCCGCGCGGGTCGTCGGCATACGCCCGCAGAACCGACCGGCCTTTGCCTTCGCAGTCCCCCAGCCGGACCAGCGCGCGGGCGAGCGCGATCTCGCGCAGGCACTCCGAGCGCTCCTGGTCGGCTGCCGCATTCGCATGGCCGGGAACCTCCCTCATTGCGGCGAGCGTGAAGGCCTGGCCACGGATGCCGGGCTTGTCGATCACGGCAGCCAGCGTCGGCGCGGCCGAAACATCGCCGAGCCTCTCCAGCGCCATGGCCGTGGCGCGGAAGTGCGAGAAGGCCGAATCGGCGGTCAGCGCCGCCGCCTTCTTCAGCAACGCGGGCAACGCCATTTTCGAGCGGCAGCGGCCGAGCGCGATCATGTAGCTGTCGACCCAACTCACGCTGCGCCCGAACTGGCTCATGCCTTTGAAATTCCAGCCCGCATCCCAGTCGGAGGATTCGAGCTTGGCGATCAGCGTCGCCTCGCCCAGCGGGTTTCCCATGATGCCGAGCAGGTGCGCGTAGTTCAGCTTGGCCGGCTCGCTCTCGGCCTGGCGGTAAGCCGTCTCCAGCAGCGGCATAGCCCGCAGGGGCTCCGCCAGCACCGCGGCCACCTTCTCGTAGTGGTTCGTCAAATCGGCCAGACAGCGCACCGCCTCGGCGAGTTGGTCATCCGCGATGGGATATGAATCCTGCGCCGTCAACACCGACGCGTCGAGGTTCTTGATCTCGACCAAATGCCGCTGCAGCGCCTTCACGTCAATCGCGCGGAGCGGCACGTTGGCCTTCACGGCCATGGCCGCCGCACACCCCGCCGCATAGCCCTGGTTCTGGATGTCGGGCTGCATCCGCAGCACCGGCATGGCATCGCGGTGCGCGCTCACCCCGAGGCCGATCACCAGCAGGCCGTCGAGCTTCTTCGGCAGCATCGCGCGGTACGGAAAGTTCGCCCCGAAGAATTTCTTGCGCCCGAAATCCACGACGAAGAAATTCTCATGCGTCGTGTACCCGTGCGAATCGATGTCGCTGTGGGACTGCATCACCGTGTCAGGGTAGGTGCGGCGGTTGATCACGTCCAGCGGCGTCATGTAGAAAGCGCCCACCAGCCGGCGCCGCTCGCGGCTGTTGACGTTCTGCGCCTGGTCCCACAGGGATGCGGGCAGAGACTGTCGCGAGCGCAACGCGAAATAGCAGAGGTCCGCCGCGTCGGTCTCGTCGACAAATCCGATGTCCGAGTTTGCGCCACTGGACCCCAGCCGGCGCGGCGCGTTGCCCGCGCCCTGCAGCGCGATCTCCTGCGGCTGGAGATACTCGGTCTCCTCGCCCGCCGCGGCGGCGATGTCGGCGTTGCCGGTGCCGTCGATCACGGCCTTCGCGCGGATCACGCCGCGGCGGCCGTCAGGCGCCACCACGATCACGCCAGCCAGCGTGTCGCCCTCGCGCACCGCGCCGGTCGCCAGCGTGCCGTACCAGATCTCCGCGCCGTTCGCGCGGCACTGGCGGCGGTACCACTCGGACTTGCCCATGACCTTCACTTTTGCCATTTCTTTCACGCCGGCGTCGATCTCGTCGGTGAAGCCGCAGATGTTGCCATAGTAATAGCCGCCGATCAGGCCGACCGTCTGCACGCCGCCCAGGTGGTAGAGGTATTCGCACACGATGACCTTCGCGCCCCGGCGCGCCGCCGCAATCGCCGCCGGCGCGCCGCCGGTGCCGCCCCCCACCACCAGCACGTCGCACGCAGCCAGCTCCGGCAGCGCGTGCGCCGCAGCGGGAACGCGTCGATCCGACTTGGCCACCGCGCTCACATGGATCGCCCCGGGAATGTCGGAAGCCCGCACCGTCGGGGTGCCGGAAGCGCCGGCGGTGCCGGCCAAGCCGACCCCCACGGGCGTTTCACGCGCCTTCGCCTCGGCCGCCGCCGCCCGCCCGATGCGTTCGCCGAGAACCATCGCGCGGGCCGGCTCAGAGAACGCCTGCGCCGCCGCACGGGACACATCCGCCATCGAGCCCAGCACAAAGACGTAAGGAAGCCCCTGCGGCCGGAACGCCTCCAGCGCAACGGCCGCCGCGTCAGGCCGCGCCTCCTCCGACGTAGCGCGGCCGACCAGCGGATCGGGCGGGACGAAGAAAAGCCTGTCGGAAGCATCCAGCACGCCGGAAACAAAAGTCATGTCGCGCGCCTTCTGTTCGGCCTCGGCGAAAGACGCGGGCGCCCCGTCCTTCACCGGCAGCGAGATCGCGCATTCGTAGAGGCGGCCGTCCACCTTCTCCTTGCCCATTTTCACGGGATAGAACCCGAGCGCCTCCTTCACCACCATGCCGTCCGCCTTGGGAGCTTCGGTCGCGATCACCCTGCGCGTAAAGGTGTAGTTGCCCGGCGGGAAAGGCCGGGCCCGCGCGCCCGACGCGCGGCAAAACACGGCGCGCTCGGTCGCGTCGATCACCGTCTTGGCGATCACCGCCTGGCGTCCGCTCTTGTTGGCGAGAACAGCCCCCGCGACGTGTCCCGCGACGTCACGCAGCGGCTCGGTCGCAAAACAGCCGGTAAGGAAAGACACGCCGGATTTAAGCAGCGCCTCGTCGAAGGTCTTCTTGACCTTCATGGGCGTGACCTCGGCGGCCGCTTTCGGCGCGGTGCCCGGCTCCGCCGAGGGCGCGTACAGCGCCTTGCACAGCTCAGTTTGCGGCACCGCATCATCCGACAGCCGCAGCCGCAGGGTTCCCGCGATATCGTCGCCCAGATACGGGCGCGGCGCGGCCAGAAAGACCGAGGCCCCGTCCGACGCGGCTTGCACCGCGGCCTGCACCGCGCCGCTGCCGCCCCCGATCACCAGCACGTCCACCTCTTGCAGCACGGCCAGTTCGCGGGGGCCCTCGACGACCCCCGCGCACACGCGTCCCGCCGCCAATACCAGCGCCAACCATCCTTGACGTTTCCGCATGCCGCCTCCCCTTTTTTTAGCGCGTCAGCCCAGCCGTAAACTCCAAGGCCAGCAGCGCATAGGAAGTGGCCAACACGGGATCATTCTCCCACCAGCGGTTGTTCTCGTTGGCCCATGACCCGTCAATTTTCTGGAGGCCGATGACTTTGCGCGCCAACTGCTCGCGCCAGAGGATCTCGCCTTCCGCCGCGTGTTTCGGCAACGCGTCCAGCCCGGCCGCGCTCAGCGCGCGCGCCATCACATTGAAATAGAAAAAAAGGCCCTGCTGCCCTTGGCCGGGATTCTCCTCCAGCGTCCAGAAACGCGACCCGTAATCCACGGCCGAACGCACGCGCGGGTCGCTCTTTTCCAGGCGCGCGTGCACCAGGGCCAGCAGCCCGGCGTAGGTCATGCTGCCGTAGGCGCGCAACATCACGCGGCCGTTCGCGTTGGTGACGACCCCGCCTTTGGGGTCCTGCGTGTTGTAGGCGAACCCGCCGGCCGTCTCGCCCTCGGCGTTCTGCATCTGCGACACGTATTTCAGCGCCGCGTCCCAATCGATGTCGGCCCGCTTTTCACCCGCCGGCCGCAGTTCCTCCGCCCCCTGCGTGCGCCGCATCGCGTCCATGGAAAACTGGGTGTTGTTCAGGTCGGAGTAGCGGCGCCCGGCATCCTTGTCATATCCGAAGCCGCCGGCGTGCAGGTCCCCGCCCGCGTGCTGCGAAGCGGCGATGTACGCGCGGGCCTTGAGCACAGCAGGCCCGGTCTCCCTGCGGCCGGTGGCGAACAGCGCGGCGACGCAGATCGACGTGTTGTAATTGCCGAGCGCGCCGCCCGGCCGGCCCGCCACCGGCACGTAGATTCCGCCGTCCGGCTGCTGCTTGCCGAGCAGGAACGCGACCGCCCGCCCGGCTTCAGGCGAGAACGCCTTTTCGCCCGATGCGGCGATGGACCAGAGCGGAAGAGCCGTCAGCGCCGGCATGCTCTCGTCGGACCAAGCGCCGTTCTGCTTCTGCTGTCCCTTCAGCCAGGCCACCCCTTTGCTGACGGACCGCTGAACGTCCTGCATGAGCTGCGGCGTGAGCCCTTCAGCCGAAACACCCCACGCCAGCCCCGCCACCACCGCCACCACCGTCCAAGGCGTCTTCATGGTCCGTTCTCCTTCCACACGTGCTGAAAAATTGAAATGGGAAAGGTAACACAGTCGGATCGCCGATTCAACCTGAGTTCAACGGCCGGTCTCGTCGATAACGCGAGAGTAAAAGTTGAACGTTGAGCGTTGAAAGTTACGGTCGCCCTCCGTGGGCGGCAGTCTTACCCTATTCTCGCTTCCTCATTTGAGCGGGGGCATCGTGCGCAGGGTCAGAACCGGTACTCCACCGAAAGAATGAGGTTCCGGCCCGGCTCATTGCTGCCGGAGCCATGGATGCGGTAATCCTTGTCCAGCACGTTCTCGACGCCGGCCACCAGCGACAACCCTTTCTTGACGCGCCACCCCGCCCGCAGGTCGGTCACGGCATAGCCCGGCGTGCCCCCGGGCGGGATCCGCTGGGTGTCGGTCTTGTCGGCCGCCGTCAGCCGGTCCTCGCAGTCCGAAGCCCGCTCGGCAACCTCGGCCCAGAACCGGCGGCTCTCGCTTTCCCACCGCAGCGAAGTGTACACCGTCAGCGGCATCGTCCGCACCGGCTCGCTGATCTTCTCCCCGTCGGAGCCGGTGTAGTCCGTGTACCCCTCCATCCACGTGAAGCCGCTCCGCGACAGCCAGTGGCGTCCCAGCCGCACCTCCACCTCGCTTTCGACGCCGTGAACGTATCCGTCGCCGCCGTTGAGCTTGGTGTAGTACCCGTCCGAAGCGGCCTGGCGAATGATCAGGTCATGGATGCGGGTATAAAAGTAGGCGATGTGCCACGACACGGGATCGGCCGTAAAACGCGAGCCGACCTCGCCGGTCAGATATTTCTCGGGATCAAGGTTTGTGGAGGGCGTCTCGATGTCGGTGCTGCGGCTGACATCGAACCGCGTCAGGTCCGACAGCCCCGGCGCGCGATAGGCCTGTGACACCGAGGCATACAGCCACCAGCAATCGTCGAGCGCCCGATAGGACAGGCGGGCGTGGCCTGAGAAATCGAACCAGTGCTCATCCATCGCGGCCGCCGTGTGGGGCGAGGTCTCAAAGTTTTCATAGCGCCCGATGTCCGCCCGCGCATACGTGGCCCGGCCTCCCAGCGTCAGCTCCCACCGGTCGGCGAGGTCCACGCGGTCCTGCACATACAGCGCCGCCGTGTGGTATGCCGAGTTGTCCGCGACAGGGCCTTGGATACCGACCGAGCCGAGCGTGCCGTCGGCCTGATAGCTGCGGCGGAAGCTGTCGATGCCGTCGTGCACGTATTCGACACCATACGCCCACGTCCCGATGTCCGTCTCTTTGATCATGTCTGACGACGCGCCCCACGTCTGGACATCGAACCCGTCGACGGTGCTGGTGCCGCTGCTCTTGACGACGTCTTTCGTCTCCTCCTGGCGCTGGAAGTAGACGGTGGACTGCCACTCGTCGTAAAGGGCCGTCGCCTCGCGGTCGATGTAGCGCAGGTAGGTCATCGAGCGGTCCTGGTCATAGGAATGAACCGGCTCGGTGCCGACGGCCGTGCCCTGCCAAGAAATGCCGTAGGGCGTGCGGTGCGTGCGCCACACGTCGTCCTGATCGACCGTGTAGTGCGCGAAAACCAGTTCCCGGTCGCCGCGCAGCGCGATCCTGACCTTGGCGTCGAAGTCCATCTCCTGATAGCCGGTCTTTTCCTGGCGCCCCACATGTTTGCCGCCCTCGAGATCACCGAAATCCTTGTAGGTGACCCCGAAAATTCCGGCCCACCGGTCCGATCCGTATTCGCCTTCCGCACGGCCCGTCACGGAATGTTCGGCCGAAGCGACCCGTGCGGCAAGCCGGCCGCCCCACACATCCCCCCCTCCCTCCGGCGCATATTCGGGCTCGCGCGTGAACGCCTGTACCGTGCCCCCGACCGCATCGGACCCGTACAGGGTCGATCCCGGGCCCTTCAGCACTTCAAGCGAATCGAGCGAATAGCTGTCCACCGTGTTCCAATACTGGTTGGCGCCCTCGCGGAAAACCGGCGAGTTGAGGCGGATGCCGTCCACCAGCATCAGGGTCCTGAACCCCGTGAAGCCGCGGATATAGGGCGACCCTTGCCCGTACGAGGTCTTCTGCACCATAATTCCGGTCGTCATGTCCAGCGCCTCAGGCACCGTGCGCGTCTGCGACTCGCGCAGCGTCTCTGAAGAGACCGTGTCCGCCGAAGCGGCGACGGTGTTGACAGGCTCCGCGACCCGCGACGCCGTCACGACGACGGGCGGCAGATTGGTGACCTCCGCCGCACAGAGTCCTCCGCACAGGACGGCCCAGACGAACGTTAGAAACGTGTATTTCATATGCGTTTGAACGCTGGGCGCCGCACAAGGTTCAGCCGTCTCGAAAAAAAACGCCTCGTGTTCCGCGAACCGCCCAAAACGGCGCTTGCCGAGGCCCCGCCGTTGCACTATGATGAGCACCCGAAATGCCAAATGGTACGGATGATGCTTGCAAAGCGCAAGCGGCCATTTGGTTGGTGCATGCATGGCAGGACCCTATTTAAGTTTGAGTCAGCAGCAGCGTCAGGTGATGACGCTCGCGCCGCAGCTACGCCAGTCGCTGGAGATGCTCCAGATGCCGGTGCTGGAGTTGCGTGCCGCGATCCTCAAAGAGATGGCGGTCAACCCCACGATCGAGGACGTCAAGGACCCGGTCGAGGTCACGCTCTCCACGGCCGAGCCGGAAGCGCCGCAGCAGCACGCCACCGACGAGGGGCTGGACTTCAACCCGGACGTGGACGCGATTCTGCAGCAGGACGACGAGTGGCGCGACTATTTCATGCAGGGCATGGAGAACGCGCCGTCCTCAGAGGATGCCGAGGAGAAGCGGCAGTACCTGTTCGATTCGGTCCGCCAGCAGGTGTCGCTGCAGGACCATTTGCTGGAGCAGCTCACGCTCACCGACCTTTCGGAAGAAGACCGCGAACTCGCCATCAACCTGATCGGGAACATCAACGACGACGGCTATTTCACGGGAAGCCTGCCGGACATCATCATGATCTCGGGACGCAGCGAGCGCGAGGTTCTCGCCATCCTCAAGGTCCTCCAGTCATTCGACCCGCCCGGCGTCGGTGCCCGCACCCTGCGCGAATGCCTGCTGCAGCAGCTCGAACTGGTCGAAGACTCGCCGTGGGAAGAGGAAGCGCGGCTGGTGATCGACAAACACCTGGAACGGCTTGGCGCCCACGACGAAAAGTTTCTCTGTAAAACGCTGTCGCTGACGCGTGAGGAACTCGCCCACGTCATCGCGCTGATCCGCAGCCTTAACCCCCGGCCCGGCCGCTCGTTCGAGCGCGCGGAGGTCGAGTACGTGGAGCCCGAAGTCTTTGTCGCCAAAGAGAAAGGGCACTTTGTCGCCAAGGTGGACAACGGGCAGTTGCCCCACATCCACATCAGCAAGCACTACCGCCAGCTGCTCGAAAGCAAGGAGGTCTCCTCCGAGACCAAGTCCTACATCCGCGAGCGCATCCGCGCGGGAGCCTTTCTCATCCGCAGCATCTATCAGCGCCAGGAAACGATCCGCAAGATCGCGCAGGAGATCGTCGACGCGCAGACGGCTTTCCTGACGCAAGGCGTCGAAGCGCTCCGGCCGATGACCATGGCCGAGGTGGCCACGAAAGTGGGCGTGCACGAAACCACCGTGAGCCGCACGGTGGCCAACAAGTACATGCGCACGCCGATCGGGCTCTTCGAAATGAAGTACTTCTTCACGCCGGGGCTGAAGGGCAAAGACGGCGTCTCGATCTCGAACAAATCGATTCAGGACCAGATCAAAAGACTCGTGGATGCGGAAGATCCCGCCGAACCGCTGTCGGATCAGGCGATCGAAGAGAAGCTCTCCGGGCAGGGCGTCACGGTCGCGCGGCGCACCATCGCCAAATACCGCGGCATCCTCAAAATCCCGCCCTCGCACGAACGCCGCCGCACGTGAGCGCCGCGGTGAGACCGCACGCCCGTCCCCCGCAACCCGGTCAGGCCAGGCGCGCTTTCTTTTCCGCCTGGGCTTTCTTGAGCGCCTGAAACGCGGCGATCGTGGGGCCCTTCAGGCGGTCTCTGTAGTACCCGTATGAAAGCGGCGTCCCCTCGCCCTGCTCCGCCTCCAGCACCTCGCAGTGAAAGAGGGTGTGCGTGGCCAGCTCATGCGTGAAGAGCACCTTGCAGACATACCAAGCCGCGGCGCGCTGCAGGACCGGCAGCCCGCTCTGAAACCGGTGCTCCACAAGCGGCCACTTCTGGATCTGGCGCGTGGACTGGAACCCGAAATTGGCGATCACGAACGGGTCAACATCCTCGCGCAGCACAGACACGCTGAACTCGCCGGCCGCCTTGATGCAGGCGTTCGTCAGCGTCGGGTGCTGACTGCACAAGATCACCGTCGCGGGAAACGCCGTCGCCTGGATAAACGCATCGACGATGCAACCGGCAAAGCCCCCTTCGCACCGGGCGCCCACCACGAACAGCCCACACGGGATCGCGAACAACGCCTTGTCGTCCATCACAGGTCTATTCCCCCTTACACCGGCAGCGCCGGCAACTTGAACACGTGCGAATCCTCTTCCACCGCCGTCAGAACCTCGGGCGCGGGAAACCCGTGGCGCGCACGCAGCACCGCCACCGTCTCGTCCAGAAACGATTCCGGCGTGGAGGCGCCGCTCGTGATTCCGACCGTCTCGACGGCCCGCCACTCCAGCGCCTCCATTTGAACCACCTCGCTGACCAGCACAGCCCCGGCCCCGGCCGCGCGCGCGGTCTCGACCAGCCGCTGGCTGTTGGAGCTGTTGGCAGACCCCAGCACCAGAACCCGCTGGCAGGCGCGCGCCAGCGCGCTCACGGCCTGCTGGCGGTTGCGCGTGGCGTAGCACACATCCGTGCTCGCGGGTTGCCTCAGCCCGATAAAACGCCGCTGCAGCACCGCCATCACGGCCTCCACCTGCGCCGCGCCCAGCGTGGTCTGCGTCACCACCGCGACCGGCATGCCGGCGGGCACCTCCAGCGCCTCCGCCTCCCGCGCGCTCTCCACGATCCGAACGTGCCCGGGCGCCTCGCCCGCCACGCCCGCGACCTCCTCGTGGCGGCGATGCCCGATGCAGACTACGCACGCGCCCTGTGCCGCGAAGCGCCGCACCTCGGCATGCACCTTGGCCACGAACGGGCAGGTCGCATCGATCACCCGCAGCCCGCGGGCCGCCGCCAGCCGAACCACCTCCGGCGACACGCCGTGCGCCGAGAACAGCAGTAGCGACCCCCGGGGAACCGCCGCAACATCGCTCACGAATACCATGCCGAGCGAGGCCAGGCGAGCGACGACCTGCTTGTTGTGGACGATCTCATTGAGACAATAGACCGTCTCGCCGCGGCAGCGCGCCAGAACGGCCTCGGCGGCCTCGACCGCACGCGCCACGCCCGAGCAGAAGCCGTGGGGCCGCACCACGATCAGACGTTTCGCCGCCGTCACGGCGCCTCACTCCCGAGCCCGCCCCGCTCCAAATCCGCGAGGATCTGCTCGGCCGGCGTCAGATATTTTTTGGCGCTGTTGCACGCCGCGCACGCCGGCACCACATTGCCCTTGGTGCTGGCGCCGCCGCGCGCGACCGGCACCACGTGATCCAGCGTCAGCGCGTCCGCGCCGACCTGCTTGCCGCAATAGTGGCACACGCCCGCCTGGATCTGCTGCCGCCACCAGGCGCTCTTGCGCAGCGCGCGCGCCTTCTCGCGCTCGCGCGCCACGTGCCGGTCATCTTTCCGTATGTCGATCCACTCGTTCATTCGTTCAAAGCCGCTTTAGCGCTTCCGCACTCCGCCGCGCTCATTTCCGCAGCGCGATCAGACGCTGGGCGTGGTTGTCCTCCGCGACGGCCAGCGCCGTAAAAGTCTCGCGCAAGCGCGGGATCACGCTCTTCTCCGCCAGCGTCCGGTAGAACAGCGCCATGGCGCGTTCGTGCTCGATCGCGTGCTCGACCTCTTTGGACGCCTTGACCGCGTCGTGCATGAGGTCGTCCACCGGTGGCAGCGTCCCCGCCATCGCGGCGGTGATCGGGATGTCTTTGTCCGCCCCTGCTGCCAGCGCGCTCAGCATGGCCTCGTGGTGCCAGCGCTCCTCCGCCGCCAGCCGCGCAAACACCGCCTTCTCGTCCGGATCCAACGAGCGCGCCGCCAGCGCCTCGTAGTCCTCAAAAGCCGCCTTCTCGAAAACCGCCGCCTGCTGAATCACGAAACGGCCCACCCAGCCGGTGATGTCGGAAACCCTGCGGGGCGCGGCTTCGGCTTTTTCAGCCTTGGGCAGAAAGGCCTCGCGCAGCATCAGGCAGCCGAAAACCAGGAACAGCGCGCCGCCCACGCATTTGATGTACCGCTCGTCCGGCACGAAGCGACGGATCAGGTCGCCGGCCAGCACGCCGATCGCCGTCGACGCCGCCAGCGCGATCGCGCCCGCCGCGAACACCGTCCACTTGGACGTGGACGCGGCCGACTGGCTCATCACGGCCAGCTGTGTTTTATCGCCGAGTTCGGCCAGGAATATGAGGGTAAACGTACTGAAAAACAGCGGCCAGTTCACATCGTTCTCCGTTCTGTGGAAATAGCGGCAGTATACACGTTTCCGGCCTGCCCGTGCCACCGCTTTCTCTGCGCCGGCGGGGCGGGACGGGAGACGGGGCCCGCGGCCGCGGGCCCGTGGGGCTGTTTTTCGGCTCGAAAACCTCTGTCGGGATGCGTTATCCTTGGGACTATGAATTCGGCACGTTCACCTTTTCTCACCTTAGCGCTGGTGGCGATGGTGTTTTTCCTCGCGTTCCAGCTCCTGGACAATCGCCGGCGGCGGGAGGTTCCCACGGAACCGCCGCCCCCTCTCACCAACCAGGTCGGCGCCGCCGCGCAGCCCGCGCCGCGCTTCGTGCAACCCATCCCCGAGACCGAGGCGACCGCCGTCTACAAGCGCGTCTCCCCCTCCGTCGTCGCGGTCGCCAACAACGCGCTCGTGCGCCGCGGCTTCTTCGACGTCCAGCTCTACGAGGTGCCGCAGGGCGCGGGCTCGGGCTTCGTGTGGGACAAGAAAGGCCACATCATCAGCAACTACCACGTGGTGTACCAGGCGAACACCCTGACCGTCACCTTCCCCGACGGCACCCGCTACGACGCCAAGCTCGTCGGCGTCGCGCCGGACTACGATCTGGCCGTGCTCAAGATCGACGCGCCGCCCGAAAAGCTCGTGCCGGTCGAGGCCGCCCCGTCGCGCGACCTCGAAGTCGGCCAGCAGGTCTATGCCATCGGCAACCCCTTCGGCCTCGACACCACCCTCTCGTCCGGCATCGTCAGCGCCCTCGGGCGCACCATCACCTCCATGACGGACCGCAAGATCTACGACGTGATCCAGACCGACACCGCGATCAACCCCGGCAACTCCGGCGGGCCGCTGCTGGCGGCGTGCGGACGGCTGGTCGGCGTCAACACCGCCATTCTGAGCCCGAGCGGCGCCTACGCGGGCATCGGCTTCGCGGTCCCCTCCGACACCGTCTCGCGCGTGGTACCCCAGCTGATCGGAAAGGGCCGCGTCACGCGCGCGGGCCTCGGCGTGCAGCTGCTGCCCGATCACGTCACCGAACGCGCCGACATCACCGGCGTCGTCATCTACGCCGTCTTCGACCAGACCCCCGCCGCAAAAGCGGGCCTCGAAGGCCTCGGTATCAACCGGCTCGGCGAGCTGGTCTTCGGCGACGTCATCACCGCGGTCGACGGCACCCCCGTGCGGACCATCGAAGACGTGCAGGCGATCCTCGACCCGCGCAAGCCCGGCGACCGCGTGACGCTCACGGTCACCCGCGCCGGCAAAAGCCGCGACATCGCCCTCACGCTCATCGAGGAGTCCTAGCCCGCACCCGACGCGGCGGAGTTTGCGGCCGCAAGCGGGCGCTTGACATCCGGCACCGGATTCGGGACACTTTACTCTAACTGTTTGGCTGTTTTCCGGCGGGCGTTTGTATGCTCCCCGGCTTGGAGGTTTTTGTGGAAGCGATTGAAGTGATGCGTCATAGCGCCGCCCATGTGATGGCGGCGGCGGTTTGCAGGCTATACGGCAACGTGAAGTTGGATATCGGACCCTCGACGGAGGACGGGTTCTATTACGATTTCGATATGGAGCACCGGCTCGCGCCGGAAGATTTCCCGAAGATCGAGGCGGAGATCAAGGCGATCATCAGCGCCGGGCTGCCCTTCGAGCGCCGCGAGGTTTCGCGCGCCGAGGCCGCCAAGGTTTTCGCGGGCCAGAAATATAAGCTGGAGCGCCTGGCCGACATTCCCGAAGGCGAGGCCGTCTCGCTCTACACGTGCGGCGATTTCACGGACCTGTGCCGCGGTCCGCACGTGGCCAAGACCTCGGACATCGGCGCGGTGAAGATCATGGCCGTGGCCGGGTCATATTACCGCGGCGACGAAAACAACGCGATGCTGCAGCGGCTGTACGGCATGGCCGACGTCTCGCAGGAGGCGCTCGACGCCGCGCTCGCCCGCATCGAAGAGGCAAAGAAGCGCGACCACCGCAAGCTGGGCAAAGAGCTGGAGCTGTTCAGCATCAGCGAAGACGTGGGCCCCGGCCTGGCGCACTGGCATCCCAAGGGCGCGCGCGTCCGCGTGGCCATCGAAGATTACTGGCGCCGCGAACACTTCCGCGCGGGCTACGAAATGGTGTTCACCCCGCACGTCGGCCGCGCCAAGCTGTGGGAGACCTCCGGCCACTTGGGCTTCTACCGCGAGAGCATGTTCCCGTGCATGAACGTGACGGAGGGCGAGGGTTCGCACACGACGGTCGAGCAGTACTACGTGAAGCCCATGAACTGCCCGTTCCACATCCAGATTTACAAGACCCGCCGCTACTCGTACCGCGACCTGCCGCTGCGCTGGGCGGAGATGGGCACGGTGTACCGCTACGAGAAAGAGGGCGTGCGCCACGGCCTGCTGCGCGTGCGCGGCTTCACCCAGGACGATGCGCACATCTTCTGCACCCCGGAGCAGATCGAGGGCGAAATCCGCTTCACGGTGAACTTCGCGCTGCGCATCCTGCGCCGCTTCGGGTTCAACGACATCACGGCCTACCTCTCCACGCGCCCCGAGAAGGCGGTCGGCCTGCCGGAGCGCTGGGAGCAGGCCACGCGCTCGCTCGAGAGCGCCCTCAAGGCCGAGGGCATCGCCTATCAGGTGGACGAGGGCGGCGGGGCCTTCTACGGCCCGAAGATCGACCTCAAGATCAAGGATGCGCTGGGCCGCCCCTGGCAGCTCGGCACCATCCAGTTCGATTTCAACCTGCCGGAACGCTTCAACCTCACCTACATCGGCGAGGACGGCAAGGAGCACCAGCCCTACATGGTGCACCGCGCGCTGCTGGGCAGCCTCGAGCGCTTCTTCGGCATCCTCATCGAGCACTACGGCGGGGCGTTCCCCGCGTGGCTCGCGCCGGAGCAGGTGCGCGTGCTGCCGATCACGGCGGGGCAAATCGAGTACGCGAAGGGCATCGAGGCCACGCTGCGCGAGGCGGACGTCCGCGTGACGGTCGACGCCGACAACGAGAAGCTCGGCGCGAAGATCCGCAAGGCCCAGCTCGAGAAGGTGCCCTTCATGCTGGTGGTCGGCGGACGCGACGCCGAGGCGGGCGTGGTGTCGGTCCGCAGCCGCGAGGCGGGCGACCAGGGCGCCATGACGCTCGACGCGTTCATGGAACTGCTGAAGGCCGCGCTGAAGGCATAGTGGTTTTTTGGGGTCCCGGTTTTACCGGACATGTTCAGAAACAGAAACAAGAGCCGCATCGCCGGCTCAACAGTGGAGGTGAGCTATCGCTTCGTTCATCCGTGTTAACTTCAAAATCCGTGTCCCGAATGTCCGTGTGATCAACGCCAACGGCGAAATGCTGGGGGTGATGACCACGCGCGACGCGCAACGCCTTGCCGATCAACAGGGACTCGACCTCGTGGAGGTATCCCCGAACGCCGAACCGCCGGTTTGCAAAATCATGGATTTCGGCAAGTTCCGCTATGAGGAAAGCATCAAGCGCAAGCAGGCGCGCAAGAACCAGAAGACGACGATGATCAAGGAGGTCAAGTTCCACGCCAGCGTGGACGCGAACGACCTGGGTCACAAGCTGCGTCAGATCAAAGAGTTCCTTGCCGAAGGACACAAAGTCAAGGTGACCCTCCAGTACCGCGGGCGCGAGAACGCGCACAAGGAACTGGGCATGGGCGTTGTCAACAAGGTGATCGAAGAATGCGCCTCCTGCGCGATTGTTGAGCAGTCGCCGAAACTGATCGGAAGAACGCTGGGATGCATGCTGGCGGCAAAACCCGTGAAGGCGGGTTCGGGACAGCCGTCGGCGCCGCAGCCGCCCCGGCCCGCTCCGGCCGCCCCCCGTCCGGCCCCGGTTCAGGCTCCGGTTCAGGCTCCGGTTCAGGCCCCGGCCCCGGCACCCGTTCCGCCGGCCGCCCCAACCGCGGAGTGAGGCCTTCTCAGGCGGCTCTCTTCGCGCACACCGTCCCGGCTCCGGGGCGGTGTTTTTTTTGAGGGTTCTTCATGCGGCGATGCATTCTCCATGTCGACATGGACGCATTTTTCGCGGCGGTCGAGCAGCGCGACCACCCCGAGTGGCGCGGTCAGCCGGTGATCGTCGGCGCGCCGCCCGACCAGCGCGGCGTGGTCTCCACCTGCTCGTACGAGGCGCGCGCCTTCGGCGTGCACTCCGCCATGCCCTCGCGCGAAGCCTACCGGCGCTGTCCGCAGGGGATTTTCGTCCCGCCCGACATGGCGCGGTACGATGCGGCTTCGCGCCGTGTCTTCTCGATCTTCGAGCGCTTCTCGCCGCTGATCGAACCGGTCTCGATCGACGAGGCGTTCATCGACGTGACCGGCGCGCGCACGCTGTTCGGGGAGGGCATGGCCATCGCCCAACAGATCCGCGCCGCCATCCGCGCCGAGGTGCGGCTCACCGCCTCGGTCGGCGTGGCCCACAACAAGTTTCTGGCCAAGCTCGCCAGCGAAAAGGCCAAGCCAGACGGGCTGTTTGTGGTGCCGGAAGAGCGCGAGTCGGTCGTGCGGTTCCTGGGCGCGCTGAAGGTCGGCGCGCTCTGGGGCGTGGGGAAGGTGACGGGCGAAGCGCTGGAGCGCGCGGGATTCCGGACCGTCGCGGACCTCCAGGCGGCTGATCCGGCATATCTGACCCGGCTGCTGGGCGAAAGCCTCGCGGCGCACCTGTTGGCGCTCGCGTCCGGCGAAGACGCGCGCGAGGTCGAGACCGCGTTCGAAGAAAAAAGCCTCTCGCGCGAATACACGTTTCCCGAAGACTGCCGCGACCGCGAGACCGTGCGCGAAATCCTCAAGGAACTGGCAGACGAGGTCGGCCAGCGCGTGCGCGCCCATTGTCGCTACGCGACCGTCGGCCGGCTGAAACTGCGCTGGTCGGACTTCCGCACGATCACGCGGCAGGCGCCGTTCGAGACGGCCGTGTGCGACGACTTCTCCTTCCGTGCAATGGCGATGGCGCTGTTCGACGCGGAGCGGCTGATCCAGCCGGTCCGGCTGATCGGCTTCGGCGTCAGCGGGTTCAGCGACGGGCGCAGCGAGCAGCTCTCGCTCTTCGACGACGCGCCCGAAGCCCGCGAAAAGCGCGAACGCCTCTGCCGCGCCGTGGACGCGCTGCGCGAGAAGCTCGGCGACAAGGCGCTGGGACGCTGTCCCCGTCGGGCGGAGCGTCTTCCTCCGCCCGACGGCAACGTCCACCGCCCGACGCGCTGAGGCACAGCCGCCGCGCGGTCACGCGAGCGCGCGCAACGCCGCCTCGTAGTCCGGCTCCTGCGTGATCTCCGCGACATGCTCGGTGTAGGTCACCTTGCCCGCGCCGTCGATGATCACGATCGCCCGGGACAGCAGGCCGCGCAGCGGCCCCTCGGCAATCGCCACGCCGTAGTCCATGCCGAACGCCGGAGAGCGGAACACCGAGACGGGGTGCACCTTTTCAAGCCCCTCGACCGTGCAGAAGCGGCCCGCCGCAAACGGCAGGTCGGCCGAAACGCACAGCACCGCCGTGTCGCCCAGCACGCCCGCCTCGGCGTTGAAGCGCCGGACCGACGCCGCGCACACCGGCGTGTCGATGCTCGGAAAAATATTCAGCACCACCTTTTTGCCTGCGAAATCCCCCAGCCTGACGTCCGCCAGGTCTTTGCCCGTGAGCGAAAAATCGGGAGCCTTGGCGCCGACCGCCGGCAGATCGCCCGTTGTTTTGACTGGATTGCCCTTGAAAGTTACGTGTGACATCCTCGTCTCCTTTCTCTAAAACATGCGTGGACCGCGAAAACTTAGATGAGGCTCACTTTAGCAGAAAGCGGGCGCGCCGGTCAACACCTCATCCGCGCGCCCGGCCAAACTTCCGGTTTGTTTTCGTCCCCGTTTGCGGTAAACTGAACACTTCAATTTGAAAGGTCTATCCATGAAGGTCTTAGTCACTGGCGGCGCAGGGTTTATCGGCTCGCACACGTGCGTCGAACTCCTGAACGCCGGCCACGCCGTGGCGGTCGTCGACAACCTCTGCAACAGCTGCGAAGAAAGCCTGCGCCGCGTGCAGAAAATCACCGGCCGGGCAGTCGCGTTCCACAACGCCGACATCCGCGACCGCGCCGCGCTCGGCGCCGTCTTCCAAGCCGAAGGCCGCGTCGACGCCGTGATCCACTTCGCCGCGCTCAAGGCGGTCGGCGAATCCACGCGCCTCCCGCTCGCCTACTACGGCAACAACATCACCGGCACCATCACGCTCTGCGAGGCCATGATCGCAGCCGGCTGCAAGAACATCGTTTTCAGTTCCTCCGCCACGGTCTACGGCGACCCCGCCTCTGTGCCCATCCGCGAGGACTGCCCCACGCCGGGCGCGACGAATCCCTACGGCTGGTCCAAGCTGATGATGGAGCAGATTTTCCGCGACGTCCAGAAAGCCGACCCCGCGTGGAACATCATCCTGCTGCGCTACTTCAACCCCATCGGCGCGCACCCGAGCGGACTGATCGGCGAAGACCCGGCCGGCATCCCCAACAACCTCCTGCCCTTCGTGGCGCAGGTGGCGATCGGCCGCCGCCCCAGCCTCTCCATCTACGGCAACGATTATCCGACGCCCGACGGCACGGGCGTGCGCGACTACATCCACGTGGTGGACCTCGCGGCCGGCCATCTCAAGGCCATCGACAAGCTCGCCTCCAAACCGGGCCTCGCGGTTTACAACCTCGGCACCGGCAACGGCTGCAGCGTGCTCCAAGTGGTCTCGGCCTTCGAGAAAGCCTCGGGCCGCACGATTCCTTACACGATCCAGCCGCGCCGCCCCGGCGACATCGCGGAATGCTGGGCCGACCCGTCCAAAGCCCTCAACGAGCTGGGCTGGAAGGCGGAGCGCGACCTGAGCACCATGTGCGAGGACGCGTGGCGCTGGCAGTCCCAGAACCCGAACGGTTTCGCAAAGGCGTAGAGCATGTCGGAATGGACAGACATCATCGACGGCATCGCCGATCACGTCACGCTGCTCAAAGAGCTGGGCGAGCGGACGATCGAGCTTGACCCGGGCGTGATGCAGTCCCTGGCGGCGGACGGCAAGCCGCAGGCCGCGCCGGCCCCCGCATCGGCGGCAGCCTGCCCGGAAGCGGCGGCGCCCCGCAGCCGCCCCCCAGCAGCCGCCGCCGCGCCTCTAACGACCGCGCAACCCGCGCTGTCGCCCGAAGCGCGCCGCACCGCCCTCGGCGAAATCGCGGCGCGCATCGACGCCTGCGCCGCGTGCGTCCTGCGCCAGCAGCGGACCCGCTCCGTTCCCGGCCAGGGCAACTGCAACAGCCCGGACGTCATGTTCATCGGCGAGGCGCCGGGGGCGGACGAAGACCGGCAAGGACTCGCGTTCGTGGGGGCCGCCGGACAGTTCCTGACCAAAATGATCAACGCCATGGGATATTCGCGCGACGACGTTTTCATCGCCAACATCTGCAAATGCCGCCCGCCCGGGAACCGCACGCCGCAGTCCGACGAGATGCAGACCTGCCTGCCCTTCCTGCGCGAGCAGATCCGCCTCATCCGGCCCAAAGTCATCGTGCTGCTGGGCGGCACCGCGATCAAAGGGCTGCTCGACACCCAGGTCGGCATCACCCGCATCCAGGGTCAATGGACCCGCTACGAAGGCATCCCCGTGATGCCGACCTTCCACCCCGCCTACATCCTGCGCTTCGAATCCTACGGCGACCTGGCGTCGCTGAAAAAAGCCAAGACGGAAGTCTGGCACGCCCTCAAGCTGGTGCTCGCGCAGCTCGGCAAACCCGTCCCCGCGCCCGCCGCCCAACGCTGACCCGCGCGCGCAGCGGCGATCCACCGACCCGGGGGCGCGCCGCGCCCCTTTTCTCTGCCCTCACGCGCCGTGCGCCGCGTGCCCTAAAAGCCGTCAACGCCGTTCTTCCCATCGGTTCCTGTTTTTGATAAAGTATTTGCCCTTTTCATATTGAACCAAGGACGCACGAATGGACGCAGTACCCACTTATTCGCAAATCGAATCTCAATTTCTCGGCCTGATCGAGAAAAAGCCCCTGCCGGTCGCTGACCTGCTGACGCTCATCCACACGTGCGCCGTCACCGAGAACAGCAGCAAGGCTGAAGAGTGGACCTCGATGCTCGTCCAGGAACTCATCGAGACCGCAGATTTCACGGGCCTCTACCAGGTTGTCAAAGACCGCACCGAATCGCTCGCCGCCACGCTCAAGGCCGCAGGGATCCGCGACGCGCTCAAGAAGGCCAGCAAAGACCGCCTCGTCACCGCCCTGATCGACACCGCGGGATTCGGCGATAAACCGCTCGCCGAATCCTTCCGCAGCCTCGACCTGCTGCTCGCGCTGAAGCCCGGCACGCTGGTCATCGACCCCGCCTGGGGGCTGGGCACGGTCAAGCGCCTCGACGATTTCTACAAGCGGATCACCATCGACTTCACGGGCAAGCCGAACCATGCGATGACCTTCACGGCGGCGTGCCAAACCCTCGAGCGGGCCCCGCACGACCACCTGCTCACCCTCCGCCACAACGATCCAGCCGGCATCGCCAAAATGGCGGCGGAGCAGGCGGGCGAGCTGGTGAAAAAGGCGCTGCGCAGCTTCGGCAACATGCCGGTCACCAAGATCGAAGACCTGCTCACGCGTCAGGGCTTCGTCGCCGCGGCGAATTGGAAAAGCTTCTGGGAAAGCGCCCGCAAGACCCTCAAAAACGACCCGCTGATCATCCTCCCTGCGAAACGGGCCGAATCGATCCAGCTGCTTGCGGAGGCGGAAACGTACGGCGACGAGTGGTTCGACAAACTCGCGGTGACCAAAGATCCCCTCAAGATCCTGGACGCGATCACAGACCTCGAAGCCGTCAACCGGATCGCCGGGCTGGAAGACAGCCGCCGCGGCGTGCTGGAAGACCGGCTGTGCTTCGCGATCAAAGGCGCGTACAACACCGACGCCGCCCTTTACGCCCGGCTCGCCGCCATCGTGAACCAGCTCGGCTTCCTCACGCCGCCGGCCGAGCAGCTCCGCGCGCACCTGTGGGACAAAAACCGTTACATCGAAGCCGCCGAAAACCTCCCCGTGCGCGATGTCGCGTCGATGGTCACCTTCCTGCTGGCCGAAGGCAGCCACGCCTCTGCGCACATGCTGGAAGCCCTGCCGAAAATGCCGTTCGGCCTCCTCAACGAGGTGCTGACCACGCTCAAGGAGACCCCGGAGGCTGAAGAGGCATGCCGGCATCTGCTCGCCCAGCCCAAAGCGCCGCCCACGTTGGTCAACTGGATTTTCCGTTTCCGCAAAGAGGTCAACTGGCCGTCGTTGCCGCCGCTGATCGAACTGCTGAACCATGCCATCGTGCTCGTGGAGGGCAAGCTTTCGGGCGAAGCCCTGCGCATGCAGAACAACCTCAAGCTGCTTTTCGAACAGCCGAAATGGCTGGACGCCATTTTCGAGGAGCTCGACACCGTGCAGCGCCAGCTCTTCTTCGAGCGCATCCAGGCCTCGCCGGCGTGGGATCCCTCGACCCACCGCTCGCTTCTGGGACGCATGCTCAAGCTCGACCCCGCGTTGGCCGAGCGCAAGAAAACGCTCGCCCCGCAGGCGGGCTCCGTCGTGCACTGGACCTCTTGGCGTTCGCTCGCCGAACGCCAGCTCCAGTACAAGCGCCTCGTCGAGGAAGAGCTGCCCAAAAACAGCCACGACATCGCCACCGCCCGCAGCTACGGCGACCTGCGCGAAAACTTCGAATACCAGGCCGCCAAAGATTTGCAGCGCCAGCTTCTGCAGCGCCAGGCCGAGATGCAGCTCGAGCTCAAACAGGTCAAGGGGACGGATTTCGCCGACATCCCGTGCGACAAAGTCGGCCCCGGCACAACGGTGTCGCTGCGCATGGCCGACGGCTCGTGCCGCACCTATACGATCCTCGGCGAATGGGACCGCGACGAGCACCTCAACATCATCTCCTGCAAGACCCGTCTGGCACTCAACATCGAAGGCAAGACGGTCGGTGAACCGGCCCCCATCCCCAGCCCCGCTGGCGACGAGATGGCCCGGATCGAGGCGATCCTGCCGCTGGACGAAACCATCCGCGCGTGGATCAGATTCCAGCCCGAGGAAACCGTGTGACGCGCATTTTACAGCTTGTCTTCCCTGTTTAATCGCGTATACTATCGACCCATCAAGGATGAACGTGAGAAACAGCGCTTTTTTGGAAAGAGGTGAACCATGGCCACATCAAAGAAAGATAAGCCCGGCTCTTCCCGGAGCCAGAAAGCAAACGCTAAAAATGTTTCGGCGGCGAAAGCCATGCCGAGGCCTTTAAAGGGATCCGCCAAGAAAGCGCAACCGAAGAACGCCGAACCTCTTCTCTCCAAAAAAACCGTTCAGAAATCTGTGCAACAGAAAAAAGCCGTGAAAAAAGCTCCGCCTCAGGCGAAGCCGGCCAAGAAGGTCATACCGACCGCCGCGGCGCCGAAAAAGGATCTGGTCAAGAAAACCGTGAGCAACGCAACCCTCCCCACACCGAAAACCGAGCATAAATCTGCCCCGAAAATCGTGCCGGTTGCCGAACCCAAAAAAGCCCGCCTCCAGAAACGCGACCTCGACCAGTTCAAGATCGAGCTTCTCGCCATGCGCGACCGCATCACCGGCCAGTCCGGCTCGATGCGCTCCGCCGCGCTCCAGCGCACGGACGAGATCAACCCCGAAGAGGACGGCACGGACGCTTTCATGCGGCTTCAGACGCTCGAACAGGTCAGCAGCCAGCAGCAGCTCATCGCCAACATCGACGAGGCCCTCCGCTCGATCGAGAAGGGCACGTACGGCGTCTGCGACACGTGCGGCGAACTGATCAGCAAGCCCCGCATGACCGTCCTGCCCTTCGCAAAAAACTGCATCAAGTGCCAGTCCGAGATGGAGCGCACGCCCCGTCCCGGCGGACGCAGATAAGGGGCGGCCATGCGCATCCCCCTGTTCGTCGCGCTTCTGGTCGCCGCCGACCAGCTCGCCAAACATTGGGCCGTCACCTGCCTGAAGCCGGCGGGCTCTATTCCTGTCGTCCCCGGGTTCTTCAGCCTGAGCTACGTGGAGAACCGCGGGGCCGCCTGGGGCATGCTGTCGGGGCAGCAGATCTTTCTGATCGCCTTCTCCCTGCTCACGTTCGCGTTCCTGGTCTGGAAGCGCAAGCAGCTCTTCGGGCCGCTGTGGGGCGGCGCCCTCACCCTGACGCTGATTCTGGGCGGTATCCTCGGGAACCTGATCGACCGCGTCCGCCTGAACTACGTGGTCGACTTCCTCGATTTCTTCTGGGGACAAGCCCACTTCCCCGCCTTCAACATCGCCGACGCCTCCATCTGCTGCGGGGTCTTCCTTTTCATCGCCACCCAGTGGCACCACGACAAGAAAGCCGGCGTTAAGAATTAGGATCCGGGCGGTGCCGAGAAGGACACGCCCGCGCTCCGGTTCCAACGCCTCAACCCGAACCTCTGGCTCCTGATGGCACCTTTGTCACACGCCTGGATTCTCGCCGGCGCGACCGCCACCGGCAAGACCGCCGTCGCGCAAGCGCTCGCGGAGCAGCTCGGCTGCGCCGTTCTCTCCGCCGACGCCATGCTGGTCTACCGGGGAATGGACATCGGCACCGCCAAGCCCTCGCGCGCCGAACGCGGCGCGGTCCCCTACTTCGGCATCGACCTGGTCTCGCCCGCCGAGCCCTTCAGCACCGGCCTCTGGCTCGCCGACGCCGCGCGCGCCCTGCGCGACCGCGGCGCGGCAAGCGGCTCGCCTGAAGCGCCCGGCCTCATCGTCGCCGGCGGCACCGGCCTCTACATCAAGGCGCTCACCGGCGGGCTCGACGGCGCCGCCGCCGACCCCGCAGCCCGTGCCCGCTGGCAGGCGCTCTTTGAGCGCGAAGGGCCCGACGCGCTCCGTCGCGCCCTCGACGCGCGCGCCCCCGGCGCGCTGGCCGCGCTCGCCGATCCCGCGAACCCGCGCCGCCTGATCCGCGCGCTGGAGCACATCGAGGCGCGCGGCAGCCTCCCGGAGCAGTGGAAGCGCGCCGCGCCCGCCGTCCCCGTCACCGCCCTGCGCCTGCCGCGCGAACAGCTTCACGCCCGCATCGCGCGCCGCGTCGCACAGATGTTCAGGCTCGGCCTCGTCGAAGAGGTCCAGGCCCTCCGCCGGGACTTCCCCGCCTGGTCCGCCACCGCCGCGCAGGCCATCGGCTACGCCGAGGCCTGCGCCCTGCTCGACGGCGCGCTCACCGTGCGCGCGGCGTCCGAACGCATCGTGATCCGAACGCGCCAGCTGGCGAAGCGGCAAGAGACCTGGTTCCGCCACCAGACCCGGACGGTCTGGATCGACATTGAGGATAACGACCCGCCGGAGCGTGTCGCCCGGAGGGTCCTCGACATCTGGAGGCAACATGGACCCTCACCCGTCGTGTCCCCCTGACCGCGCCGTCTATCCCGACGCGCCCTGCACGGTCAAGAATCTGCCGGAGGAGATGCGGCCGCGCGAGGAGTTCCAGCGGCGCGGGGCGGAGCACGTGCCCGACGAGATCCTGCTCGCCCTGCTCCTGCGCTCCGGCGTCCCCGGCAAAAATGTCACCGAGCTCGCGCGCGAAATCCTGCGCCGCTTCGGCGGGCTCACCGACCTCGCCAAGGCCGATTTCGCCGAGCTGCTCGGCAGCAAGATCAAAGGGCTCGGCAAGGTCAAGTGCATGGAGCTGGCCGCCGCGCTCGAACTCGGGCGGCGCGCCGCGCGGCAGGGGCCGCGCCCCGACACGCCCGCCATCCGCGAGCCCGAAGCCGTCTACCGCATCGTCAGCCCCCTCGCCCGCACACTCCAGCAGGAGATCTTCTGGGTGCTGCTGCTCGACACCAAAAACAAACTCATCGGCCAGCCCGTCGAGACCACGCGCGGCCTGCTCGACTCGAGCCCCGTGCACCCGCGCGAGGTCTTCTCCAAAGCCGTGCGCTACAGCGCCGCCTCCGTGATCCTCGCGCACAACCACCCCTCCGGCGACCCCACGCCGTCGAAAGAGGATATCGACATCACGCGCCGCCTGATCGAGGCCGCGCGCATTCTCGGCATCCGCGTCGTCGACCACCTGGTCGTCGGCAAGCCCACGCCCTCCGCGCCCGGCTACGTCAGCCTGCGCGAGAAAAACCTCGCCGCCTTCGAATGACGCGCGTTTTTTGCTTCGGCCGCCGCCGCGTTTGTCGTACACTGATTCGATTTTCTCGTTGGGCACGCATTCGGACGCTTCGGGGACGCGCCCTGGCCGACGGGAGCTGTGAATGAGCGGGACGGCACCCCGGACCGTCCGCAAACGGGAGCATTTATGAGCATCAAGATCGGCATCATCGGCGCCGGCGGCATGACCAACTACCACATCCCCGGTTTCAAAGAAGCCGGGGCGGACGTGGCGGCCATCGCCGACGTGAACACGGCCGCGGCGCAGCGCGTGGCGGACAAATTCGGCATCCCCAAGGTCTACGGCAACATCGCCGCCATGATCAAGTCCGAGAAGCTCGACGCGGTCTCGGTCATCACCCCGAACAAATTCCACAAGCCGCTCGCCATCCAGGCGCTCAAGGCCGGCCTGAGCGTCTTCTGCGAGAAGCCGCCGGCGCTCAACGCCGCCGAGATGACCGCCATGGCCGCCGCGGCGAAAAAGGCCAAAAAGACCCTGATGTTCGATTTCAACAACCGCGCCCGCCCCGAGTCCTTCGCCATGAAGGCGTATCTCGACAACGGCGCGGTCGGCCGCATCAACTCCGCGCAGGCGCTCTGGATCCGCCGCACCGGCATCCCCGGCTTCGGCGGCTGGTTCACCACCAAGGCGCTCTCCGGCGGCGGCCCCGTCATCGACCTGCTGCACATGATCGACCTCGCCCTCCACTTCATGGACTACCCGCAGCCCGAGTGGGTGCTGGCGCAGACCTTCAGCGACTTCATCTCCGACAAGGGCTTCAAGGGCCCCTGGGGCATCCCTGACGTCGCCCACGGCGTCACCGACGTGGAAGCCTCGGCGCACGGCTTCGTGCGCTTCAAGGGCGGCCAGGTGCTCTTCCTGCGCAACGCGTGGGCCGAGATGAACAAGCGCGAAGAGGTGAGCGTCACCTTCCAGGGCCAGAAGGCCGGCGGCTGCGTCAAGCGCCTCTTCGGCCGCGACGGGCTCGACGAGACCAGCATCGATTCCTGCGAGCTCTACACGCAGGAGAACGGCTGCTCGGTGAACCGCGACATCGTCACCGCCGCCGATCCCGCCATGGGCCGCGTCCGCGCCGCCAAGAACTTCGTGCTGGCCCTCGAAGGCAAGGAAAAGCCGCTCAACACGCCCGACGAGGCCGTCAAGCTCATGAAGATCATCGACGCCCTCTACGCCTCCGCCAAGAGCGGCAAGCCCGTCAAAGTGAAATAACGTTCAACTCTGAACGCTCAACACTCAACGTTCAAGGGGTACGAGCTGACTTGAGCGTTGAGCGTTAAACGCTGAGCGTTCCGGATTCGCTGACATCAACCGAGGAAATGATATTATGCTGACCAAGATCCTGCCCGCCGTGCGCGGGCTGATGGCAAAAGACAACATCCTTCCCCGCCTCGCGCGCGTCGAACCGTCGGGTCAGGAGCCCGCGATCTCCGTCCCGCCGGGTTGCGCCGATGTGCTGTGCGAGCTGCGCCGGCAGCTGCCCGCGGGCGCGACGCGCGTCACGCTCGACACGCTGGGCACCTATGAAGCCGTCTTCCCCGCCGTCTCCGGGCGCGTGGCGGGCAAGATCGCCGTCGTCACGGGCGCGGCGCAGGGCTTCGGCTTCGAGATCGCCACCGATCTCGCCAGGCAGGGCGCGTGGGTCGCCCTCGCCGACATCAACGTCGACGGCGTGAACGCCGCCGCCGCCAGAATCAACGCGGCCTGCGGACGCGAGGCCGCGATCGGCGTGGCCGTGAACGTCGCGGACGCCGACTCGCTGCGCGCGGCGCTGGAGCAGGTCGTCGGCGCCTTCGGCGGCGTGGACCTCTTTGTGGCGAACGCCGGCGTGCTGCGCGCGGGCAGCGTGAAGGACCTCTCCGTCAAAGATCTCGACTTCGTGACCAGCGTCAACTACAAGGGCTACTTCCTCTCGGTCCAGACGGTCGCGCCGATCATGGCCCTGCAGCACCAGGCCGCGCCGGGGCTGTGGTTCGACATCGTCCAGATCAACAGCAAATCCGGCCTGGTCGGCTCGAACAAAAACGGCGCCTACGCCGGCTCGAAGTTCGGCGGCATCGGGCTCACGCAGAGCTTCGCGCTGGAGCTGGTCGAGGACGGCATCAAAGTCAACTCCATCTGCCCCGGCAACTTCTACGACGGCCCGCTGTGGTCCGACCCGCAGAAAGGGCTTTTCAAGCAATACCTGGACAGCGGCAAGGTGCCGGGCGCCAAGACCTTCGCGGACGTGAAGAAATTCTACGAGGCAAAGGTGCCGATGCGCCGGGGCTGCACCACGCCCGACGTGATGAAGGCCATCTACTACCTGACGGAGCAGGCCTACGAGACGGGCCAGGCCATTCCCGTGACGGGCGGACAGGTCATGCTCGCCTAGGCGCGCACGGAAAGGGCGGGCGCATCCGATACATTGACCGATCACTTCAAGTTGGGATCAGGATTACGATTAGGAGCAAGATTAAGATGATGATGGTTCGATTTCCCTCATAATCGTAATCTTAATCTTAATCGACTCCCTCTGGCGGACTTCCTTCGCCTGACGCAAGTCAATGTAACGGATGCGCACGGAAAGGGAAGGCGTTCAAATCCGGGCTTGCATCCGTGCCGCACAAAACGGCATAATGCGCACCGCTTTCCGGGCGGTTATCTCAGTTGGTTAGAGAGTCTGGTTTACACCCAGAATGTCGGGGGTTCGAGTCCCTCACCGCCCACCAGCCTTTTGACCCCGTTTTTATTGAAAAAGCCCAATAAAAACGGGGTTTTTCGTTTATATGAATCTTCCCTGTCGCACGGTGTCCTAAAGTGCAAATCCGAGTTCAAAAACAAAAACAACGACAAAAACAGGG
>DAOPZC010000001.1:0-267458 GCA_035353175.1 Kiritimatiellia bacterium | reverse complement strand
CGAGCCGGATCCAGCAGTCGCCGCAGACACAGGCGTTGTCGCGGCCGCACGTGCCGTTGACGTCCGGCGGCAGAGGCTCGATACAGGCCACGACAAGGGCGAGGAACCGCTTGAATTCCGGATCTTCTGGCGTGGACCAGCCGTTTTCGATCTGGCCCCACCCGCCCGCCGCAGGGGCCAGCGGCGCCCTGAGGAGGCGGCTCTCGTCGGGATTCGCGTGATTGAGCAGGGCGTGCAGCGGCTGACGCGCGAGCGCTTCGCCAAAACGGGCTTTCACCGCTTCGCGCAAGGCCTTCTCGCCCTGCGCATTGATGCGGGCGTGCTCGATGCGGTTGTGCGACGAATCGCCGTTGGCCTGCGTGTTGAGGTCCATCCAGTCGATCAAACGCTGGAAATCCGCGCGCGGCAAATTCACCTTTTGATGGTTCGCCAACAGCATTTTCCCGAGCTGCGCGCCGTGCGCGTAGTAGTCCATGGGGCGGCTGATGTTTTTCTCCGCGCCGTGCGTCTCTGGCTTGAGGCCGATGGGATTCGTATAGCGTGCGAGAATGACGTACGACTGCGAGAAACTGCCCTGTTGCGTCCCGATAAGATTGACGCCATTGGGCGGCACGCCTTCGCCGAGGCCGTGGCAGCGGATGCAGTGGCGGTCCAGCACGGGCTGCACCGTACGCACGAAGCTGAAACCGCCCTCGTAGGCCGGCCCCGCCGGCGGCGTGAGCGCCTGCGGCGCACGCATCAGCAGCGAGGCATCGGGCGGAGGCGACGCGTGGCTCTCCGCGTGACAGCCGACGCAGCCGCGGCGTTCGCCCGCGTGCAGGTAGTGGAAGGAGCGCTCGGTCATCACCGCCATGCCGTTCTCGTCGAGCGCCTGGATCTGCAGCGGCACGCCCGAAGGCACGCGCACCACGACCGAGCCGTCGTCCGCCACCGGCACCGTGCCGAGAATCTTTTTCGCGAGCCCCACGCCCACGCGGCAGTTGAGCGCGGCGTTCGAAGCGATGGGTTTGACGTAGATGCGGTTGAAGCGCAGATACTTGATCTGCCCCGGCTTGAGCACGCCCTCCGGATCGTTGCGCGTGAGGTTCACGTTCTGCACCGCGTAGACGCCGGTTTCGCCCTCGGGATGTTGGGGCAGCATCGACGGCAGCGCCGGCGGCAGGGCGCGCGGCGCGACCGGCTGCGCGCAGAAGCACGAGGTGTCCGCGTCGCGGAAAATCGGCTCGCGCCCGCCCGCCGTGTCGACGAGCACGATGCTGTAGCCCGTGGCCTTCGGCACCGTGCCTTGGAAGGGAATCTGGTCCGACGAGTAGGTCGCGAAAAAGAGGTTTTCCGTCAGCGGGAAAGGCGTGCTGAACTGGCCCGCGCCGCCCGGCTCATCCGACTCGGGATAGCGGCGCTCGGGCGTGAGACGCGTGACGGGGTCAGGCCCGTTTTCGCCCTTCATGACGTCGATCAGGATCAGCGTGCCCGTGTGGAAGCTGTGGTGCGCGACCGCGGTCGCCACGATCTTTGAGGAGTTGGGGATGGCTTTCGCCTCGGAGATCATCAGCGGGTAGATCGTGTCGTTGCCGTAGTAGTGCGACACGCCCGTGCCGTCGGGACGCTTCCACCAGAGCTTGTGGAATTCCATCTCGTGGCGGTCCACGTACTCCCAGCGCGTATAGAGGATGCGGCCGTCGTTCAGGACCGACGGCGTGGTTTCGTTCTCGATGCCGTAGGAGAGCGGGCGGATGGCGTTGCCGTCCTGGTCGCACCGATAGAGCATCAGCGCGGGCGTGTAGCGTCCGCCATGGCAACGGCCGTAATTCTGCGAGCGCGTCGACACGAACACGATGCCGCCGTCGGGAAGGTAATACGGGTCGCTGTCTTCCACCATCACAGTCTCGCGGCCATCCGCGGTCGTAAGCGGATCGCGCGGCGTACCGGTGAGCTGCCGCACCCACGCGCCGTCGACGGCCGCCTCGTAGAGGAAATAGCGGAAGTAGTTCGGGTTGTTGGTCGAGTGGTCCGCGTAGGCGAACACGAACCGCTTGCCGTCCGGATGGAGGCTCGGCCTGTAGAACGCGCCCGGCGGCAGGCGGTCCTTGAGCAGGTTGCGCTCGCGGGGCTGGTCGCTCCGCCACTGCGTGAGCAGCGTCGGGCCTTCGCCGACGCGGCTGTGGCGGCCGAGGTACTGGTCGCAGTTGTGGCTGTACATCGTGGGCGGGTTCTTATTGATCAGCAGCGTCTCGAACTGCAGCGCCGGATGGGCGAAGAGGATCTTGCGGCGCAAACGGAAGGCCTCGCCGAAGAGGTCGCCGTCCGGGGCGGAACCCGCCGCCAGCGCGGCGCCGACCCGAGCTTCCAGCGCGGCGATTTCGGCCTCGGCCCACGGCACGCGGCCGCCTTCGCGCGTCACGAGGTTGACCGTCGCGCGGCAGAGTTGCAGACGCTGGCGCGCCTGCTCGAGGTAGTAGAGCGCGCGCACGGCGGCGAGGTTCTCCGGCGAATGCGGACGGAGCTTCTGGGCCTTCTCGCGCAGCCCCGGCGGACAGGCCGCGGTGTAGCGGTCCGTCAGCTGCCGCAGGTCGGTGGAGATGGCGTTGCCGCCCCAGATCTCCGCGCTGCGCTCCAAGAGCTGCTCGCAGATGTCCTGCGGCGCATTGAACGCGCGTGCGATGTCGGCCAGGATCTCTTCGGCGGTCTCCGCGCGGGCTTCGGCACTCGCGAGGCGCGACTCCAATTCCATGACGAAACGCGTCACGCTGCGGGTGTTGTTGGGGTTGTTCTGGCCCGCGTCGGCCTCGAACGACTCCGTGCCCTCCGGCGCCTCGGCCAGAACCTGGCACTCGTTGAAGAGGTAGCCGTAGGCGTAGGTCTTGGCGCTGCCGCCGCGCAGCTTGTGCGGCGACTTCCCTGCGGCGCGGACCGTGAAGCCCGCGGGCTTGCCGGCCAACAGCGCGTTGGTCGCTATAAGCACAGGCGTCTTCCGGCCTTGGGCATCCACCCACACCGGCTCGCCGACAAAGCTCTGGCCGCGTCCGACAGATCCGAGCCACACGTTGCGAATCCCGCGCATCGAGACGCGCACCGGCACCGCTTCCGCGGCGCTCTCCAAGGGCTCGTTGCACGCTTTGAAAGCCTGCCAGCCGGGATTGGCGGCGCGCATCTGCTCGCGCGACGCCGCGGTCTGCCGATTGAACGCCTCGACCTGCTCAAGCTGCGTCTGCCACCACGTGGCCGCGCGAGCCCCTGCCGCGGCCGCGAGCAGCCACACGAAACAGACGATGCCGGTTGTGTTTCTCATCGCATTCCCCCCAAAGAAAAATCGCATCCCCAATGTAATTTATTACGTACAAAATACACAAAAGAACCCAGGGGACGATAGTCTTATTTGCGGAATCACAAGCGGTCGGTCAACATCCCGGAAGCCGGGCGGAACGGCGCATTGACGGCAGACGGCCATTTACAGTATGTTTTTCCTCTTTTCAGAAAACACACACATCAAAAAGCCAAGGAATCATCCCGATGCGAAAAGCCTTTCTCAACCTGTTTTCCGGCCGTGCGGCGTGCTGTCTCTGGGCCTGCACGATGGGCCTGCAGCCTGCACAAGCCGCCGATCCAGACACGCCCTTGGCCGCGCTCAACAATGGCCAGCTCTGGCCGGATAACAAGGGGGTCCACATCAACGCGCACGGCGGCGGCATCCTCTTCCATCAGGGCGTCTACTACTGGTACGGGGAGCACAAGACCGAGGGCAAGGCCGGCAATGTCGCGGAGGTGGGCGTCCACGCCTATTCTTCCAGCGACCTCACAAACTGGCGCGACGAGGAGATCGTTCTGCACGTCTCCGACGATCCCGCCAGCGACATCGTCAAAGGCTGCATCCTCGAACGCCCCAAAGTGATCTTCAACGCGAAAACGGGCAAGTTCGTCATGTGGTTCCATCTCGAGCTCAAAGGCCAGGAATACAAGGCCGCACGTAGCGGCGTGGCCGTCGCCGACGCGCCGACCGGCCCGTTCACCTTCCTCCGCAGCTTCCGTCCCGACAACTCCATGGCGCGCGACCAAACCCTTTTCGTGGACGACGACGGCAAGGCGTATCACCTCTACGCTTCGGAAGACAACAAGACGCTGCATATCGCGCTGCTGTCGGACGACTATCTGACCCCGAGCGGCCGGTTCATCCGCGTGTTCGAAGGCCGGTTCATGGAAGCCCCCGCGATCTGCAAGCACAACGGGAAGTACTACTTCATCGGATCCGGCTGCACCGGCTGGGCACCCAATGCGGCGCGTTCCGCCGTGGCACCTTCGATCTGGGGTCCCTGGAAGGAGCTCGCCAACCCGTGCGTCGGAACCAATCCCGCGAACAAGCTAGGCCCGGAAAAGACCTTTGGCGGCCAGAGCACCTTCATCCTTCCGGTGCAAGGCAAGACCGGCGCCTTCATCGCGATGTTCGACATCTGGCGTCCCGACAACGCGATCGACGGCCGCTACGTCTGGCTCCCGGTGCGTTTTGACGGCGAAGGCTTCACCGTCACGTGGGCCGACACGTGGGACTTAAGCGCTTTCGATAAAAACGGAAAGACTAGCGGCCCACGGTCTCCTTGATGACCGGCAGGACCGCTTTGGCCCAGATGCCATAACCCTTCTCCCGCGGATGCAGAAAGTCGGGCATCATCTCCTTCGTGAGCGTGCCGTCCGGCTCCAGCATCTCTTTGCTGACATCCATGAAGACCACGCGCTTGCCGTCGGCGTACCCCTTGATCAATGCGTTGACCTTGTCGTTGCGGACGCGGGCGCTATCCGTCGGCTTTGCGCTGCGCGGGAAAATCGCCAGCAGCAACACCTTGGTCGTCGGGGACTTCTGCCCGATCCTGTCGAGAATCGCCTTGATGCCCGCCGCGGTGTCTTCGGGCGACTCTTGAATTTCGGGGCGGTGGCCCGTGTTGTTCGTGCCGATCATCAGCACCAGCAGCTTCGGCTGATAGCCGTCCAACTCGCCGTTGTCCAGGCGCCACAGGACATGCTCCGTGCGGTCGCCGCCATAGCCCAGGTTCAGTGTCTTATACGCGCCGAAATTCTGCGCCCAGACCTCTTTGCCCGAGCCTTCCCAGCCGTGCGTGATGGAGTCGCCCATGAAGACCACTTCCCAGCCGCCCTGCTTGACCAGCGCGATCTTCTGTTCGAAACGGCTCTTCCACCACGCTTCGCCTAAACGGTTGTCGGGCGTCACCGAAGCCCGCACGGTCTTCGTGACGAAAGGCAGAATCGACTCCGCCCAGATCGTGTACCCTTTGGCGTTCGGGTGCAGCAGGTCCGGCATGATCTCCTTGGAAAGCGTGCCGTCGGGCTGCAGCAGCTTGTCGTTGATGTTCATCCAAAAGACGCGCTTGTTGTCCGCGAACTTCTGAATCTCGGCGTTCACCGCCTCGTTGCGGATGCGGCAGCCGTCCTGCGGCGTGGCGCCGCGCGGGAAGATCGCCAGCAGCAGCACCTTCGATTGCGGCGCCTTCTGGCCCAGCTTGTCGAGAATCGCCTTGATGCCCGCAACGGTGTCGGCCGTGCTCTCCTCGGCGGGCTTGCGGTGGCCGTTGTTGTTCGTGCCGATCATCACGACGAAGAGCTTGGGCTGGTTGTTCTCCAGTTGTCCGTGGTCCAGACGCCACAGCACATGCTCCGTGCGGTCCGCGCTGATGCCCAGGTTCAACGCCTTGAACGGGCCGAAATATTTGTCCCATTCGGCCCGGCCCCGGTTCTGCCAGAAATCGGTGATCGAGTCGCCGACGAACACCACCTCCCAGCCGCCCTGCTTGGCCTTGGCCGCATCCCGCTCCACCCGCTTCACCCAGCCCTCGTCACGCGGCACCGGCGTCGTCGAAAGCTGTTGCGCCCAAACCGAACCGGCCATCACAGCCGCCAACACAAACGGAACCATGGCTCTCTTCACTTGAATCTCCTCCCTTTGTTGTTTCAATTCCATTCGCAACCGCACCGCCAAATGCGCAACATCGCGGCCGCCCCTACCGTCTACCGCCCATCGCCCGCAGCCTTTTCTCAGCTCCACACCGTGCGGGCCATCGCGAGCACCGCGTTGTCGGACGCTCGCCGGATGCGATGCAGCAGCGCCGCGTCGCTCTCCCGCGTCGCCTCGGAAATCACCGTATCGCCCCACATCGCCGCCATCCGGTACACGATGTCCAGCTCGCGTACGCGGCGCGCCGCGCGCCATTCGTCGGGAAGGCTCTCCAGCGCCCATTCGACATAATGCGCGTTGTTCACATGGTGATTGAAATCGTGATCGCTGTGCCGGACGGTCAGTGAAACCGACCACTCGGGCGCCGCGAAATCCGGGATTTTTTCCGATGCCGCCGGCACATCGACCTGCGGCGTCCCCTCAGGCGCAAGCGCCGCAAAGGCCTGCGGCAACCGCACAATTTTGCGCGAAGCGAGATCCACGTAGAGCCATTCGCTCACGCCTTGCAGAAGCGTCTGGCCGTCGTCGCCCTGCGCCACAAAATCGCGGATCGCCGTCAGCCGGCCGTGCAGGCCGGCCGGCCACGTACGGATATTGACGTTCTCGCGCCAGGCGGCGTACCGGTCCACCACCAGATGCAGGCGGGCCAGCATCCATGTGAACCCCGCGTCCTGCAACTCGTGAATCCCGAGACCGAGCGTGCGCGCGTGGTTCCCCGCGATCTCCTGCAAATAGTTGCAGTACGCGGGCAGCGTCACCTCATTGTTCACTCCTGACTCATAGGCGCGAACGCAAAAAGTCTCGTCCCGATAGTGAAGCGGCACCGGCTCTTCCATGATCTGGCTCAATTCACTTGGGCATATCCGGCTTTTTGGGCATCGGCGTCTTCCCCGCGCCCGCGCCACCCGCAGCACCGCCGCCGGATTTCCCGCCGCTTATCCCCCCAGGGCCACCCTGGATGCCGCCGCCGATACGGCCTTGCGGCTGCGTCCGGACACCGTCGTGGCGGCCTTCGAACCGATGCGTACCGCCAGTGACGGGGCCTTGCGGCTGCCGCCGGAACTCGTCGCGTCGGACCTGTCCATGGGGTCCTTCGATCTGGCCGGGAACGTGCGGCTGTTGACGGACCTCATGCGGCCGAACATGCGGCTGCGGCACGGCAGGGCCAACATACCCGGGATGCGGCTGCCACCCCTCGGCATGATAAACGGGGCCATACGGCCCGCCGACGTGATGCGGGTACGGATCGACGGGGTATGGAGCGACATACGCGGGACCATCGATTGTCTCGCAACCGGAGAACAGTCCGGCCAAGAGCAGCGTCAACGCCGCCATCAGAATTGTCATCTTTCTCATCACATCCTCCTTCGGTAGACATGATCCAGTTAGCAACATTGTAGCACATTCTCGAACCTGTGACAGCCCGGTCCTTCTCCTACTTCAGCCACATCAGCGTGCCGCGGGTCGAAGCGAACTCCAGCACCACCTCGCCGTTCTCGGCCTTGATCACGGCATTGAAGCCTTTGCCGCCGGCGTTGATGAGCGTCCAGTTGGCGAAGTACTCCGCGCCCGCAATCGTTTCGTAGCGCATCAGCACCGCGCGGAACGAGCCGTTGATCAGGTCGCCCTCCGTCCGTCCGAGATCCACCGCGCCCGCGCCACGAATGGTCAGACCGTTGACCTGCAGCTCGTCGCTGGCGGCCGGCGACCAATGCCACCGGTAGACCGCGTTGGTGCCCAACGTCAGGTTTTCAGCCTGCAGAACAGCCCCGGCAATCGCGTTCGTGCCGTCACCCGGTGAAACACCGCCACACACCGTCAACGCGCCGCTCACAAAGCCCTCGCCCGAAAGGTCGCGAACCTCGTTCGTTCCCTGCGGCGCGAAGACCGCGCCGCCCGCCACCCGCAGATCCGGCAGCGCCGTGGCGGTGTTGATCGTCTGCTGAATCTCGGCCTGAGCCAGCGCGCGACCGTAGACCCGCACGTCGTCCATACGACCTTTGAACTGGGACGCCGCCGGTGCCGACAATTGGTAGTGCCCGAAGCCGAACCCGTACTGATTCAACGGACGGTCCGGCGGACAGAGAAGCGTGGTCTTCATCGCGTCGAGCGTCGACGAGCCGGCCAAAACGCCGTTGATATAGGCGTTGACCCCGCTGGGGGTCACCACATAGGCGAGATGGAACCACTGGTTCGCACCGGGAACAGCGCCGGTCGTGTCGAACATCGCCCAGCTGGTGGTATTTGTGCCTGTGGACATGAAACGCACCTTGTTGGTGTTCATGCGGATCATAAACTCATAGGGGCCGTTAGAGCCGCCGTCTTTCCGCGTGGTGAAGAAGGTCGTGCCGGTCCCCGCGCCATCGGTTACGTTGTTGACCCACACCCACATCGTCACCGTGAAATTGGCCAAGCCGCGGATTGCCGCGTCCAGCGGAACGCAGACGGAGGACTGCCCCGTCGCGAAGGTGAGGCCCTTCAGGCCGTTCGTTCCGTCGCCGATGGACGTGACGCCCTGGCTCACGCCGTGGCGTCCGTTACCCGAGGTGTCGGCCGCCGGGCCGTTCTCGAAACTGTACCGCGCCAGCAGGTTGCTCGGGGCGCTCTGGCGGACCGAGGCCGCCCCGAGCGCCGCGCTCAGCGTGCCGCCCCGGACATCGACCGTGCCGTCCCACCGCAGCGGCTGCGCCAGCGTCAAGGTGCCCGCGCCCGCTTTCACCACGGTTCCGCCCGCCGTGTCCGAACCGATCACCTGCGACAGCGTGACGCTCTGACCGGCCGTATCGAATGTGCCGCCGTTCCCGCTCACGTAGAGCTGCTTAAGTCCGTTCAGGTAATTGCCCGCCACCGGGGGCGTCAGCCCGGAACCGGTCGTCACGAGCGTGCCGTTGTCCAGACCGAGCGAGGACCAGCCGTTGGTGGTCGTCAGGGTCGTGGGCGGCAGGCGCGCCGTGTTGCCCTCCGTCGTCCCATCGCCCACCAGCAGCAGGTTGACGCGGGCCGGGTTGTTGGTGTCGCCCATCCAGTTCCACTTGCCGCTGACGTCGAGCAGGCCACCCTGCCTCACGAACACGCGGCCGTACGCGCCGCCGTAATAATCCAGCGGCCGCTGCTGGTATCCGAGGCTGACGCATCCGAGCCGAGCCGCGCCGCCCTCGACGGAGAGCACGCCCGGCCCGCGCACGCCGACGTTAAACCACGTGGCCTGCGGACAGGTCACCGTGCCGCCGGACCTCACCGTGAAGCGGTCCTCCGCCAGCGCGCTCTGAATGCGCAGGCAGGCCGCATCGAAGTCGCCGGTCAAGTCCAGCGCGCCGTCGACCACGACCGCGTTCGTGCCATTGCCCATGTAGATTCCCGAGAGCGCCGCCTTCGCGCCGGCGTCCACCGCCAGCGTCCGCGCGCGGCCGTTGTCCGCATCCATCCGGACAACCTCGCGGTTGACCTTCCCGATGCGGCAGTCAGCGCCGGACGCGAACCGCAACGTACCCTCTTGGATATTGATGCGCGCATTGTCGGCGGCGGCATTCGCCGCACCCGCAAGGGCCATTTCACCGGCGCCCTGCTTGACGAGCGTGTTGGTCACCACCGTTCCGGACTCGTACCTCAACTCGCCGGCCAGCGTGAGCTTTGCTTGGGGACCGACATTGACATACGCTTGCGGCGTACGCAACGCCAGGCTTCCCGGACAGACACTCGGAACAGAGCCGACGACGCGCACCGACGATCCATCGGACTCGACCGCCAGCGTCCCGGTTCCCGTTGTCGCGCCGTTGGTCAGGGTGACCGTGCCGGCCGTCAGACGCACCCCGCCTGTGAAGCTGTTCGCGCCGGACAGGATCAGATCGCCGCCGTTCTGCTTGACAAGGCCGCCCGCCCCCGAAACCGGTGCGGCCAGCGTGAGGCCCGCGCCGGAAACGGGCTTAACATCGAGTTCGCCCTGCAGCGCCAGCGGCACGGCAACCACGTGCAAGCCCTTCTCGACCTGTACCACGGCCGCCGCCGCGCCGTTGTCCACCGTCATCGCGCTCGCGCCCTCCGGCGAGAGCGTATAGGCGTTGGTGTTGTTGAAGTAAAGCTGTCCCAGCGTCGTGTTCTGATTGAGGCGCACGTCAGCCGCCGCCGTCGCCGACTCGTCGAAACGCACCGCCGCGCCGACGGCACCCGCACCCGGCGCCGACACCCATTTGGCGCTCTCGCTCCAATCACCGCCGCCCGCGGACGTCCAAACGTGATTCGCGCCGGAAGTCGCCGCCCCGACCGTCAGCCAGAGCACCTTGTCCGCCACCGTGAAGACGTACTGCTTGCCGGCCTGCGGATTCGCGACGCTGAAGGCCTCGACCGAGGACGGTCCGGAGCCGGTCCAACGCATGAGCGCGTAGCTTCCGTTCGCCACCATGTTGTCGGTCTGGCTACTCAGCCAATAGAGATGAAACGCCGCCTGGTGCGCGGTCACATCGCCATTGACCACAATCTGGTCATTGGTCATGTTCGGCGAGTCGATGCCGAATTCAAGTTCCGCCGGCATCGTCTCTTCGGCATCACCCAGCGTCAACCCCGACACGGTCACCTTTTTGACCGCCGCGTTGTTGAGCGTCAGGCGCGCGCCGGGCGCAAGCGTCAGCGCCGAGGTGGCAGGCAGGCTGCCCAGAACGCGCATCACGCCGCCGGAGACCACGGTCGGCCCGTTGTAGGCCATAGCCGCGTTGATGGTCAGCGTATTCGTTCCCGCTTTGACGAGGCCGCCGTCCGTCGCGCCGACGCCGGAAAGGGACTGCGCCAGATTATACCCCGTCCCGCTGTAGAGCGAGGTGTCGAAGATGGCGGGGCCATCGCCGATCTTCACGCTGTCGATACCGCTCAGACCCCCGCCCGTCGGGCGGAACACGCCGCCGTTGAAAAGGATTCGGCTGTAGCCCCCGGCATTCAGCTTATAGATGTTCTGCGCCGTCAGCATGCCGCCGGCCAGTTCCACCGTGCCGGTGCATCCCGCATTACCCGCCAGAATAACGTCCTTCGTAAACTCGGCGTTGCCCGAGCTGAGACGCAGAACGCCTTCGCCGCCGGTATTGCCGAGCCGCAGCGACGTTTCCGTCGTTGCCAGATGGCGCAAGGTGCCGCCATTGACCCACACGGTCGAAACGCCGCCCGCCGTCTCGCCCGCGAAGAGCAGCGCCTGCACGGTGCAGAGGCCGCCCCTGATCTCCAACACCGGCCGCCCCGTATAGCCCGCAAAACCGGCCGCGCCTCCCAGCGAGAGGTTGACCGTGTTCAGCTCACCGTCCTGCACCACCAGCCGCGACGCGCGGCCACCCGGTGCCGTCACCGTCGTGCCGTTGTTGCGGCCGACATAGGCCCAGTCCTGGCACACCGTGAGGCCTCCCGCCACAACGAGTTCGCCGGCGGTCTCCGCGTCGGCCGCAGCCGTCGTGTTCAAACCCACGAGCAGAGCCCCAGAGATCACATTGGTCTGGCCTGCCGCACCCAGTGTCACGCGGCCCTCGGCCACGTTGAACGCGCCGTATCCGACGGTCGGTCCATCGCCGTCGGCGCCCGCCGCCGCGACGCCGCCCATGTTCGCCGCGTTGGCGAGACCGAGCTGATTGGAGTTCGCGCCGGTGATCGTCACCGTGCCCGCGCCGCTCTTGAAGAACGCGCCGGAAACAGTTGAGAACGGTCCGCTGAACGTCAAGTCGGAAGCGGTCCGCAGAACCGCCGCATTTGTGCCGGAAGCGAGGGTCACCGGCTGCGATGAAGCGGTCGAGGCACCCGTATACGCCA
Source organism: Kiritimatiellia bacterium (assembly GCA_035353175.1). Classification (GTDB taxonomy): domain Bacteria; phylum Verrucomicrobiota; class Kiritimatiellia; order RFP12; family UBA1067; genus DAOPZC01. The sequence goes on along the minus strand of DAOPZC010000001.1, from coordinate 255,718 downwards.
GCGTGCCGCGTCCCAGCACCAGCCCGCCTGCGGAAAACTCCGGCACACTCAGCGTGCCGCCACCGGAGGTGGTCGTCCCCGCATAGCCGTCAGCCGATGCCCCCAGCGTCATCGTGCCCGCGCCCGCCTTGGTCAAACCGCCCGCGCCCGTCACAGCCGCATCCAGCAGGAGCGTCTGGCCCGCACCCGCGCTGAAGGTGCCGCCCGCCGCGCCCAATGTCACGGTGCCCGCCAAGGTATCGGACGCCGCGACGACCAATTTGCCGCCATCCAGCGTCAACGCCGCGCCGCCCAGCGAGGCCGCGCCCGGCACCGCCACCGTCGCGCCGCCGCGCACGGTCGTCGGCGTGTTATTGGTGCCGTCCAACGTGAGTTGTCCGCCGCCCTCGACAGTCAGACCACCGTTGCCGGTCGCCACATCCGATAGCTTCAGTTCCGCGCCCGGCGCGATGGAGGCCACCGTACTGCCCGTCAACGCCAGCGGAGAGGCCAGCGTGTGTGAGCCTGCAACGACTTCAACGGCGGCGGCGCCCACGCCGTTGCTGAGCGTGACGGCCGATCCGCTCAGCGTATAGCGGCGGGTGTGGTCGAAAATCATGCCGGCCACAGAGACCGGGCCATCGACCGTCACGGTGGCGTCGGCGGCCAGCGCGCTGCCGAAGCGCGTGACCGCGCCCGCTGCGGCGGGGGCGAGCGGCGACCAGTTTTCCGCCGCGCTCCAGTTGCCTGCTCCGGCATTGGCCCAGGTCACCTGGGCCGAGGTGTAGGTCAGTTGCGCGTCGACAGTGTGGGCGCCCGTGTTGACCACGAACGTGCAGGCCATGCCGAAACACTCGGGCGCAAGGCACAGGCCGCTCACGTCCGGCGGTTCGCCGGTGTAGGCGAAGAGCGGATACGTTTCCGCACGCGTCACGGGCGTGTCGGTGCCGACGTTGTAGAGACCGATCACGAGGTCGCCGAGGGTCGCGCCCTCGGGTAAGGCGAGCGTATCGCACGCCGCGCTGTCCGGTGCCACATCCAGATCCAGGCGCGCGCCGTCCGCCAGCACGGCGGTGCCGAGCGTCAACACGTCGAACCCGCCGTTGCGCAGGCTGAGCGCAACGCCGTTGGAGAGCACCAGCCCGGTCGTCGCCGCAGTCGAAGCGAAGCGGAGCGCGCCTTCCTCGACAGCGGTTGTGCCGACTGCTCCGCACGGGCCGGAGAGTGTCAGCGAGCCCGCCCCGCGCTTGGTCAAGCCGCCGGTCGTGGAGCCCGCGCGCAGCAGCGCTTGCGTAATGGTCGCGGAATTCCCGAGCGTGTCGATCACCGCGCCGCCCTGGTCGACGTACAGGTCATTCAATCCGCGCAGGTAGTTATCGAGGCTCGTGGTGCCGAAATTTCCGAGCCCGCTCAGCGCCAGCGTACCGCCGTTCAACGTGAGCTCGCTCGAATTGGCAGCCGTCGCCAATGCCGAGCGCAGCGTGGCGGGCAGCCGCAGCGTGCCGCCGCTCAGAAACACGCGATTGGTGCGGCCGACCATAACGTCGCCCATCCAGTTGAAGGCCCCGGCCACCTCCATCACGCCGCCGTTAACCCAGACTTTCGCGTCGGTATAGACGCCCGACGAACTGAATGTGGTGTCCCCGCGCACGCCCAGCGAGAGGCGGCCGAAGGTCGCCGTGCCGCCGTTGACAACGATCTCCGCGCCGCCGCCGCGCACGCCCACGCTCAGCCAGTCGTCAGACGAGAAGCTCAGCGTTCCCGCGTCGATGATGATCCGGTCCGTGCCGGGCACATCGGTGACCGTCCGGATCAGGCCGGACTCGCCTGCTGTGCCGCTGCCGGTCAGCGTCAGGCTGCCGCCGTTGACGTATACCGTGTTCGACGGCCCCGAGCCGGTAAGAATACCGCCGGCCACCACGACCGCGCCCGTCTCGACGACAAACAGGCGGGGCAACGTCGTGGTCTCGGACAAGTTTACCGTATCGCGGACGTTCGCATTGTTGATGAGGATGCTGCCGCCTTCCGCCACGCGGAACGTGCCGGTGCAGTGTTTGATCTGATAGGAACCGGTCTCGTTCGCCGATCCTTTGAAGATCAATTCCGAGTATCCGTATTTGTTCAGCACCGGTTGGCCCGTCGCCCAATCGAGCGTTCCGGAAAGGGTCATCGGCGCGATCGCGTCGAGTACGCCGCCGCTGGCCGCGACGATGACCGTGTTGCTGACCGTCACTGGATCCGTTCCCGCGGCGCGCAGCCGGGCCCCGTTCGCCGCGATGCTGATCGGGGCGGTTCCGGCGGAGGCCCCCGCCTGCAGGGCCAGAACGCCGTTCTGGATCGCGGTGCCGCCGGCATAGGTATTGTCGGCTGTGAAAATCAGATCGCCGGAACCCTGCTTGACCAGCCCTGCAGGGCCGCTGATCGCGGCATTCAGCGTCAGGCTGGCACCCGCCGCCGCGTTGACCGCCAGCGGCGCGGCGGGGGCGAGCGGCAGCGCGACCGCATGCGCGCCGCGACAGACCGTGATCAACGGCGAGGCCGTGCCGTTATCGAGCGTCAGCGAACCGGCACCGGAAAGCGTATAGGCGTTGTTGTTGGAAAATACCATTTGGCCGACCGTGAACGGCGCGTCGAGCGTGACCGTCGCCGGCGCAAGCGCGATTTCGCCGAACAGCACGCGCGTGCCCGCGGCGTCGCCCGGCATGACGTTCCAGTTCGCTGCCGTCACCCACGCGCCGCTGCCCGGATTGATCCACACCGATTCGGATGAACTGCTGTCGATGCGCATCCGCGCATAGACCGTCCGGGTGGCGGCATCGAGCTCGAACGCGCAGGTGAACCCTTTCACCGGCGTGCCCCAGCTCAGCCAGCCGACGGACGGTGCGGTACCCGTGTAGGTGAGGATCGGGAAATCGCCCTCGCGCGCCAGCGGATTGCGCGTGCCCTGTTGGAAGAGCGAAACCTCCACCTTCTGGAGCCTCGCACCGGCGGGAAGCACCAGCGTGTCACACGCTGATCCGCTTGCCGCCACCTCGAACTCCAGCCGCGAAGGCTGCGCAGCCGAGCCGATCCGCAGCGACGCCGGAGCGCAGCGCGACAGCGCGCCATCCGCCAGCGAGAAGGCCGCGCCCGGCTCCACCACCAGGTTGGTGACCGCGAGCGTGCCGGTCACGCACAGCGTGCCGTTCGAGACGATCGTCGGCCCGGTATAGGTGTTGACGCCGCCCAAGGTGAGCCGGCCGCTGCCGAGTTTGACCAGTCCGCCGTTGGGGCTGGCGGGGTCCGCGACGAGGTTGAGGGTGACAACGAAGTCGTTACCGTCCACGCTGTCCAGCAACGCCCCACCGGCACGCACCTTGCACGTGGCGTTCGCGCAGCCGTCGACCAGCTCCGACGCCGCGATCACATTGGTTCCCTGCAGTACGCCGCCGTCGAAGTAAAGGGTGCGTGCGACGTTCGGAGAAGAGCCGATCGCGATCTTTTTCACGGCCCAGACCCCGCCATTCAAATAGATCTCCTGCGCCCCCGTGCTGGCCGCGACATCGGTTGCGATCTGCACCGTCCCGTTCGGGACTTCGAAACGCCCGCCGTTGATCTCCAGCCGGCCGCTGCGGGAGGCCGCATCCACGCTTTCGTCGAAGCGCGTTCCCATCTTGAAAGCCTTGGTCATCGGATCGCTGCCCGTTGTGCCGGTCACGGTCAGCGTGCCGTTGTTGACGACCAGCTCGTCGACGTCGTTCCCGGATTTTTGGTTCGTCGCCAGCCGCAGGAAGACGACGCTCAGGGAACCGCCTTCCATATGGAGCCGGCCGCGTTTGGCCCCCGATACGCCGATGAAGTTCGCCATGTTGCTGTTGTTCGCCCCGAGAATCGTATGGGTGCCGTTGCTGACGATCAGCAGGCCGTCGCTGTCCGCATTGGTGCGTCCCGCAAAAAAGCGGCTGCTGATCGTGTTGGTCATGGTCAGCGCGCCGCCGTCCAGCACCAGTGTGCCGTTGAAGACCGCGAGCGCCTCCGTCGATCCCGAGGTCATCGTCGTGATGCCGCGCAGCGTCACCGTTCCGCCGGTGAGTTTGTGATCGCCGTTCAGAGTCGTCGGGCCCTCATAGACCGTCAGACCGGCCGCATACGTGCCGCCGCCAACGCCCGTCGCGCCGCCGAAACTCAGGCGTCCCGCGCCGTTCTTGGTCACCGCCCCGACGGAGGCCCCGCCGTTGAAGGCCAGCGTGCGGTTGGCGTTGACCGCCACAACTGAAGAACCGTTCAGCGTCACGGGGGTATTCAGCGTCAGATTCTGCGTCGCCGCGCCAAGGTCGACATCGACCGTTGCGCCGCCGTCGAGGGTCAGGCGATCCGCCCCGTTAATCGTTACCGTGCCGCCGGGATTGGCGATGCGGATGCCGTCCCAGGTCATGGGTGCGCCAAGGTTCACCGCATTCGCATCGGAAACGGTCGCGTCCCACACGGCGACATTCGTGTTGCTGGGCACCGCGCCGCCGACCCAAGAGGCAGCGTCGTTGAGCGGCTGCACGTTATTGTCCTTCACGATCTCTTGCGCCTTCAGCAAGCCGGCCGGCAGACACACCGCCGTCAGACACAGAAACCACAACGCCATTCTTCTTTTCATGACCGACTTCCTTCGAATTTTATTTTCTTCAAAATCGCACACAATCCAGTGTCAAAATAATATCCTCTTCCTTTTGCGTTTCGCAAGGTTAAAGGCGGCCTCTTCGCCCCGGCAAACATCCTGCCGCAGGTTGCAAAAACACAGGCTTTGCACGCTTTTTGCCGGCAAGCGGCCGAGCGTCCGGGGCCCCTGACGGGCGATTCCGCAGGCATGCTCCCAACACAGAAGGGCAAGAAGAAAACAAAAAGGCCGGAGGCAATCTGCCCCCGGCCTCTGCACCGATCTTTAGAAGGCTCAGGCACCCCCAGGCGCTGCGGTCGCGTGCCGGCGCTGCTGGCGCGTGAGCGGGGCTTCGACGGTCATGCCGCCGTCCGGGCCGTTCTTGTGCGCGGTCGAGCGTCGGATCATCAGCATCTGCACGATCGACAGCACTTGGCTCACGGTCCAGTAGAGCGAAAGCGCCGCGGGGAAGCTATAAAACATGAAGAGCATCATGATCGGCATCATGATCATCATCATCTTTTGCTGCTGCGGGTCGCCGGCCGACGGCGTCAGATAGCTCTGCAGCGCCATGGTGGCCGCCATCAGAACCGGCAGGATATTCAGGGGGATCGGCAGCACGCCGGCCAGCAGATTCTCGGGCTCGCTCAGGTCGACGATCCACAGGAACGGCGCGTAGCGCAACTCCACCGCGCTGCGCAGCACCGTGAAGAGCGCGATGAAGACCGGAATCTGGATCAGCATCGGCAGGCAGCTCGACATGGGATTCACTTTGTTCTCGCGGTAGACCGCCCACGTCTCCTGCTGCAGCTTCTGCGGATTGTCTTTGAACTGTTTCTGAATCTCCTTCAGCTTCGGCTGGAGCTCCTGCATTTTCTTCATGCTGACCGTGCTCTTGTGGGTCAGCGGCCAGAAGATGATGCGCACGAGGAAAGTGAGCAGGATGATCGCGATGCCATAGTCGGGAATGATCTTGTGGAAGAAGTTCAGCGTCGGCAGCAGCAGCTTGCAGAACCAACCGATGAAGCTCCCGAACTGCATCACCGCGTCCATACCGTTGCCCATCTCCTGCAAGAGCGCGAGTTTCTTGGGGCCGATATAGAGCGTGTAGTCGCGCGTGAGGGTCTCGCCCTGCCCCAGCACGCGGCCCGGGAAGAGCACGCGCGCGGAGACCTCGCTCAGCGAATAGGCCTGCTGCGCGACGTCGCGGGACATTTTCGCCGTAAAGCCGCAGTTGGACACGGACGAAGAGAAGCCCGTCACAAAAAAGCGCGATTTGATCGCCACCCACATCTGCGGCTCCGGCACCGGCACGATCGTGTGGTCGGGCATGCCCGCCGCCGAAGCCTTGCCGCCCCCGCAGCCGAACCCGCTGCCGGGCGTCCCACCCACCAGATATTGCTTGGTCGCCTTCTCCTTGTCCCAATAGCGGACCTTGGCCTTGGCGAATGCCGGAAGGGAGTCGACCGACAGCATGTCGTTCTTGGAGGTGCCGCGCTGCATCGCTCCGAGGGCGACGCTGTTGGTGCCGAGCGTCACCACGTCCGCGCCCGCGTTGCGGAGCGCATCGGTGACTTTGACCTGATAATCCTTGAGCAGCTCGATGCGGCGCGTGAGGGTCAGCCCCTGCTCCGTCGCGGCGACGAGCGTCACGGCCTTGCCGGCCGCGTCGCGCTCCACGCGGTAGGCCGCGTTGACGGCCAATCCCGGCACGCCGGCGAGCTCCAGCCCCGGCGCGTTCGCGAAGTCCAGCGTCACCGGCGGGTTGTCAGCGCCCGCCTTGCCCGGCACTGTCGTGAAGCGGTTCAATGTCACCCGCTTGAGCACCGCGCCGTGCGACGACACGGCCAGCGTCACGTCGCCGCCGTTCAGCGTCACGACCTCTTCCGGCACCGAAGGCGCGGCCAGCGCCGCCTCGGGGACCGGAGTCTGGGCCGCCGGCGAAGCGGTCAGCTCGGCCGTTTTCACGGCCGGCGCATTCGTCGCAGAGGCGACCGTCTCGACGGGCTGCGGATTTTTCGCCGCGTTTTTCGACCGCGCCACCGCCTGCTTGTTGCTGTAAAACATCCACCCGACCATGGCCAGGCCCAGAAGAATCACTATCAGTCGCTCTTGTTTGTTCATGATTTCAGGTTCCAGATTTCACGGATTCACAGATGCCCGCACCGTCTAACGGCCTTTCGTCCCATCGCCTTTCTTCGGCGGCACGGGATCATACCCCGACGGGCCGAACGGCCGGCACCGCACGAGCCTCCGCAGCGTCAGCCAACATCCCCTCGCCACGCCGTGGGTCCGCAACGCCTCAATGCAATACGCCGAACACGAGGGCTCGAAGCGGCAGCAGCTGCCGAGGTGCGGCGAAAGCGCCACCTGATAAGCCCGCACGGCCAGGATCAACAGCCCGCTTACCGCGCGGCTGACGGCGGACACGATGTTCTTCATCCGCGCCTCCGTCACTCATGCGCGCCTCCCTGCGCCGCCGGCTGCCACACCTTCGCCCTGCGGCACACGGCCTCGAGGTCCCGCATCACGTCCTGACACTTCTTGCCGGCGATGCCGCCGCGCGCGATCAGAATCACATCCACATCCGGCGCCAACAGGTGACGGCTCAGCCGGAAAGCCTCGCGCATCAGCCGTTTCGCGCGGTTGCGGTCGACCGCGCGCCGGAAGACCCGCTTGGAAACAACAACGCCGGCCCTGCGGCCGGCGTCAGATCCACGTGTTACCCACATCACCAGAGACCGACCGTAAACCGGCTTTTTTTCTGCAAAAATACGCTTGTATTTAGCCGAATCAAGCCGAAAAGGTCCGGGCAACGGCACCTCGCCGCCCCCGCTCTGGTCCGGGCCGTTCATGACGCCCTGGGGCATCATTCTACACCTGCGTCAGACGCAGACGTCCCTTGCGGCGACGGGCGTTGATCAATGCACGTCCACCCCGGGTGGCCATACGGGCACGGAAACCGATCTTGCGCACGCGCTTGATCTTTGAAGGCTGCCACATCATTTTCATGTTCGTCTTCTCCTACTTGTCTCGATGAAAAAAGAGTGGTTCAGAGTATCACACGAAGTCGGAATGGTCAATCCACCCCCAAAAACATTTTTTCGCGCCGGATTTCCGGCCTTGATTTTCCATCCGCCGGATTTTGTGCTTTAATAGCGGCCTTCATGTCAGGAAAAGTCACAGACCACGTCCTCGAGGAGATCCGCGCGCGGATCGACATCGTCGAGCTCATCGGCGCACGCATGACGCTCAAGAAGTCCGGCGCCACCTTCAAAGGCTGCTGTCCTTTCCACCACGAGAAGACCCCCTCGTTCCACGTCAATCCGGTCAAGCAGTTCTACCACTGCTTCGGGTGCGGCGAAAGCGGCGACATCTTCACCTTCCTGATGAAGCAGGACGGGCTCACCTTCATGGACGCCGTGCGCACGCTCGCCGACCGCGTGGGCGTGGTCATCAAGGAGGATGTGGACTACAACGCGCAGGGCCGCAACCTGCTTTACGCCATCCACGCCGAGCTCGCCGCCTTTTACCAGCGCTGCCTCAAACAGATCCGCGAGGCCGAGCCGGCCCGCCAGTACCTGACCGCCCGCAAGCTCTCCGATGAGGTCGCCGAGCGGTTCGGCATCGGCTATGCGCCGACGCGCCCGCGCGACGTGATCCTGCAGTGGGCCAAGACGCACGACTACACGCCCGAGCAGCTTGTCACCGCCGGGATTCTGTCGCCGCCCAACCGGCCCGACCGGCCCGGCGACTATTACGACCGCTTCCGCGGCCGCCTGATGTTCCCGATCTGCGACCGCCAGGGCCGCGTCGTGGCCTTCAGCGCACGCATCCTCGACGTCAAGTCGCACCCCGCCAAATACGTCAACAGCCCCGAGACCGAGATCTTCACCAAAAGCCGCGTCCTCTATGCGCTCGACAAGGCCGCCGCCAAGATCGTCAAGCATCCGCGCCGCGAAGCCATCGTCTGCGAAGGCCAGATCGACGTGATCCGCTGCCACGCTTCCGGATTCGAAACTGCGGTCGCCTCCCAGGGAACGGCCTTCACCAAGGAGCACGTCAGCCTGCTTAAGCGGCACGCCGACAGCGTGGTGCTGGTCTTCGACGGTGACGCCGCGGGCCGCAAAGCCGCCCTGCGCACCGGCGCGCTCTTCCTCGAGGAGGAAGTGCCCGTGCGCGTAGCGGTGCTGCCCGCCGGCGACGACCCCGACTCGCTCCTGCGCGACAAGGGCCCCGACGTGTTCCGCGGCCTGCTCGAGAACGCGCAGTCGATCACCGCCTTCCAGGTGGACACCCTGCTCCGGGCCGAGTCGCAGCCCGATTCCATCGACGCGGTGAACCGCGTCACGCGCGGCGTGCTCGACATGCTCGCCGCCTGCCCGGGCGCGGTGCTGCGGACGCATCTGCTGCAGGAGGCGGCGGCGCTGCTGCACCTGCCCTACACCGCGATGGAAGACGATCTGGAAAAGCACCGCGAAAGCCTCCGGCAGCGGGCCGCCCATGCCGAGTCGTACAAAACCGCATCCGCTCCCGCACCGGACCGCGAGACTCCGCCGCCGGCCGAAGGCGACTGGGAGCCGGACGGGCCGTCCGGCGATTTCGAGATCGGCTCCCTGGACGAGCCGCCGGCCCCCGAGCCGCCCTCGCGCACCGAATACCTGCTCTGCGAATCGCTGATCGAGCACGAACACGACGAGGCCCTGCTGGAACTGGTGGAACGCTATCTGCCGCTCGACTTCCTCGAGCACCCCTTCACCCGTTCGGTCGTCGACGCCCTGGTGACCCGGCGGCTGAGCGGCGGCGACGGCCTCGCCGCGCTCTGCAAGACCACAGAGCCCGCGTGGCAGCCCCTCTTGGGCTCCCTGCTCGCGAACAAGCAGAAAATGCTGAGCGCACGCGAGATGACCAAAGAAGAGCTGATCCAGGATATGATCACGCGACTCTGGATCTTGCGCCTGCGCCGCGAACAGGGAAAACTCGACGCCGCCTCCACTCCGGAAAACGCGGCCAAGCGATTCCAGCTCTCGATCCTTATCAAGAATCTGGGGACACAGCCCTGGGAGAAGGCGTGCACGCTCATGTCAGGGGCCCACCCGATGTCGCTCACGCAGGCGGCGGCGCGTCCGGATGGCCTGCAGTTTTCGGCGCGGGAGGAGGCTGGGGCTGCACCTTGCGGACATGCAACGGATACCGCATGCGCAGTTGATGATCCAGCAGGATTTCCACCCAGTGAGTACCCTCCTGACGAAATGCCAGATTGATGAAGACCTCGACGGTCGTCGCGATCTGCTGGTCGTTCGAAAGTTTGATCGGCACAGGCTGGCCCTCGCCCACCACCGTCACGCCGTCCGGCGCCACGATGCGCGATTTCTGCGTGAATTCCCCCTCGCCCGCGCACCAGCGGTTCATCAAGCAGATGCGCGGACACACCGGCTGATTCACGGCTTGCACCAACCCGTCGAAAATGCCGATCAGCATGAACTTGCCGTTCCGCTCCTGCCGCACGTCGTCGCACATCATACTCGCCTGTAAATCCGGTATCATAGGTCTTCCCCTCCGGTGGTTAAGCCGTAATTATAACCTTTCCGAACGGCAGCGTAAAGCGGACACGCCCCTCTACCGGACGCTCAGCAGCGTGCCGCGCGGCGTGTTGAGCCAGACCGTCCGCGCCGCGGCGTCCACGATCACCCGGGAGGCGCGCGACACCTGCCCCGCATGGGCCCAGTCCGTCGCGCCCGCAGGCGTCAGAACGGCTCCGTCCACCGCGATCAGAAGCGCGCTGGACGGCGGCGCCACCCCCGCCGCGAGCGACACCGTGTACCGTGCCGCCGCCGGCAGGGTCAGGTCGCCCGACACGTTCAGAACCGGAGCCGCGCCAGCCGCGTCGAAGGCCACCGCCAGCATCGACTGTTCCCGCATATCCAAGTCGCCCACCGCCAGCGCCGCAAGGCGCGCCGCGTCCAACACGCCGCCGGAGGCGACCGTCAGCAGGTCCACCGACGTGCCGCCGGCGGCCCCCTCCACAAAGATATCCGCCGCATTGATCACAAGTTCCGCCACGCGCACAGGCCCCGGATACGCGTTGACGAAGCCCGCGCCCGCGCCGTCCAGAGAGACCCTGCCGAGAGCCAGCCCCGCCGGCTCGCGCGCCGGGAACCACTTGCGGAACAGATAACGCTCCGTGGCTTGGCGGGCGGCCTCGCTCAGCCGGTTGGTATAGATCAACACCTCGGCCAGCTCCTGACCGCCGTTCAGCCGGCCGTCGGTCGGCGCGTAGCAGGACGCGAACCAGACCGCCCCCGGCGTGTTGTCCGCCGCATCGTCCGCCTCGGAAAGCCGCCACGAAACGAGATCGTAGCTGCCGCTGAGACCCGTCGCCGCGCCGTTCACCGGCGCCCCGTTCGTCCAGGTCTCGCCGGCCCGCACGAGGCCCTTTTCCTGCCCGACGCCGCCCCAAAGCGGATCGCCCGGCACGCCGCCGTAAAGGCCGCCGCCGCTGCTGCGGTGGAAGTGGCGCGCCGAGCCGGCCACCTGACTGTCGCCCAGCAGGAAACCGCCGCCGTTGCGGCTGCCGATCACCCAGAAGACCGAGCGGATGTTGGTCTGATAGCCCTTGAACACCATCATGCGGTTCTCGTTCGCCTGCCCGCTCTGTCCCAGTTTACCGAAATCGAGCACCGGCAAGCCGTTGAGCGCGTTGGTGACCAGCATCGGCCGGTTATACAGGTTCGTGGCGAAGAACCCCGCCGTATTGCCGGGCGTGCGGCAGTCGTACCAGCGGCTGACATCGTTCGACGTGACCGTCACCAGCGACGCGGCCGCCGACGCGTCCATCCAGATCACCGGCGTACCCGCCGGCGCCTTGATGACCTCTGCGACCGGCATCGCCTTCACCGTGCCGCCTTGGATGGCGAGATCCGTCCCCGCCGTCACATCATCGGCCACGAGTTCTCCGCCGCCCTGCTTCAGAAGCCGGCCGCCCGACAGCGTGGCCACCACGCCGGTCGTCCCGGCGTCGACCGCCACGGCTCCGCCTTCGGCCGGCGCGACGACCGTGTTGGACAAAAGCGCGCTCGCGCCGATGCGCAGGGTGTTGGTCCCGAGCGTCACGCGGCCCGTGCCCAGCGCATTGGTCCCCGCAGCCGCGACCGAAACCTGGTCCAGGGTCACGCCGCCTGACCAGTTGGCCGAGCCGGCCGAAAACAGCACCGAGCCGCCGCCGCACACCGACAACGCCCCCGGCCCGGCCAGCGCAGACGAGCCCAGCTTCATATCGCGCCCGAGCGTATCGACCGTACCTCCCGCGACGTCGACCGTCACAAGAATATTCGTCGCGATCCAAGGATCGTAGCTGTTCGCGCCGTCCGATTGCAGCATGCCGCCTTTGAAAACGACGGTGCCGGTGCCGGTGCCCGTCTTGAGCTGACGGCTGGTTTTCAGTGTCCCCGCGACTAATTCGACCGCGCCCGTGCTGGCCGCGGAAGCCTCTCCCATCACGAAGACGCCGCCGTTTGCCACAGCTGCTTCCCCGCCGTTCAGCCGGAACGTGCAGGATCCGCCGTTCAGCCCGATGCAGACATCGTTGCCCGACCTGGCGTTGAAGACGCCGCCGGTCAGCACTTCGAACAGCGCGGTGCCGTTGCCGTGTCCGGCATGTAACCGCTTGCCGGAGCCCGCCATCTCGAACGTTCCGCCGTCTGCGACCGCGAAGCGCTTGCCGCCGGCTTCGAGGCCCGCATATCCGGTGACCGTCACCTTGTTCGAGACGACCGTCAGGTCGCCGCCGCCGATCACAAAAAGTTCCCCGCCCCCACTAAACGTGCCGCCGCCCGCCAGCTGCAACCGTCCATTGCCGGACACGCTCAGCTTCTTGCCGCCGGGCGCATTGAACGCGCCAGCCAACGTCGCAACCGTCGGCGCAGCCGCGCCGGCCGGCGTTGTCGCGCTACAGGTCGCGTTGGCCGTCAACGTCACCTCCTTGTTCATCGTCGTGGTCGCACGGAAGTCGAGCGTGCCGCCGCCGAGCGTCAGTGTGGCGTTGTCGAATCCCGCGCCGTCGTAAACCTGAATCAAGCCGCTGCCGGACACGGTGATCGCCCGCGTGCCCGCTGTCCCGCCCGCATCCATGCGCAGCGTTCCCGCGCTGAGCGCCAGCGAACCCGATCCCAGCGTGCCGGCGTTGGTGGCCGCCAGCGTGCCGGCCGACAGCAACGCGATCGTTCCCGTCCCGAGGCTTCCGCCGTTGTCGGCCAACAACGTCCCGCCCGCCACAGTGAACGTGTTCTGCAACACGGTCCCCGGGCCGAAGGCCGAGAAAATCCCGTTGGACACCGTCACCGAATTGTTGCCGATGGCGCCGACCGACCGCAACAGCCCCTGCAGCATCCGAACGCGGCCGGTGAACGCGGCCGCGTTTGAGACGACCAGCGTCCCCGGCCCGGTCTTGACCAAATCCGCAGAACCGGTCAGCGGCACGATCGACCACGTCTCGTTGGTGACCGTCGCCGGCGTCACGGACAACGTGTCCGTGCTGATTGCGACGGTCGCGCCGTCCTTGAAAGCGACCGCGCGGGAGCCCGTGATTCTGCCGAGATCCTGCCCGGCGAGCGCGTCGAGCTGCACGACGCCGCTCCCTTCGGTCCGCACCGTCACGCCGTCCGCGAGGTTCGCGGTGCTGCCGATCTCCAGCACACCTGCGTTCACCACAATCTCGCCACTGTAACCGGTCGTGCCCGCGATGCGCAGCTTGCCGGCATTCGTTTTCGTGAATCCCGCGCCGGTGAGCTGACCGACCTCCATCGTGCCGCCCAGCTCCGCATCCAGCGCGAGCCCGCCTGCCACGGCATAGTCCGCGCCCCAGACAATCTCAGCGCCCGTGCCGGCCAGGACGTTGCCGCTGCCCGTCAACCGCGCCCGGTCTGCCGCCGCCACCGCCTGCGTCGCCGTCAGCACCAGGCTCGCCCCGGCGCGGATGTCCACCGCGCCAGGGCCGAGCACGGACGGCGCGCTCACGCGCGTCACGCCGCCCGAGAGCGAGGTGCCGCCCGCATAGGCGTTGGCGCCGGTCAGCGTGACCGATCCGCCGCCTGACTTGACCACCCGTCCCGCGCCTGAAATGTGGTTCGCCACGAGACCGGCCGCCGAGAGCTCCAGCACGGACGAGGCCGCCAAGGCGATCGCGCCCGGGCCCGCGCCCGTCGCCTGTGTCAGGCGCACCCAGCCGTCATCGGCCGCGACGCCGCCCGAAAACGTGTTGGCGGCGTTCAGGATGAGCAAGCCCGTGCCGGTTTTGCGCAGCGCCGCGGCGACGCCCGCAGCGTTCGCCAGCGGAACGGTCATCTGCAGCGTCGCGCCCGACGCCACGCGCAGCTCAGTTTCTGCGCGGGCAAGGGACAGGGCGGCCGCGCCGGTCACTGACGAAACCGCCGCGTTCGTCGGCGTCTCCACCTCCAGCGCGGGAATGTCGAACGTGCGTCCCGGCGCGTCGAACGACGCGCCGTTGCGCAGGATCAGCCGGCTGCACAGCCATGTATCATTGATGTAATATACTTCATTGACGCTGCCGAGCCCCATACGGGAACCGCTGCCGTCAAGGATCACCTTCGGCGCGCCGAGGCGATTGCCGACGGAAGGCGAGAGTGTCGCGGGCGACTGGATATAAACCGTGTTGTTCGTAGTGAATGCGCCGGCGGCGTTCAGACGGACCACCGTGCTGCCGTTGCCGGTCAGCGTCACGCCGTCCGCCGCCGTGAAGGGCAGCATTCCGTCGAGACAAACCAGCCCGCCGGAGGGCGCCGTCCACGCCTGCGAAGCCGACAAATGCAGGCCGCCCTTACACTGGATGTTGAATTCGCCGGCCCCCGTCTTATACACGCCGCCCGCGCCGAGGGTCAGCTTGCCGGTCCCGTACACGCAGTACCGGCCGGTCATATGCGGGTTGAGACCGTAGGCCACCGCGTCGGCCGTAAGGGTCACCTCCTTGTTGGTGATGATGGCGACCGCCCCGTCCTGCCAGCTGACCGCCGCACCCGACTCATTGAGCCAGACGTTTTCGGCGAACCAGTCGCCTTTCGTCGCGCCGTTGTACGTCAAGAAGGACTGGGCCTGAACAACCGCACCGACGCACGACAGCAATAACGCAGAAAACACCGTTTTTCTCATCCCCTCTCCCCCCATATCACAATTCTTTTGTCCATCACGTTACCCCGATGGCCAGAGCCCGTCAAGCGTCAAAAAAAACAGCTCCGCCTCGCGGCGGAGCTGTGCGGAACCCCTGTTCTGCGCGGAGGATCAGAAGCCCAGCGGAGGCCTGACGCTCTCCTTGCGGATCTCCTGCTCGTCGGCCCAGACGAGTTCGCCCGTGCGCAAGTCCTTGAGGGTCATCGAGAACTTGTAGTACTGGTCGACCGTCCGGCCCACCTGCGTCTTGATCTCGCTCAACGCGCCGGTCAGGTACATCTGCGCCGCGCTCTGCTGGCCCGGCTTGATCGCCTTCTTCTGGTCGGTCAGCCCGAGATTGGCCTGCGCGTCCATGAACTCGATGTCCGTGCCCGAGGTCGACTTGTCGACAAACCGGAACATCCCCGAGCGCAGCAGCTGCATGCGCAGCGAATCGGTGATGCTCACCATGTCGACGTGCTGCGTGGAGCGGTTCTTCAGCGGCTCGACGTCCAGCACCGGACGGCTGCCGCCGACCGCTTCGCGCACGCCCGGCGCGCTCAGCAACGACTCCGCCATCTTCTCCACCGTGCGCCGCACGTCCTGCGGCTCCAGCTTAGAGGTGATCGGCGCGCGGTCCAGCTCCACCTCGCGCACTTTGGGGGGCGTCGCGCACCCCGTCATCAACATGGCCGCAGCGGCCACACCCATCATTGCAAAATATCCGTAGTTCATATCCGTTCCTCGCTTTCTTGTCCGTTGTTAATCCGCCGCTTCCAGGTCGCGCACGCGCAGTTTCGACGTGACGCCCGCCGCCGAATTGGCCACGCCGGTGACGGTCACCGTATCGCGGCCCTCCACGAGCAGCGTGCGGTAGGTCTTGGCGCTCGGATCGAGCTCCATGCCGTTCGCGTCGAACCACGCGATGCGGTAGTTCAGCCGCAGGCGGCGGTGCTTGGTGGACATCACGGTGATGTGCACCCGTTTCAGCCCGTTCACCTCATCGTAATTGACCTTCAGCACCTGGAGCTGGTCTTTCAGGCGCGTGCTGTCCTCAAGGACATCCGTGCCGCCCGTCGTGTGATCCGTGATGACCGTCGTGCCCGCCGTTTCAACGCAACCGGTCAGCGCGGCCAACGCAGCCGTCAGAACGGCCGCTCCAAATAGTGAATTGATCCGTTTCATTTTATCCTTTCCTTTCTTTGTCAGCGCCCTATCGCGCATTCACACCCTGCAACGTCCGCGGTCCGCCCGGCAGGGTCACGGCCGGATATCCGGCCAGCATGCTGCCGCAGACCTGAAACGTGGTCGGCGCGCCCTTGCCGTTCAAGGACGCCGTGGCGACGCGCGCGTTGCCGCCGAGATCGGCGACCCACACGATGCGCGTCTCGCCCTGCGCCACGCTGACCGGAAAACGCGTGACGAAGCCGTTCGCCTGGTTGCGCAGCTCCAGCGTATGTTCGCCGGGGGCAATCGCGCCGCGATACAGGTGCGCCACCATCGGCAGCGTGTACCAGGCGCGCGTGTCGGCCCGGTTGATGACCGTCGAGACCGCATTGAACGCCAGCACGCTGTACTTCAGCGCATCCCCGCCCTGGTTGGCCACGGCCTGCGCGGCGACGCGCGTCGCGACGCGCGTCACGTTGCGGACCGCGATGCCCGGGATCTTCTCCTTGAGGTCGCGATAGGCCAGCGACTGTACCGAGAGCGCCTGCGCGCTCAGGCCGAGGGGCTGGTCGTTCTCGCGGATCTCGAGCGCCATCGGCGAATAGCCGGGATCGCGATAAAGCGGGAAGTCGACCGACGTCAGCGTGTTCACGCCCGGGATCGGCAGGGGGATCTTGACCGACTGGCGCTGCGGCACGAAGCCCTCTTCGGCGATCAGGATGATCTCGGTCGCCGGCTTTGCCAGCGAATCGGGATTGACGTTGGCCTGCCGCGCGAGGCCCTTGAACGCCTCCGCATCCTGCGTGCGGAGCAGGCGCAGGAAATCTTTCTGCACGTACGGGTTTCCCGGCGTCAACTCCCAGGCCTTGCGATACGCGAGCGAGGCGTTCGCGCGGTCGTTGTCCTGCTCGAACAGCACGCCGCAGAGATACCAGGCCAGCCCGTTCTCAAACGAGCTGCGGGTCATCTCGATGACCGGGGCCATGTTTTCCATCTGGGCGTCGACCTTGCCGAGCACGGCGGCGTGCGAGCCCTCCGCCTTCGTCCGCGCGTCCTGCACGTCCTTGCCGTATTTCTCGGCCAGCTGGTCCTGCGCGAAAACCGCCCGGCGCGCCTCGACCATCGCGGCGTCCGGCTTCCCCAGAAAGAGGTGGTTGAGCATCTGGTACTGCAAGGCCTGGATGAACTCATAGGCCGGCACGCGGTAGCCCCGCGTCCGGTCGTCCGTCAGCGTCCCGGCCAGCACGTTGGCGCCCACGTCGCCGACTTTGATCACCGGCCCGGACTCGGTCTTCTCGATCACCGTGTCGATCACGGCTGAAAAGTTGGTCGAGCTGCCCAAAAAGTCGCCCGACAGCATCCGCACGCGGCCGGTCTCGATGTAACCGAGCTCCTGGCTGTAGATGCTGTGCTTGAGCTTCTCGGACCATTTCAGCGCCTGGAGATCGTCGCCCGCCCGCAGGCTGCCCAAAGCCTGATCCACCTTGACGTTCGTCGAGACACATCCGGCACCCGCGAGCACGCACAGGCCGAAGCCGAGTGCCCGCAGGGCCGCACCACACTCTTTGACACCCATCATGAAGGTCTACCTCCCATCAGGGAAACAGGGCCTCTTCGCACACGCGGCGCCGCCGGTCAGCGCACCGTGTTCTGTTGCACCTTGATGTCGCTTCCATGGAAGTCGCCGACGCTTTGCCAAGCCGCCGTATCAAAGTTGATCTTGATGCCCTTGCGGTAGACCGCCTCGGCATAACCGAGCGCCACGGCGGCGCGGAATCTTTCGAGCGACTGGTACTTCTGCGCCCCGGCGTCCGACAGCTCCAGCGCCACGCGGAACGTCGCGCCCGGCTGGATGTTGACCGTCTGCTGCCACGGCTGCATCCACTGCCGGGTGATGCGCAGCTGATGCAGGCCCGGCGCCGCCTTGAACGTGCCCGGCGAGGAGCCCACGGTCGCGCCGTCGAGCTCCACGGTCACGCCGCCGACCAACCGGCGCATCTCGTCGAGCATCTCGTTCGGCGCGCGCACCCCGGACTCCAGGCCCTTGATCAGCTCATCGATCGTGGTGGAAACGCTGAACTCGGCCAGCGGCGCGTCAGCCGGCGCGGCGCGGCGCCACGTCGGCATTTTCGCGGCGATCTCCTCGCCCGTCGCTTTCGACCACTGGTCGATCAGGTCGTTGTAATAGTTCATGCCGTCGGTCCCGCTCGTGTACTGGCCGGGAACCGGCAGCTTGTTGGACCAATTCGCGCCGTAGACCGACGAGCCTTGGGCGGCCTCGTTGACTTTGGTGGTCATGCGCAGCGTAAAGACCGTAACCGGCTTGTCGCCCGCCATGCGGCCGGTGCTGCTCGCATCGATGATGGAAACCAGCATGATGTAATCGCAGCCCAGCATCTGCGCCACGCGCACCGTCGAACCGCCGGTGAAAATACCGTCGACCAGACCGGCCCGCTCCTCGGCGGTCGTGACCTTGAAGCGGTTGAAGCTGTCCGCGACCTCCGTTTTATCCAGCACGATCAGACCGGCGCCAGCCAGCTCCGCCGAGATGCGGTCGCGAACGCCGTCCACCTCGTCGTCCATGCCGACCACGCGGGTCTGGTTCTTCACGAAGATCGCGATCTTGGGATTCTGCGGCTGCGGCCGCGGCGCCAGCACCGCGCGCTTCACCACATCCGCCTCGACCGACACGACGTCCATGCCGGGATTCGCGGCCTGCACTTTGGCCTTGAAGGCCTGCAGCTCGGCAGAAGCGTTGGGGTCCAGCTTCTCCGCTTCCGTCACGACTTGGGCCCGCAGGCCCAGGGTCAACGCCGCCGCCAGCATCACGGCCAGACGGCCACCCTCAAAAAAGACACTCTGTTTCATTGCGCACCTCCTCAGAAATAACAATTAATGATCGGAATAAACGGCACGTCCTTGTTCTGGATCACATTGACGACGCCGATCTGCACGCCGATCATCTCCCGCGCGATGTTGATCACGCCGATCTGGCAGCCCTTGATGAAACCCGCACCGTTGTAGAACCCGATCTGCAGCGCCTGCGCCTTCTCGGCGTAGTTGACCGTGCCGGCCTGGAAGCCGAGGTATTCGCCCGCCACATAGCCGGCCAGCCAGTTGGCCTGCAGCCCCATCCCGTCGCCGTCCACGATATTCACGGCGCACGTCTGGAGGCCGTTGCCGTGACCGGTGGCGCGCCCCACCAGACCGACATCCAGCCCGTCGAAGTCGTGGCTCTGGCCGTAGATGATCGGGATCCTCAGCCCGCCCACGTCGAAATCATGCGTCGGCACCTGAATCGGGTCGGCGATACTCAGCATGAACGGCGTGTAGGGATGGGCCCCCTCGGCCATCTGGGCCGAGGCCTGCCCCGTCAGACCTAAACTAACAAGAAAACCCAGGGATAAACTACAAACCAGTGTTCTCATATCCGGCACTCCTTTCGTAAAAAAACGCAGACGTCAACAGCCTACTCGTCAAAAGAACCGCATTATGGTGATCGGCTCATTTGGTTATGAATAGTATGGTCTCAATTAAACGATTGTTCAATCAGAATATTGCCTGCTACACAGGAAAGTCCTCTCCTCGTGTTTACAAGCAGACACAAAATCAACCGGTTGAAGCGTCGATCCTAATCAGAACCCTTGCCTTGGACCGCACCCGGATCAGCAAGAACAACAGTTGGGGGCTACCAGACCGTCATGTCGTTTCGTTTCGCCCGCCCACAGGCTATCGGGCAGACACGTGCAAGGACAACCCGGCAGCGATCAAAGACGCGTATTTGGGGAGGTGCCTTGGATGAGTCATAATGACAGTCATCAAATACGTCCCATTCGTTGAATATCCCGACGTACCGTCTGACGCCAGCACAACCCCGTCAGACACGCGGATCACAAGATAGCGAAGGGTGGCATCTAAAGCGTCGACTTTTTCGTTCGAGAACGGAATCTCGACTTTCGTTCCTGTTTTGCGGGTGTCAACGTCCAGGACGACAACCAACACCGCATCCGCATGAAGTGGCCTAAAAGCGTCCGAAAACACCTTCGCCGCATCGGCGTCGAAAATATCACGGCAGAGAATCCCGCCATCAGGCGGCTGAACGGTTTTGACCTGTTCTTTTAACAAACGAGCGTTTAAATCTTGCGTCAACGCAAGATCCGGCGCGGCGACCCCATCTTTCCGCACCGAACAATAAATCCCGACCGTCTTCCCATCAAATGCATCCCCGACGGAGGGGGCGGGCAGCATGGCGATCAGCTCATCAGCCCGCCGCCGCCAAACGTCATCTGTGGCACCGTTCTGAACGTCACCGATCCATTGACGGGCCCTCATGATCCGGTTCTGTTTCACGTAGACCCCGGCCAACGCCAATTTAGCCGCATCCACTGCAAACGACATATTTAACGCCTGGTCATACGAGTGGATGACTTCGAGCAACAGTTTCTCGGCATCGCCCTCCTTCTGCATGTTCACCGCAGACTGAGCCTCTCTCCAGAGGTGCTCGAGGTGCGTCCCCCTCTCCATTTTCTGCCGGACACGATCATATTCCGAACGGGGATATCGGCCAAGCATCCAGACCGTCCAGACACCTCCCGACCGCATATCCGCCTCGTCAAAAACCTCAACTCCCCTCAATTCGGCCATGCTATTACTCTTGAAAACAGCTCGGAGGACGCTGTCGTCCCGCTGCACCTTCACTTCGTCGCAAATATATTCAGCAACTTGCGCTTTGACCTCTTTCAACGCCTCTTGTCGAGCCTGTTCGAGACCAACCTCGCTCTTTCCCTCCGATTTAAAATAAAGATGATCGGAATCATGTTTGTGGGGATTGTCCCACCAGGTCGGGCGGAAGGTCTCGGCATCGGGCGCAACACATCCCGCCAGCGCCAGACAGATAGCCACGGCCCGCAAACACACCCCCGGCAGGCTTCGGAGACTCTTTCCAAACGACAGACTCATTATTCTGCCCCCTTTTCACTCAAGGCCGCTTCGATCCCACTACGAAGAAGCCTTTCAAAAGTGTCCACCGCCCCAGAAATATCGGCAACAATGCGTCCCCGAGGCGAGATCACAATGGTTCGCGGAATGCTCGTGACACCAAACTTTTCAGCCGCTTTGCTGTAGGGATCCAACAACAATTCAGTCTCAATATTAATTTTTCTTTCTTCCATGTACTGGCGCAACCGGCTCTTCGCGCTTAATGGATCCAGACTGACAAGGTAAAATTTAAGGTGGCTCTTGTTTTGCGAGGCAGATTCAACCGCTGGACGAACGATGTTCAAGAAAAGGGGCAACTCTTTTTGACACGGCGCACACTTCAAGCTCATAAAATTCAGCACAACGGCGCTTCGAGGTTCCTGCGGCCGCTCGGCCCCAGGATAATACGTTTTGTTGAGCATATGATAGCTTCCGGAAAAAGTCACCAAGACGGGCGTCGGCGCAACAGTCCCCACAAGATTGGTAGACGCAAACACATGCAAACTCGACAAACATAACCCCACACAGAAAATAAACGACAAATAATATACCCTTGTCATAAATTCATTTATACCGTATTTTAGCGACAAAATGAAGACGCATTTTCTCTTTTTTTTGTCTTCTGCAATGGTGTGCTGTGCCGGAGCAAGCCAGCGCCCTTTGACCCTTATTTTTTCCGGTTCTGCCAATGGGATCATGCGCTCCTGCCATTGCCCAAGCAATCCATGGGGCGGTCTGGCTAAACGGGCTTGGCTGATCAACGAATTGCGTGCTTCAGCCGGTCCAGAAAACACTCTTTTACTCGATTCTGGCGACTTGTTCCCCCCCGAGACATCACTAGAACAAGAGGCGCTCCTGCTTAAACTCATATCCCTTATGGATTACGAGGCCGTTGCCATAGGCGACCAGGACTTGAAATCCGGCTATCAAGGCTGGTCAGCCATCAACAAGAAGGCTGGGTTTTGGGACACGGAACGAGACACGTCAACGTTTCCCTGGCTTTCGGGTGGATACCGACTCACCGCAGGAAGTCACAAGAAGGAGATGTTGGTTCCTCCGTGGAAGATTATTATTCGTGCGGGACTGCGCATCGGGATTGTATCCGTCAGCTCGCCCAAGAACTGGGACCTTTCGCGGATTCCAAACGAACTCGCCACGACGCGCCCATCAGACGTCATCAAAAAATTCCATAAGTCGTGTCAAGAACCGGTTGATCTGTTTGTCGTGCTGTCTCACCAGAACCCCGACGAAGACCGACGGCTGGCCGAGAAATGTAAGGGGATCGATGTGATTATCGGCGGTCATTCGCAATCGCTCCTTTCGCCGCCGGAAGTGGTAAATGGCGCGACAATATGTCAGGCCGGTAAGAACGGCGAGAACCTCGGCGTTCTGCTCTTAACCCACCACGAGGCAAACACCTCAGCCGCCGCGACACGCGGCAAGGAGTCCGCCCTTCCGATCCTCCCGCCAGAAGGCGCTGAGCTGCAGAGGATTTTTTCGCCCGTCACAATCAAAACGCCGCGCTGGTGCCTTGCGCACCAGATTATTCCTCTGACATCCCAGATTGATGAATGCGAAGCCGCCGCAAGTCTCATCAGCAGTTATTACGTTGATTCCGACGCTGAAAATGCGGCCCGGCTTTCCGGTTCGGACCCTCTCGCGGCAAGCGATTCACCCCAATTGACACTCACTATCCCGACCACACCCGTCAACCTCACCGACGGATTGCCCCACGTTGTAACGATGCAGGTCGGCAACCGAGGCCGTGCACCACTTGTGCTCAAACAGATTCGCAGCCGAAGCCCTTGGCTGAAAGTATTATACGCTCCTGGACTGATTGCCTCGTCTGCCGAAGCCGAGTGCCGTTTCGAGGTGTCTCCGGAGCAGATAGACCGCTTCTTCAGGTGCGAGTTCACCGTCAGTTCAAACGACCCCATGCGCCCTGTCGTGCAAGGAGCCTTCCCCGGGAAACACTTGGGCCCCATGCAGCAGACTCTGAACATTCCTGCACTATGGACCAATTTATTTACGCTTTTGGGCTCCGATTCAATCGGGGCCCATTCATTCAGCGAGGCCCGAGGCGCCGATCAACCCCGTTCGCCCGCGTTAGTCCCTGAACAAATAAAACGGCAGACACCCCTGTTCATTGAATTCTTTTATGCGCCCGGTTGTGAAGAGTGTGTAGAAATCGACCGGGACCTTCTCCCGGCTTTAGCCGACGAGTTCAAAGGCAAGATCATCATTCGAAGACACGATGTCACATTGCCAGTGGAATATGAGCGCCTCCTGAACTTACAGAAAAAAACGGGCACAACTTCCGCCACCACACTCTCGGTGTTTGTCGATGAGCACACCCCTCTTTGTGGGCGCGATGCGATTCGCAAAAACCTGAGGGGCCTCATTGAAGAAGCCCTGCAGAGGAAACAGCCCTGAATCACTATGCTACGATAAGGGCAGCTCAACGCCAACCAGCAACGTTACGGCGGCGAGCAGGCGAGCAGGCTCTCTCTTC
The DNA here is from genome assembly GCA_035353175.1 of Kiritimatiellia bacterium. Taxonomy (GTDB): domain Bacteria; phylum Verrucomicrobiota; class Kiritimatiellia; order RFP12; family UBA1067; genus DAOPZC01. The sequence continues at coordinate 232,295 of DAOPZC010000001.1, read as the reverse complement.
CGAGAGCCAAAAATCGCTCTCGCCAGTCAGCCCGCGCCCATTATTCTCCCGACGCTGGTGACACCGCATTTAAAAAAGCCGGAGTGCGGAACTGCACCACAACATCGCGCATGATTGAGGACATTTCCATTTTTACGGTCGTTTCGAAACCAGCCATATATGCGGCAGAGGGGCAGCCGCCCCAAGCAACGCAAGGCTCACCCTTCCAAAGGACTTTGCCATCACTGCCGAACACATACGGAGTCAGTTTCGCCCGCCCCCCCGTCAACCCAAGCGGCCACAACCACGAGAACAAATAGTTTCTGAAAGAATCAACTTGAATGACTAAAACGGGGCCGTCCGCCTCATCCAACGCCGCAACCTGCCTGACTTCGTATCCCGACTGGGTCAATGCCTCCGTAAAGACCTTCCCGACCTCCTTCCCCAAAGGCTCCCTTGACTCCACGCTAATGGTAGGAATCATAAACACAGTAAAGGTGTGACGCCCCACGTGATCGGATTTATTCTTTCTCGCGTCCGTCGCCTCCTTCAGGACACAGAGGGATTGCGGTTTCGGTTCGCTTATCCGCGGCAATGCACTCGCTTTAATCGGCACCGCCGTCTGACATCCACTCGTGACTGCCATGGCAACAGGAACCAACAAGACAAGAAAACGGTGTTTCATAAAAACAGTCTCCAATAAACCGATTTGAATCAACCACATATAACCAAGTCTCGTATACTCAACTTACTTCTTTCCTGCACATAAAAGCAAGCCCTAATACACCATAAATGAAAAAATTACGTTTCTTATTGGCCGCCCGCGCTCTGCTGTTTGGTGACTTTCACCATAACGGCACGCAAAAAACTGTTCACAGCCTGCCGGGCACCGTTTTTGATCAATCCCTCGGGAGACCCCTCATAATCAGTTGTCGAACTCGCCACAACTTCTCCTCGCTCGACGCTCGTCATGTAAATGTTGATTGTGTTCAAACGGTTGATCCGACCGACCGAACCATAGATCATGTATTCCACATTCAGAAGTTGGCCCGCCTCAATCGCGCACTCCGTGCTACCGCAAGTCGCCGCAAACTTTTGAAGCTCCAGGACCTGTTTCATCTTGGAACGACTGACCACCTTTTGCACGTTCACTTTTCCAAACTCGACTTCAAACCGATCCGCCAGAAGCGCGACCTCCTCGGCGGAAATACCGGCCCGCACATCAAATGTGAGAATCGCCACAGTTGAATCTTTGAACGGATATTTTGACAAATTAGGCGGTGGCCGGTCACTGATGGCTTTTGCGGGCCCTGTGATCGGCGGTGTGGCAACCGTCGCCCCCGTCGGATTTATCACATCTTCAATTAGAGGCGCACATGCTGCCAATAACAACAGCCCCGGCAAAAGCAACAAAACAGGCCCCGAGGAAGAAAACCCGGATCCCTGACCCTCACCATGGTCCCTCCTCGTATTGTTGTTGACGCTTGCCGGCCTCACTGTATTCATTGCGCATAACTATATCTGGTTATCAATGCAGGAAGCAAATATTTTCCGAACAGCTGTCGAACAGCCCAGATTGCCGTTGCGGCTGCGGGTCTTGTCTTCGAGAGGGGAGTTGTCGCGGAGGTTGTGGATATGGACGCCTCGGAAAAGATCCCGGACACATCACCCGGTCCCGCCAAAGGCCGAAACGTACCATACCTGCAACGGGTTAATCAAGCACACCCCGGCGAAGCCAACACGTCCAATATCATCCGCCCGAACCGCTGCACCTTGACCGGCCCCATGCCCTTGACCGCTTCGAGCTCCGCAAAGTTCGTCGGACGCGCGGCCGCCACCGCCGCAACGGTGGCCTTGTTGAGGATCTGGAACGCCGGCACCTTCTGGCCAGCCGCCGTTTGCCGCACCCATTTTTGGAGCCGGGCGACCAGCGCGTGGTCGGGCACCGTGCCGGCTTCGGCAGGGAGGTCCTGCCGAGGCGTTTGCGGCCGTTTCGCGGATGCGCCCCCGCCCCGCGTGTGCGCCGTCGGGATGATTGAGGACTCCTTGGCGACACCCCCCCTCTCTTTGGGCCAGGCGATCCGGAACCCTTCGCAGGTGCGAAACATCACCTGCTTCCCCTTCGGCGTCATAGCCACCCGATGCCGGTTGTCGGAGGACTCGCTCAGGCACCCTTCAGACTGTAGCGCCTCGATCACCGCGCGGATCTGTTGAACCGTCATATCAGCGAGCAACCCGAAGGTCGTCAGTTCGTTCAACTTGTGCCGCACCACCGACTCCTCGCTATCGCCATGCAAAACCTGGGCCACGCACAGCGCGTCGAACCGCCCGCCCATCCGCGTCACGCAGCTCAACACCTTTTGAATCACAATCCATTGTGGCTCATCCGGGGGGAGCGATTTAACCGGCGTCTTGAGGCGGCAGCGGTCACAGTTCACACAGCCGGAAACATAGGCCATTTCGCCGAAATAGTTGAGCATGAAAGCGTGCCGACAACCGCGCTGATCCACAAAGCGCAGCAGCGTATCGAGCTTGCGCTCGTCGCGAAGGCGCTTCTCATCCAATCCCGCCGCCAGCTTTTTCAGCTCCGTCAGCGCCAGATCGGGATTGGGCAGGAGGCGCGTCGTGTAGGCGCGGCTGCCGGGCCGTATCTCGCGCTCGATCAGCCGAGCGCGTTCGATCAGCCCCAGGATGCTGCGCACCTCCATGTCGTTCTTCAGTGAGGCGAGTTTCGTCCACTCTTCGACGGAGCAGGTGACCTCCTGTTCGCCGCAGGCTTTCAGGACCGCCTGCCACACCGCGAGGATGTCCGCGAACGAGGGGTTCGCGCCGTCGAGGAAAAAGCGCTGCGTCGCCACGTCGGCGTAGTTGTAGAGCAGCTCGCACCAGGCGCTCGAGCCGTCGCGCCCCGCGCGGCCGACCTCCTGATAGTACGCCTCCAGGCTGCCCGGAATATCCCAGTGCACCACGAAGCGGAGGTCGCTCCGGTCCACGCCCATGCCGAACGCGTTGGTCGCAACCACCACGGGGGCGGCGTCGGCCATGAATTTCTCCTGCGCGGCCGTGCGCTCGCCGTCCGCCATCGCACCGTGATACATGATGGGCTTGAACCCGTCGCCCTGCAGCAGCGCGGCCACGCGCTCCACCATCTTGCGGGTGGAGCAATAGACGATGCCGCAACGGTAGGCCTCCACCGTCTGGACCAGCCGTTCGAACTTGTGCCGGTGCGAGGGACAACGCGTGACCGAAAGATAGAGATTGGGCCGCGCGAAGCCGGTCACCGTGACCACCGGCGCCTCACGCGGCGCGGCGCCCAAGCCGAGCTGCTTGATGATGTCGTTCCGCACGTCAGGCGTAGCCGTCGCCGTCACCGCCAGGACCCGCGCGGGGCCGAGCTGCTCCAGCACGTGCTTGAGATTGAGGTAGTCGGGCCGGAAATCGTGGCCCCACTGGCTGACGCAGTGCGCCTCGTCGACCGTGAACAGCGACACCTGCGCCGCCGCCAGCGCGTCCGCGAAGCGCCGGTTGCGGAAGCGCTCGGGGGCCACGTAGACCAGCTTGTAGCGCCCCTGCCGGACTCCGTCCAGCCGGTACGCCATGTCGGAGCTGTCGACGGACGAATTGAGGAACGTCGCGGGGATGCCCTTGCGCTCCAACGCGTCGACCTGGTCTTTCATGAGGGCGATCAGCGGCGAGACGACAACGGTCACGCCCGGCAGCAGCAGCGCGGTCAGCTGGTAACAGAGCGACTTGCCCGAGCCGGTCGGCATGACCAGCACCACGTCGCGGCCGGCAAGCACGCTCCGGATCGCCTCGGACTGCCCTTCGCGGAACGCGTCATGCCCGAAATGCCTGTGCAGCTCCTGACGCAGCCGCTCGTCTGTCCAAGGCTCGCTCACACCTCGACGCACCAGCCGTGCGTATCCGGAAGCTCGCCGTACTGGATGCCTTGCACCGTGTCGTACAACTTCTGCAACACCGGTCCGCAGCCGTCGGGATCGCTGATCTTCATGACCTTGCCGCCGCGCGTGATCTCGCACACCGGCGTCACCACCACGGCGGTGCCGCAGGCGGCGATCTCGGAGAAGGTCTCGATCTCCTCGTACGGAACCGGGCGCACCTCGACCTTCATGCCCAGGTCCGCGGCGATCTGCTTGAGCGTGTTGTTCGTCACGCTCGGCAGCACCGAGTGCGAGTCGGGCGTCACATACGTGCCGTCCGGCTTGATGCCGATGAAGTTGGAGGTCGCGAACTCTTCGACCAGCGTGTGGGTCTTCGCGTCGAGATACAGCTCCACGGGATAGCCCGCGTGTTTGGCCGACTCGTGCGCGTACAGGCTGGCCGCATAGTTGCCCGCCACCTTGACGTCGCCCATGCCCTGCGGCGCCGCGCGGTCGTACTCGTCCAAGATCAGCGCCCGCACCGGCTTCAGCCCGCCTTTATAATAAGGCCCCACGGGCATCACCATCACCAAAAAAGTGTACTCGTTCGCGGGCGCGACGCCGATCTGGGGCCCCGAGCCGATCAGGAGCGGGCGGATGTACATCGAGCCGCCCGTGCCGAACGGCGGCACGTAGTCCTCGTTCGCCTTGACCACCCGCTTGACCGCGTCGACGAACATCGCCACCGGCACCTGCGCCATGCAGGTCCGCCGGGCGGTGTTGAACATCCGCTCGCCGTTGGCGTCGGGGCGGAAAATGCGGACCTTGCCGTCCTTGCACCGGAATGCCTTCAGGCCCTCGAACGCCGCCTGTCCGTAGTGCAGGCAAGACGCGGCAATATGCATCTGCAAATACGGCTCCGAGACCAGCTCGCCCTTGTCCCACGCCCCGTCACGCCATACATAACGGATGTGACAGTGCGTGTCCATGTATTTGAAACCCAAGCTATTCCAGTCGATGTTCTGCATGTTCCCGTCCTTATATGGGAGTCGCACGACACGCATCCTCCCGAAAAAACAGACGCTCATATTACCTTTTCTTCCGCAAGTTGCAAGCCCGCAACGCGCCCCCTCCGATCGCCCGCGGAGCATTTCTAAGTGAAAGGGTTTCGCGCGCCGTTTTCCAGGGGATGACTTTGAACTCAACAGAGGCCGCCCTTGTTGCTTGCATAGACTGCGAAGTGAAAGGGCCGCGAAGAATGCGGTTGGGGTGCCCGCCAGGCCTGTCGGCCGTGGGGCGCGGGGTTTGTTGCTGAAGCCCAGGTAAATCATCGCTGTCTTCCTTCGTAATTGAAGAAACGAGCGCTGCCTCCACATAACGCCGGAAATCAACATTGAACATCGAATATCGAACAAAACGTCGAATCCCGCCGATGGGACAAAACGGGACAGAATGGGACACTTTATGGCGAATCAGGCTTGGTTTATACATCTTAACGTGTTGCTGTGCAGCTTGTTATGGCTCCTATATCTGGTCCGGCGTATCCCACGTCCGACACGGTCCAGAAACGTTGAAATTTGCGGAGGGTCCGAAACCGTCGTGCCTTGCATGTTTGGGCCGGGTCCGGCCTCTTGGCGGGCCGCACTTCGTGTCGATCTTGTGCTCGACGGGCTTGCGGGAGCGCGGCTTGAGCATGCAGACGCGCGGCATGTCGCCGTACTTCGCGCGGGGCAGGCCGCGGGCGATGTGGCGGTAGACGCTCTTCTCGTGGACGTCGACCCCCCCTCTGCTATGCGCCTCTCTGACGTTTCTCTGTCGTTTTTTCGCGTTCGCGATTGCCAAAACGCCGCAAATAGGATATATAATTACGGGAAAGCGAAATGGTTCGGAGGTCTATGATGCATGTCAATTCTCATGTCGCCGCTTTCATGAAACAGTTCCCTTACGAAGGGCTGACGTTCGACGATGTCACACTCGTCACCCGCTACGCGGATTTTCTCCCGGACGCGACCAGCCTGGCCACCCGGCTCACCAGCCGCATCACCCTCAACATCCCCTTTGTCAGCGCGGCCATGGACACCGTGACCGAGGCGGGCATGGCCACCGCGATGGCGATGCTCGGCGGCATCGGCGTCATCCACAAAAACCTGCCGCCCGAGATCCAGGCGCAGCATGTCCGCCGCGTGAAGCACCACCTCAACGGCCTCATCATGAAGCCCGTGGCCTTCCGCGCCAACGACACCCTCGCCTACATCCATGACTACCGCGAGGAGCACCACCTCTCCTTCAGCGGCTTCCCGATCCTCGACGATCAGGACAAGCTCGCGGGCATCGTGACCTCCAGCGACATCCGCTTCGCCAAGAAGACCGCCACCCGCGCCGCGGACGTCATGACCACGCGCGTCATCACCGCCGCCCCGGGCACCACGCTGGAGCAGGCCTACACCATCATGATGGAGAACAAGATCGGCAAGCTCCCGCTCGTCGACCAAGCGGGCCGCCTCGTCGGGCTCTACTCCTTCACCGACGTGCTCGAGCTGGTCGAGAACGCCCAGCCGCTCTACACGCGCGACAGCCGCTACCGCCTGCGCGTGGCGGCGGCGGTCAGCGCGAACGACCACGACCGCATGGCGATGCTCGCCGATGAAGAGGTCGACGTCGTCGTCGTCGACAGCGCCCACGGCCACAGCAAAGGCATCCTCGACATGGTGACCTGGATCAACCAGCACTATCCCGACATCGACGTGATCGGCGGCAACGTCGCCACGGCGGAAGGCGCGCTCGCCCTGATGAACGCCGGCGCGCATGCCGTCAAGGTCGGCATCGGCCCCGGCTCGATCTGCACCACCCGCGTCGTGTGCGGCGTCGGCATCCCGCAGATCACCGCCGTGTACAATGCCAGCCAGGCGGTCGGCGGCGCGATCCCGGTGATCGCCGACGGCGGCATCCGCCACTCGGGCGACGTGCCCAAGGCGCTGGTCGCGGGCGCGGACACCGTGATGCTCGGCTCGCTCCTCGCCGGCACCGAAGAGAGCCCGGGCGAGAAGATCATCCACGAGGGACGCCACTTCGTGGTCTACCGCGGCATGGGCAGCCTCGCCGCCATGAAAGAGGGCAAAGGCAGCCGCCAGCGCTACGGCCAGGACAACGTGAAAGAGGACGACCTCGTGCCGCAGGGCATCGAGGGCATCGTGCCGCTGGCCGGCTCGGTGAAGAAGATCATGACGCAGTTCTGCGGCGGCCTGCGCTCTTCGCTGGGCTACTGCGGCGCGCGCACGATCGAGGAGCTCAAGCGCGAAGGCGTCTTCTACCGCGTCACCAACGCGGGCGTGCGCGAAGCCCATCCCCACGATGTGAAAATCATCAAGGAAGCGCCCAACTACCGCTCGTAAAACGGCGCGCGCGCCCTTGCGGCAAACCCCGATCGCAGGTCCTCTTTCCGTCATGAAAAAACCCACCCAGCTGCGCCCCGTCCAGATCGAACGCCACTTCACCAAACACGCCGAAGGCTCGGTGCTGATCAAACAGGGCGAGACCTGGGTGCTCTGCACCGCCAGCGTCGAAGAAAAGGTGCCGCCGTTTCTCAAGGGCAAGGGCCAAGGCTGGGTCACCGCCGAATACAGCATGCTGCCGCGCAGCACGGTCGACCGCAAGGACCGCGAGATCAAAAAGGGCAAGCCCGACGCGCGCGGCACGGAGATCAGCCGCCTCATCGGACGCGCGCTCCGCGCGGCAGTGGACATGGACAAGCTCGGCGAGCGCTCCATCACCATCGACTGCGACGTGCTTCAGGCCGACGGCGGCACGCGCTGCGCCTCGATCACCGGCGGCATGGTCGCGCTGGCGGACGCGCTGGCCTGGCTGCAGAAGCGGGGCAAGCTCACCGCCAGCCCGATCAAGCACTTCATCGCCGCGGTCAGCGTCGGCGTCTGCGAAGGGACGCCCACGCTCGACCTCGACTACGCGCACGACTCCGCCGCGGAGGTGGACCTGAACGTGGTCATGACCGATGACGGCCGCTACGTGGAGCTCCAGGGCACGGCCGAACACGAACCCTTTACCGAAAATTCGCTCGATGCCCTCAAGGCCCTCGCGCACAAGGGCATCAAAGCACTGATCAAGCAGCAGAAAGCCAGCCTGAAAGCCCCATGACAAAAAAATCCCTCATCACCGGCGGCGCCGGTTTCATCGGCTCCCATCTCGCGCGCCGGCTGCTGGACGCGGGCCACGAAGTCACCGTGATGGACAACCTCTTCACGGGGACCAAGGCCAACATCTACGACCTGATGGACAACCCGCGCTTCACCTTCATCCTGCACGACGTGACGCAGCCGTTCTGGGGCCAGTTCGACGAAGTCTACAACCTCGCCTGCCCCGCGTCGCCGATCCACTACCAGCGCAACCCGGTCGAGACGATCAAGACCTCGTTCCTCGGCATGATGAACGTGCTGGAGCTCGCGCTCAAGACCAAGGCGCGCGTCTTCCACACGTCCACGTCGGAGATCTACGGCGACCCCGACGTGCACCCGCAGCCCGAAAGCTATTGGGGCAACGTCAACACCATCGGCACGCGCAGCTGCTACGACGAGGGCAAACGCGCGGCCGAAACGCTCTGCGCCGACTACTCCCGCGAATACAACGTGGACGTGCGCATGATCCGCATCTTCAACACCTACGGGCCCAACATGCACCCGCAGGACGGCCGCGTGATCAGCAACTTCATCATGCAGGCGCTGAAGAACAAGGACATCACCCTCTACGGCGACGGCTCGCAGACCCGCAGCTTCCAGTACGTCGACGACCTGATCAACGCGGCCCGGCTCTTCATGGCCATGGACCCCAAGAAGATCAAGGCCTTCTTCGCCAAAAAAGGCATGACCGTGCCGGTGATCAACGTCGGCAACCCGGGCGAATACACGATCAAGCAGCTGGCGCAGGAAACCCTGCGCCAATTGCCCGAGAGCAAGAGCAAGCTCGTCTTCGAGCCCCTGCCGAAAGACGACCCCAAGCGCCGCAAGCCCGACATCGCGCTCGCGCAGGAGCTGCTCGGCTGGACCCCGGAGGTCCCCTTGCGCGAGGGGCTCAGCCGCACGATCGCCTACTTCAGAACCATGAAGTGAGGCGCCCGGCCGCCGCGAAAAAAGGCCGGGCCGCGCGGATGCGAGACCCGCGCGGCCTGATAAACCCATGGGGCCACGTGCGCGCCCTCCCTCGGCCGGCTTAGTCCAACCAGGGTTTCACGGCTTGCTCACGCGTGAAACCCTTTCATGGTTGGCTACAGCGTCTCGCACCTGATTGTAATGCCTCTGCACTCTTTCTTCGCTTTGAGGGTGTCGATTTTAAACACAGGTTCTCCTGAAACGGCGAGTTTCCAGTCCGCCATCAAGTCCTCCCTGTGAATTTCGATCCGGGCTTGAGCCAACTTCATTTTGGCAGGAGGCAGGCTGCCACTGAGGACGGTGCCATCGTCTATAGTGATGGAGGCCGCCTTGTCGGGCATCATTTTGAGTGTTGAACGGCATACGTATCCAATAGATTCCGAATCATCTTTTGGTAGGCGGTCTTATGCAATCCTGCCTGCTCCTTGAAGAAGTCAAGGCTGGCTTTGCTCAGTGAAATTGTGACCTTGACCTTCTCCTCTTTGAAGGCGAGTTGTTCAGGGGATGGGAGAAAGTCCTGCACCACCCGTGCCTTACCCATGGGTTCATCCGTGTATGTGATTTTGCTCTTCATAAAGCTTCTTTCCTTTCCGCCAGTAACCAGCTCCAAAAATCCGGATAACCTTGTCCCGATCCCGTCGCCTCCACCGTTTTGTTGGGCGGCTATCATCGTTTAATGCGAGTGTGCCTCGACATAGGACTTCAAGACAGCATTGATGCGCGTCTGGTATCCGGGACCCTGCCCCTTGAACCAGGCAATCACCCGTGGGTCGAGGCGAAGTGAAAGAGCCGCCTTCTTTTCCGGCATTCGAATGACCATTTTCTTGAACAGGCTTTTGTCGATTGGGGGAATGTCAGAGAAATCGATCTCCTCGTCCTTCATTCCGTGCAACCGCTTCCAGTCAGTCCCCGATTTCTTCAGTGTAGATGCTTTGCTCATGTCGGTTCGCCTTTCGTGCGGAAATGATTCGTGTCGTTCCTGTACTAGGCTCGGTGTATACGACAACAGCTAGAATGTCACCCAGCCAACCGATTCCAATCCACCGGTCTTCTCCGTACTCTTTTCGTTGATCCAAAAACGTCACCATGGGATAGCCGAACACGGTCGGAACATCGGCGAAGTCTATGCCGTGCTTCTGCCGGTTCATCGCATTCTTTGTCTCATCCCATGTGAATCTCATCGGCAATAGTGTATACACGTTGTGTATCTACGTCAAGGGGGTGTTGACTTCTATCTCGTCCAACGCCCCGGCGAACCGGCGGCGCGTTAGCGACGTACGGTTCCGCCGGTTGTTCTGCTTTCCGTCTTCTCTGGTTTCGGCCACTGGTTGTATCCGATGGCCGGGTCATTCGACCTGAACTGTCGGATGAGTTCCACTTCCTTTTGGTTCACCTCCGAGTCGGATGCAGACTCGGACTCCCACAGAATCTGTTTCCGGATAGAGAAATCACGGCGTTGCTCGCGGGTGAAGTCCTTGGTGATGAGTTCACTGCTCGCACTGCCGAAATAGTTGATGCTGTCGGTCAAGTCCTTGCCGACGTAGATCTTCCCGTTCGGATACGTGATCTTGTAGATGACTTTCATTCTCTCAAGCAGAACGTTGCGAGGCACGAACGCGCGTCAGCGCGTTCCGTGACCTCGCTGGTTAGCCTTTTGATCGTTTAAACTTGTCTCGCAATCGTTGAAATAGAGCATTTAAGTTTACGCCAAGACCAAAAAAATTGGGTTTCACATCTAGCCATTTGTCCGTTTGTAGCTTTTGGCACCTGTCCTGAAAGCGACAAACAGAAGAATCAACAAACAAAGGATGTGGATGATTGCTTTCATGTTCGTGCCCAACGTTACGTGTGACCTGCGCGGGAACCAAACGTCAGGCATGAAAATTGTGCGTTTTACCGCGTAAGGTCCACGCGCTGGTCCTGCCTATTTTTCTGTGAATTTCATTCCAGTAGTGATATCCAGTAAAATCATTTTTGTTTCAGTACCTTCAACCTTCTCAATCTTCAATACGTAGGAGTTTGTCTTCGGAATCTGACAGATGCCGTGGATCATAAACTGTCCTGGCTGTTTATGAGCGAGTGTCTGTACTCTTTCCTTTAATCCCATCTGCTCCAAATCCAAGCTTGTGTAGGCCGCAATACTCTTCCCTCCCATGTAGAGTGCAAGACGAGAAACCTTACCTAGCTTCGTGAAGTCATTGTTGCTGGCAATTCGTTCTGGCTCCAGATGCACTAAACACCATTTCCCTTCGATTGGACTCCAGCCTAAGTAGAGCTCTCCTCGCATGTAAACAGGATACTCATCCAGCAGCTTGTCCTCACCTAGTTCTTCTTTGAATACTTTAGTACTTCCCTCAGTCCCATAGTCATTATCAGGTACGGTGCGTACATAGTAGCGACCGTCGAAGGCTGACTGCACGGTTGGTTGGTTCTCGCCGCGCCCAGATATCTTGAAACCTGCTGTCAACAAGGGTAGAGCCATCATGATTGCTAGTGGGGATATCTTCATCAGGCAAGAAGGGTGCGGCTCCCTCGTAATCCTGATCGTCATCTTAATCGACTCCCTTGGGCGGACAATGTTGCGTTTCTGATGAACGCGTGACACAACGCCGGGGGCGCGGACGGCCCCGTCCGCGAAAAGGCGGCCAGACGGCGGGAGCCTATGGCGCGCGGGCAGCCGTCACGCGGTGGTCTGACGCCGGCTCGTTGAAACGGCCCATCCACACCCAGCAGCTGTTGCACACGCACGCCTTGCCGCGGCCGCACGTGCCGCAAAAGTCTTGATACCGCAGAGGAGCGATGGACCCCTGAACCAAAGCGAGCATCGCCTGGTAATTCGGATCGTCCGTGCCGCCGAACCCGCCGTCGAACTGGTCCCAGCCGCCTTTGCCCAAGGGCAGTGCGGCCAGCAGAATCCGGCTTTTTTCTGGCGCCGCAACATTCACCAGCGCCGGGTAAGGCTGCGCCGCCACCTCTTTGCCGAAGCGCTCCGCGATGGCCGTCCGCAACCGTTTTTCGCCTTCGGCATCCGATTGGCGCTGTTCGGCACAATTGAATCCGTAATGGCCGTTGCTGTAATGTGGCACATTGAGATCCATCCAGATGATCAGCGCGTTCCACTCATCTTTCGAAAGCGTTATGCCGTTGTGCCCTTTCTTTAAAATCGCCGTCAGCGGGCTCGCGACCGCAAAGTAATCGTTTGTTTTGCTCGCTCCGGTCTCTTGATACGATTCGATCCACTTGACCAATTTCCGGCTGATCAGATTGGGCCCCGCCTGGGTTCCGATCAGGTTCAGCGGTTCGTTGCCGCCCTTCCCGTCCGACGCCAACCCATGGCAGCGGATACAGTGACGATCGAACACGGGCTGAACTGTCCGCATGAAACTGAAGCCGCCCTCGTAGTCGAGAGCAAGCGTGGGTTTGGGATCGACAATCTCGCGACGCTTCGCGAGATCCTGCGGCAACCGGCTCCGCATCTTGTCTTCATGACAGCCCGCGCAGCCCAAGACTTCGCCTTTCTGCGCATAGATGAACGAGCGCATGGTAAACACCGCCATGCCGTCTGCATTCAGCGCTTGCAGCTGAATCGGCTTGCGGGCCGGAATCCGAAAAGCGGCCGAGCCATCCGCGCCGACGGGCACCACGCCGAGCGGACGTTTGTGGAGATCCAAATCCAGCGATGCATTCCAGTTGCATTTCTTTGCCGCAGGCTGATTCAGAAGCTCGTTGACGCGCAGATATTTGACGCTGCCTTTTTCCAACGGTTCGCGGCAATCGTACACGTTCTCGACATAGCACACGCCGAAATCGGGGGCGGTCTCCGCAGGAGGCAGCACGGAAGGAATCACCGGCGGGCGAACACGCTTGCGGATCGGGATCGGCGTGAACGTGCCGATCTCCGGGTCCTGATAGATCAGCTCGCGCCCGCCCAGCGAATCCACCAGCCAAATCCCGTAAGCCTTCGGTGTCGGCCACGCGCCCCACGGATTCGTCGTCGTCCGTTCGCTTGCGGTTTGGCACAGACTCTCCGGGGAAAAACTGGCAAAAAACAAGGTGTCGTTGACCGGATACGGGGCGGCGTAACACCCCGGCAGATTCCAGCCTTCCGATTCGGGCCAAGGGATTTCGGGCGTCAGCCGCGTGAGCGGCGCGGGCCCGTCCTCGCCCTTGTGCGTGTCGATGAGAATGAGCGACCCCGCCGTAACGTAATGGTGTGCCGCCGCCGTCGCGACGACGACGTGCGAATCCGGAATGGGCTGAGTCTCCGTCTGCACGCCCGGGTGCATGGTGTAGTTCCCGTAAAAATGCGCCGTGCCCGTGCCGTCCGGCTTCATCGTCCAGAGGCTCTGGTACCACACCGCATTGCGGTTGATGTAGTCCCAGCGCGTATAGACCAGCCGGCCGTCGTTCAACACCGCAGGCTCCCACTCATTCGCTTCGCCGAAGGAGAGCTGGCGGATGTTCGAGCCGTCGCCATCGGCCCTGTAAATGAGAAACGCCGGCGTGTAGCGTCCCCAGTGACAGCGGCCGAAGCTCTGGCAGCGCGTCGAGTTGAACGCAAACCCGCCGTCCGGCAGATAGCACGGGTCCGCATCCTCGATCAGCGAGGTTTGCCGTCCGCACCACGTCTCCATCTTGTCCTGCGGCGTGCCGGTGAGCTGACGCACCCACGAGCCGTCCACGGCCGCTTCCCAGATGAAGTATCGCAGATGCGCAACCGGGTTCGGATCATAGGTTCCCGCCGCGTCTTTAAACAGGGGGTTTTCGGGATCAAGTTTCCGGATGATCTCGCCAATTTTCCCGCGGGCAGCCCCGGCCAACACGGTCGGCGCCGCAACGCCGACGGCAGCGGCCGGACGTTTCGCCGTGTGGTCGCAGAAGGCGAAAATCACGCGTTCCCCGTCCCAATGCAAGTCGGGATTCAGCACCGTCCCCAACGGCAACTTGCCCTTCAGCGGCTCTCGCTTGCGCGGCGAGTTTTTCCAGTCCTCAATCACCACAAGCCCAGGGCCGGGACGCGAACACCGCCCCGTATACTGGTCGACCATATGCGGCGCACACGTGTACGGGATGCCTCGCTGGCTCGCCAGCAAACGGTCAAAATTCAGTGCCGGATGAGAAAAGATGATCTGCCGGCGCAAGGCGCGAATCTCTTTCTCCAAGCTTGTGCGCTCCGCCTCTTTCGCTTGGGGCAGGCGTTGCGCCAGGGCATTTAATTCGGCCGCCATCTCGGGCCTTTTCTCCGACTTCTCCACATACGCCAGCGTGCGCTGCGCCAAAGCCAGCGCGTCATCCGCCGTGTCGGCATACGCGCAACAGGCGACGAGTGCAAAACTCAAAAACAGAAATTTCATGATTTCATTAAGCCAAAAAATACGTGTTCTGTCGATCCCTACGAGGAGGAAGTGCCTCCGTCATGGCCTGTCCGCCGCAGCGCCGTTGCGCCCGGCCTCGGTCACGAGCCGGACGTTTTGCGCCATCGCTCCGACATAGGCCGATTTCCCTTCGACCGTCAACACCGCCGGCGTGGGCCGGCTGTTGATGATCCGCCCCGAACCGGACAGCGCCGCAACACGCAGGCTCTGCCCGTTCAAGTCCAATGTCCCCTGTTTGCCGACACACACATCGGCCATTGCGGGAAGACGTCTTGCTGCCTCTGCCCCTTCCTTCCCCTGAGCGTGCAAGGTTTTGCCCAGCCATTTCTTGGACAAATAATTCTCGACCGCCTGGCGTTCCGCTTCCGTCAGCAGCCGGCTATACGCCAGCACCTCGCCGATCTTGCCGTGATACGACCGGCCCATCGGCCAGAAATAGGAGCCGAGCGCGACCGGCATCGTCAACAGATCCGCACGATCACGCTGCGCGCAAAGAATGTGCGGCTGACCGGGCGTGAACCGGACCTCTTCCGCGCCGTTGATGCGATAACGGTCGAACGTGTTGAAATAGTTGTAGGGCAAGTTTGTGCCCCCGGCCCAAACGTTTCCGCCGACGCAGCGGATGCCGTAATCGGCGCCCTGGCTGGCATTCTCAGCGCCCCAGAGGCCGCCGTACTGCGGCGAGCCCTCCGGCTGGTTGACGATGAAAACCGTCTGCTGCGTGAACAGGTCGCCTGTGGCAAGCCGGTTGGTCAGGCCCGCGAAATAGACGGCGGGCAAACCGTTGATGCCCTGCTGCTGATAAGCCGGACAGGGACATTCGGGAACGGTCTGATGCAACACGGCGCCGGTCAGCTGTTCTTTCCATTCCGTCACGGCGCCGTCGGTGCCGATTTTCAGACACGCTTTTTCGGCGGCATCCAAATGGAACGAGAGCCCGGAAAGGAACGGCGCGGATTCGTCTTGGACGCGCACCACGCCCCCATCGATCGTCAGCGCGCCGGCAAACGGCTGTTTTCCCGACACGTACAGGACACCGCCCCCCGTCTTCAGCACGGCCAAAGGGGATCGCGGTCCTTCTTTCAGCGCGCCGAAAAGAAAAGACGTTTCGTCTCCATCCAGAACCACGGTTTTCACACCGGCCGCCTCGCCGGACGCTGCGGCCAAGGTCGCACCGGAGGCCAAGACCAGCTTGCCGATCCGGAGACGTTCGCCGCCGACGCAGGCGGTCGCGCCGTTCTCAAGCTGAAGCGTGTCAACGGCCTGCACGTCCCGGCCGAACGTGACCGCGCCGGCCCCCTGCAAAGCGAGCGTGCCCGCGACCCCGTCCTGAAGGGTGACCGGCACGGCGTTGGTCAATCGGCCGACGGCCGGCAACGTGACCGTGCCGTGCGTCCCGGGCTGCGCGTTGTAGCGTCCCATCCACACCCAGCAGTCACGGCAGCGGCAAGCCTCCCGCCGGTTACACGTGCCATGCAGGTTCTCGTCAGGCGGCGCCTTAAAAGAAGCCCGGACCAGCGCGTCCATTTTGCGGAAACGCGGATCGTCCTTGCCCGTGTAGCCTTTCTCCCCGGCGAACTGTCCCCAGCCGCCATGCGCCAGCGGCAGAGGCGCCAGCAGGATCCGGCTCTTCTCGGGAAGCGTCATATTCACCAGCGCCTCATACGGCTGCCGGGACACCTCGTCGCCGAACAGGGTACGGACATATTCCCGCAACGCCATGACGCCCGCGGGCGCGTGGGTGGCGAGCTCCGGCAGATTCCAGCTGGGGCACGGCAACTCCTGCGCGTTCAGATCCATCCAGATGATCAGGTCTGACCACTCCGACGGCGTCAGCTTGACGCCGCTGTGGCCGGCCAGCAGTTTCTGGGTCAGGCGACTCGGCGCCGCAAAATAATCGTTCGTCTGGCTGCTCCCCGTCTCCGTGTAGGCATGGGCGCGGGCGACAAGGATTTCCGGCGGCCGCTTCTGGCCCTTCGTCCGCGTCAGCGCCGCCCAGCCGCCCTGGCCGATCAGCGACAATCCGCCGGCCTGTTCCGTCCCCGGTTTCAGCCCGTGGCAGGAAACGCAGTGACGGTCAAAAACCGGACGCGCCTGGCGGTCATACCCCACGCCGTTCTCGGTATTCGGGATCGGTACCGGTTCTGACACAGGAATGTTCTTGCGGGAAAACTGCCGGGGCGCCTGCATCCTATTCTCGTGGCAGCCCACACACCGCAGCTGCTCGCCTTTCTGGACATAAATGAACGACCGCATGGTCATGACCGCCATGCCGTTCTCGTCCAGCGCCTGCAGCTGCACCGGGACGCCCGCCGGCATCCGGAACGCCACGGAGCCGTCCGGATTGACCGGCACCGTGCCGATCGGTTTCTTATGGAGCGAATATCCCCCCAGGTCATTGCGCTCGGGGTGGGTCGCGGTCCACTGCGTCATGATCCGGTTCAGGCGCAAGGTTTTGACGCACCCTTTTTTGATCGGCATCCGGCAGTCGTAAATGTTCTCCACGGAACAGACCCCCGTGTCCGGGGCCTTCTCGGGTGTCGGGAGATTCGAGGTGATGACGGGGGGGCGTTTCTGTTTGCGGACCGGAATCGGAGAAAAGGTGCTGATCTGCTGATCCGCAAAAATCGGCTCGCGTCCGCCCAACGTGTCGACGAGGTACACCGTGAACGAGTTCGTGGACGGCCAAGCGGCTGACCAGCCATACGAGCAATAATTGGTGTCGCCTTTGTGGAAGCCCATGGGCGAGAAACTGGCGAAGAAGAGCGTGTCGTTCACCGGGAACGGATTGGCGTAATAGCCGGTGTCTTTCCAAGGACTGCCCGGATACGTGATCTCCGGCGTGATTTTGGTGATGGCTTGTTCGCCGTCCTCGTTGATGTGCGTGTCGATGAGGACCGGGCAGCCCGCCGTAAATAAGTGGTGGGCCCCGCCGGTCGCCGCCACCACGTGCGTGCCGGGAATGGCTTTCACCTCGCTCAGCACTTTGGGGACCGGCGTATAGTTGCCGAAGAAATGCGCGGTGGCCGTTCCGTCCGGATTCATGCTCCAAAGGCTCTGCCACGGAACGGCGTTCCGGTCGATGTAATCCCAACGGGTATATGCGATACGCCCGTCATTCAACACGCTCGGCTCCCATTCGTTCGCCTCGCCGAACGAGAGCTGGCGGATGTTCGACCCGTCCTTGTCCGCCCGGTAGAGCATGAACGACGGCGCGTAGCGACTCCCATGGCAGCGCCCATAGCCTTGGCAACGTGTGGACGAAAAGGCAAAACCGCCGTCCGGCAGATAACAGGGATCCACGTCTTCGATCAAAACCGTCTGCCGGCCTTCCCATGTGGTCATGGGATCTCTGTCCGTGCCGGTCAACTGACGGACCCAGGAGCCGTCCAGCGCGGCCTCATAGATGAAATAGCGCCAGGCCGTAGCCGGATGATTGAACGGCTCATCATCGAAGATCGGATTCGTCGGATCCACGCGGTCCACCGAGCGGCCGATAGAGCTTGCGGTGCGGGAGATCTTTCTCCCCAGCGTATCGCTGGGCACCCGGATCAGTTTCTGGAGGGGCGTGCGGCGGTCCGTGTGATCGCAGAAGGCGAACAGCACCCGGTCCGCGTCCCCGTGCAGATCCGGATTCAGCGTCGTTCCCGAGGGCAGTTTGCCGCAGAGGATCTCCCGTTTCTTCGGCGTGTTTTTCCAATCCTCAATGACGATCAGCCCCGCGCCCCCCGCACGGGAATACCGCCCCAGATACTGGTCGACCATGTGGGTGGCATGCGAATAGGGCAGGTTGCGCTGGCAGGCCAGCAACCGGTCAAAAGCCAAATCCGGATGCGAGAAAAGGATCTTCCGGCGCAAAGCCCGGACCTCGACCTCGAGCGCGGCTCTTGCCCCCGCGTCTCGGGTCTGCGGCAGCTTCTGCGCCAAGCCGGCCAATTCCGCCGCCATCTCGGGCCGCTTCGCCGACTTTTCAACGTAAGCCAGCGTGCGCTGCGCCAAGCCCAGCGCGTCGTCCGCCGTGTCAGCTCCAACACAGAACGTCATCAACACTGCGAGAAGCGTCAGCCCCGATTTCAAGCCTTTCATCTTCCCCTCCCCCTCTCTCAACCTTCCGCCGATCCCGATCACCGCCATTAAGACAAAATCCGGACACGCTGTCTACCCACCTCATGACATATTTCCGCCTTTTAGGAAGTACGTAATTTGACAATCCGATTGTCGTTCGTACGGCGCTTGTTTTATACTGTCGGCATGCGACACGAAGCGTTGAGAAAACTTGCCGCCCCGTTTCTGCGGTCCATCCAGTGCCGGATGACGGAAACCTTCGGCCTTTCCGTACTCGACGAGAAGCGGCTCAAGAGCGTCATCGTGAGCCACATCCGCGGCCCGGATTACGTCTGCTTCGCCTTCGAGGACGGAACCGCCACGCCTCTCTACACCTCGGCGCCGGGCAAGGCCTTCGTCGCCGCGCTGCCCGACAAACGGCGGGACGCCCTGCTGAAAAGGGTCAGGTTCAAACGCCTCACGCCGCACACGATCACCGACCGGCGCGGCTTCGAGTCGGAAATCGCCCGCATCCGCAAAGCCGGCTACGCCACCGACCTATCGGAGGAAATCGAAGGGTGCCACTGCGGCGGCGTGGCGGTCCTCGACGCCAAACGCATGCCGGTCGCCGCCCTGTGGGTTTCCGGCATCGACAAGCGACTTCCCTCCAAGAAACTCCTCGCCAGCATCCGACGCCTTCAAGCGGCGGCCCGGCGCATCGAGAAGGAACTGGAGAACGCCGCCGCGCAGCGAACGGCACGGCCCCACCGCACGCCGTGCGTCGCCGCAGCGTGCGCGAAAATGGCCGCGCATCCGCAAGATCCGATCGACTATGCGGCCCTCGCCAAAGCCGCCGGCGTAAGCTACTCGACGCTACGCACGGCCTTCCGCGCCGAAACCGGCACCACGCTGGGACAATACCACCTCGGCCTGCGCATCGCGAAGGCCTGCCGCCTGCTGCGGACAGGCTTGGCCGTCACCTCGGTCGCCGAGCGCACAGGCTTCTGCAACCAGAAACATTTCTCCGCCATTTTCAAGCGCAAGACCGGCAAATCACCCCTTGCCTATCGCATGCAGGCGCAACCGGGAAACACGCGCGGCACCGGCGTCTCAGCCGCCGGCTGACCGGCCCCGATCAAAACATTTTCAAGATCTCGGCGATCCCTTTGCGGATGAGCATGACGGCGATCGCGGCCAACAACAGGCTGGCGACTTTTGAAACGGTTCGCGTCCCGGACAATCCGATCGCGCGGGTAATCCTCCCTGAAAAAGCGAAGATCAACCCCGCCAGCGCGATGTTGACGACCACGGCAGAGGCGGTCAAGGTCCGCCCGTGCAGCCCGACCAAGAGAAGGCAGGTCGTCAGAACGCCCGGCCCGGTGATCAGCGGCACGCCGATCGGCACGGCGCCGAGATCCGCCTGCTCCAGCAGGCGCCGACGCTTTCCTCCCGACAGGAGATCGTTCAGCGCGATCACCAGGAGCAAAAGTCCGCCTGCGATCATGAAGTCGGCGACCGTGATCCCCATGAAGCGCAGCAGGAGGGGGCCGAAGAGCAGAAAGGCGAGCGCCACGGTCGCGGCGGTAACGACGGACTGCGCAACGACCTTTCTCAGCCGGTCCGCGGGCAGTCCTTCCGTCATCGAGACAAATAGCGGCAACACGCCGATCGCGTCCACCGCCACGAACAGCGGCACAAAGCACAGCCAGAAC
Organism: Kiritimatiellia bacterium; assembly: GCA_035353175.1. Classification (GTDB taxonomy): domain Bacteria; phylum Verrucomicrobiota; class Kiritimatiellia; order RFP12; family UBA1067; genus DAOPZC01. The sequence continues at coordinate 212,145 of DAOPZC010000001.1, read as the reverse complement.
TCTTTCATCTCCGGGGCCTCCTTCCGTCTCGGCTCACATCGTCACGACACCGAGCGGCGCGGCGGATTGCCAGCCGCCGCGCGTGAAGTCCGGCACCTCCACGGCCGATCCGCCGCTCAGGACCGACCGTTCACTCAGCTCCACGACCGAGCTCCACAGCGCGGTGTCGTACACGTCGATGTCGAGCGGCAGCCCGTTCCGCAGGCAGTGGCAGAAGCGCAGGTCCATCAGGAAATCCATGCCGCCGTGACCGCCCATCTTTTTCGCGGCCTCGCCGTTCTTGTCCCAGAGCGGATGCGCATACCTGACCGCAAGCTCTTCGAGCTTCTTCGCGTCCATCCAGTCGTGCACGTCGGGCTCCAGCGCCACGCGCAGCGGATAGTCGGCAAAGATGCCCTTTGTCCCCGAAATCATGTTGATGCGGCTGTAGGGCCGCGGATTGGTGGTGTCGAACTGCACCATGAGCGTGCGGCCGCGGCGCGTCCGGATCAGCGAGGTGTTGATGTCGCCCATCTTGTAGGCGTCCCGAGCCTGCGGACTGTCCTTGCCGTATTTCTCGGCCACCGCGCGGTTGCGCGTGAGCGACGCGCTGCTCATCGAGGTCAGCGCGTCCATCCGGTCGCCGCGGTTGATGCCCATCCACTGGCATACGGGGCCGAGCCCATGCGTGGGGTAGGCGTTGCCGGTGTGCTGCTTGTACCACCGCTGCCGCCACTGCCCGCCCTTCTCATCGGTGGGGTCTTCTTCCAGATACGATTTGCCGGTGTAGTGGATGTAGCCCGCCTCGCCGTGGATCGGGTCGCCCAGAACGCCTTGGCGGCAGAGGTTGAGCGCGAGCAGCTCGTTCTGGCCGTAACAGCAGTTCTCTAAAATCATGCAATGACGGCGCGTGGCTTCCGCCGTGTCCACCAGCCGCCAGCAGTCCTCGACGGTCATGGCGGCGGGCACTTCCACGGCCACGTGTTTGCCGCACTGCATCGCATACAGCGCCATGGGCGCATGCCAGAGCCAGGGCGTGACCACATAGACCACGTCGATCTCCCGCATCTCACACAGCTTGCGCCAAATCTCCGGCGTACCAAAAAAGGCGGCCGGCGCCGGCTTGCCCTGCCCGACCAGCGCCTTGGACTCGCGCGCCACGCGTTCCTCGCGCACGTCGCACAGGGCCATGATGTCCACGTCGGGAATCGCCGACAGGCGCTTCACGAAACCCGTGCCGCGCGCCCCGATCCCGATGATGCCCACGCGGATCCGCTCCATCGGCTCGACCCGGAACCCGGCCATGTTCGCGCCGCGCCCGGCCGTCAACGCGGACAGGCCCTTGCACCCCGTCTGCGAAATCAGAGCGGCCGCGCCTCCCATCCACGCTGCGTTTCTGAGAAATCCTCGCCTATTGGTCTGCATGTTTTTCCTTTCTGCTTGGACTAACGGGTATTGCTGATCTGCTCATAGAGCCCCGGCACCCAGACGGTCTTGAACTGTCCGGGAATCCGCTCGCGGGCCAGCTTACGGAACGGCTCCACATCGAGCGGGACAAACTCGACGCCCGCCTTTTCGATCTCCGCGCGATACACCGACTCGGCGCGCGCCACCTCCCGGTTGTGCCAGGCCGTCGCGGCGTCGAAAGCCCGCATCACCAGGGCCTGTTCCTTTTCGTCGAACCGCCGCGTGAAGCGCGAGCCGACCGCCGGAAGATAGAAGCTGACCAGGTGGCGGGTCTCCATGATGTATTTCTGGACCTCGTGCAGATGGTTGGCGTACACCGTGGCCAGGGGATTCTCCTGCCCGTCCACGACGCCGAGTTTCAGCGCCATGAACATGTCGGTAAACGGGATCGGCGTCACGTTCGCGCCGAACGTCTGCCACGACTTGATGAACACCTCCAGCTCCGGCACGCGCAGCTTCAGCCCCTTGAGGTCGTCCGGGCTCAGCACCTTGCGCGACGTGGTGGTCAGATAGCGCGGCCCGCGGAACCAGGGCCGCAGCAGGCGGATGTCCGCACGCTTTTCCAACGCGCGACGCAACCCCTCACCCGGGGCGCCGTTCCAGACCCGCTCGACGTGGCCGTAGTCGCGCCACACGAACGGCGCTTCGAACGCGCCGAACTCGGGCGCGTACCAGCCGATGACCGCGCCGCCGGTGACGATCATGTCGGCGCACCCCAGTTTCAGCCCTTCGACGATCTCGCGCTCGTTGCCCAACTGGCCGCTCGGATAGAGGCGCACCTCGATCCTGCCGCCCGACTCCTCCTGGATCTGCGCCGCCATGCGAAGCGCCGCCTGATGCAATAGCTCGGTCGGCCCCTGCGCGTACGCGACGCGGAAGATTTTGGGCGCGGAGGCGTCCCTGCCGCACCCGCATGCCAGCAGCGCGAGGAAAGGAATCCCGATCAGAAAACGTTTCATTTCAGCGCGCCTCCCGTCCTTTCCGTCAGCCACAGCGACAGCTCCGGCACAAACGCCACCAGCAGCAGCAGCAGCGCGAGCATGATGTAGAACGGCCAGAGCGCCCGCACGAGCGTTTTGACCGGCACCCGGCTGATGCCCGTCAGCACGAACAGCAGCATGCCGACCGGCGGCGTCAGCAGGCCGACCATGATGCCGAGCTGGAAGATCACGCCGAAATGCACGACGTCGATCTTGTAGGCCGCAAGCATGGGCAACAGCAGCGGCGTGAGAATGATCATGATGCTGCCGCCCTCCATGAACATGCCGAGAACCAGAATCAGCGCGATCAGCAGCAGCAACAGGGCCGTGCGGCTCGTCGTCATCGCCTGTACGACGCCGATGATGCGGTCCGCATCCACCGCGTGAGAAATCAGAAAGCCGAAGCAGGAGGCGCTCGCGATGATCATCATGATCGACGCCGTGCGTCGGGCCGTCACCAAAAGGATGCGGTAGAGGTCGCGCCACTGCAGCGTGCGGTAGATCAGGAACCCCGCCAGCAGCCCATACCCGACGGCCAGCGCACCCGCCTCCGTCGGCGTGACCAGCCCGCCAAAGATGCCGCCCAGAATGATCACCGGCATCAGCAGCGCGGGGACGGCTTCGCGCAGGCTTTCCCACAGCTCGCGGCGGCTGTGGCGCGCGCCCGCCGGATACTTGTGGCGGTAGGCCATCAGCACGCAGACGATCAACGCGCCGAGCGCCAAGAGCAGCCCGGGAACGGTTCCGGCCAGAAAGAGCTTGCCCACCGACGCGCCGGAGACCGACGCGTAGATGATGAACCCGACGCTCGGCGGAATGATCGGCCCCATCGTCGCGGCCGCGGCGTTCAGTGCCGCCGCATAGCTGCGCGGGTAGCCTTGCTTTTCCATCATCGGCACCATGGTCGAGCCGACCGCCGCGGCGCTGGCCACGGCCGCGCCCGACACCATCGCGACCAGCACGTTCACCGCCACGACCACGTAGGAGAGCCCTCCCCGCGGCGGCCCGATGATCGCCAGCGCCAGCCGCGTCAGGCTGCGCGTAATCCCGGCCGCGTTCATGATCTCGCCCGCCAGCAGGAAAAACGGCAACGCCAGCAGGACCAGCGAATCGGCGCCCACGCAAATCCGCTGCGCGACCACCATCGGCGACAGGTCGGTGCAGGCCATCACGTAAACGAGCGAGCTCAGGCCGAGCGCGTAGGCGATGGGCATCCCCAGCAGCATGAGCGCCAGCATTCCGCCGATCAGGATTTGCACGGGTCACCTCCCGCAAGCGCTTCGGAAAGCTCCTCGGCCGTCACGTCGTTCTCCGCGTATTCGCCGCGCAGCAGGCGGCGCAGCGTATACCAAACGCCCAACGCCGCGGTGCAGGGCAGCGCCGCATAGAAGAACAGGTTCAGGGGCCACTGCAGCGAGGAGGTGTACGAGCCGCGCGTCGACCAGACCCACATCAGGCCCAGCACCACCATCGCGGCCTGGAACCCGCAGACGCCCAGCAGCATGAGAATTTCGGCCGCGCGGCGAAACGCACCCGGCAATTTCTCGACAAAATACTCCACGCGGATGTGCTCGCGCTCGCGCAGCGCGACGGCGCCGCCGAACAGCGTGAACCAGACGAACAGATAGCGCACGACTTCATCGCTCCACGAAAGCGACTGGTTCAGCACGTAGCGGCAAAAAACCGCGATCAGCACGATGACGGCCAGCGACGCGCCAAGCCCCGCCATCATCGCGTCCGTCCAGTCGTCAATGCGTCGGACGATCCCCCTCTTTGACTGCATGCCCCCTCCCCTCCGTGATAACCCTCGCTGCGCCCAGCTTGATTTCAAATGAACTTTATCAAACCAAAGCCAAATTGGCGATACCCGCAAGCCTTAAGGCTTCGCCGCACACTCCTTGAGGTACACCGCCAACGCCTCGCGGTCATCTTTGCGCCCGTACCGCACATGCTCGCGCATGGCCCGCTCAGCCAAGTCGGGGTCGCCCCGCTTGATTTTTTTAACCAAGATCTGGTGCCAGCCGTCCGGAATCGGCTCAAAACGGATCGCCTTGATGCTGTTGAGGCTCATGTAACGCTGGAACCAAACCTTCTCCAGCATCTCCCCGAACACCGCATGCCCGCTCAGCCGGCCAAGTTCGATGTGGAACTCCCAGTGCAGTTGGCTGCCCAGCGTCTGGTCCGGCGTGTCGGAGCGAATGAAGCGGTCCACCTGACACGCCCGCTTCATCAGCTTGTCGAGGGCCTCGGGCGAGGCCTTCTCCGCGCACAGGCGCGCCGCCTGGCACTCCAGCGCCTCGCGCAACATCAGGTCGTTGTCGATGTCTTCCATGGTCAGCGTGCGCACGCGGCAGCCGGCCAAGGCCCGATTCTCCACATAGCCATCGATCTCTAGCCTGTAGAGCGCCTCGATCACCGGAATCGTGCTGACGCCCAAACGCGTCCCGATCGCCTTGCGGACCAGCCGTTCGCCGGGTTTCAAGCGCCCCGCGAGGATGTCATCGCGCAAGACCGCGTAGACGCGCCGCGACAGCGTGTTCACCGCCTCACCGGCTTCAGGTTCCCTGTTGGAAGAATAATTGGCCATATCACCCCTTTCGGATTTGATATATCAAATAAGACATTTATTGTCAAATATCGCATATTATCGGTTGACTTGCCTAAGTCGATATATCATACTGCGAAAGTATTTTGCGAACGGAGGCCACAGGCCTGAGGCTTCCGGCAAGCAAAAAATGGAGACCCGAAATGAACACACGCCTCGTCATCGCATCGCTTCTGACCGCCGCCAGCGTTTTCCCTTTCGCGGCCCGGGCCCAGCCGAAACCGGTGAAGCGCGATCCGAATTTCATCGCCACGCCCGCCGACCTCAAGGCCCGCATCCCGGCGCAACTCCACATCTCCAAGCCTGATTTCGTGGTCTTTGTGCCGGAGGTCACCGACGTCGGCGTGAACGACACGGGCAACGAGCACTTCCTCGTCTTCGACGGCCCCGACGGCTCGCTCATGGCGGTCTGGACCCAGAGCTCTGCCGAAACCCAGCCCGACCAGCACATCGCCTTCGCCCGCAGCGCCGACGAAGGCATGACCTGGACCAAGCCGCGCATCATCGCGGGTCCCAAGAAGCCCGGCGACGGCCACATGGCGAGCTGGGCCTACCCGCTCGTCAGCACGTCCGGCCGCATCTACGTGCTCTACAGCCAGCACATCGGCCGCGTCGACAACTTCCCGCACCACACCGGCTGGCTCCACGGCATCTTCAGCGACGACAACGGCGCGACGTGGTCCGCCCCGCAAAACGTCCCGCTCCGGCGCAGCATCCGCGACAACCCCGACCCCACGATGCCGCCGAACATCCTCTGCTGGCAGAAACCCAACCGGCTCGGCAAGGACGGCAAATACTTCGCGGGCATCACGCGCTGGACCAGCTTCGCGGTCACCCCGAATCCGACCAAGGCGTGGATCTCCGCCGACTCGCACGTCGAGTTCATGCGCTTCGAGAACATCGACGGCAACCCGGAGCCGAAAGACATCACGATCAGCTGGTTCGCCTTCAACGACAAGGCCCTCAGCGTGCCCTACCCCGGCCATCCCGAGGTCAGCGCCTGCCAGGAACCGACGGTCGTGAAGCTTCCCGACGGCCGCCTCTTCTGCACGATGCGCACCGCCTCCGGCAGCCCCTACTGGAGCGTGAGCGCCGACACCGGCGAAACCTGGACGCCGCCGCGTCCGCTGTTGCGCAAAGACGGCGGCGCGCCGCTCCAGCACCCGCTTTCGCCTTGTCCGATGTACGATGTGGGCGGCAACACCGCGGGCAGCGGCCGCTACGTGCTCTTCATCCATAACCACGACGGGCATTACAAAAATTACGGGCCCGAGGACACCGGCTTCCACCGCCGGCCGATCCATCTCGTGCGGGGCACCTTCAAGCCGGGCGCGGAGCAGCCGGTCTGGTTCGACGAACCGCAGCTCTTCTTTGACCACGACGGCGTCAGCCTCGGCAAGCCCGGCACCAACGGCCGCCTCGACCTCGCGCTCTATTCGAGTTTCACCGTCCGCAACGGCAACCCCGTGCTGTGGTACCCGGAGCGCAAATTCTTCCTGCTCGGCAAGAGGATCGCGCCGCCCGCGCCCGCCAAGGACTAGCCGCATGAACAAAACCAAACATAAGATCCGCAACGGCGAATGCGCGCTCGGCGGCTGGATGCTGATTCCGCACCCCGCCATCGCCGAACTCATGGCGGGCGAGGGTTTCGACTGGATCGCCGTCGACATGGAGCACGCGGCCGTCACCCTCCCGCAGATCGAGGAGATCGAACGCGCGGTGCGGCCTTCCGGCTGCGACCTCTTCGTGCGCCTCGACGGCGTCAACCCCGTGCTGGCGAAGCACGTGCTCGACGCGGGCGCGAAAGGCGTGATCGTGCCGAGCGTGATGTCTCCGGACGACGCCGACACCATGGCCGCCGCCGTGCGCTATCCGCCGCAGGGCAACCGCGGCACCTCGCTCTCACGCGCCCTCGACTACGGCCGCGACTTTGCGGAGTACATCCGCCGTCACAACGACGAGGTTTTCGTGGCCGTGATGCTCGAACACTATCTCGCGGCCGAGCGCGCCGATGAGATCCTCGCCCGGCCCGGCATCGACGCGGCTTTCATCGGCCCGTACGATCTTTCCGCCTCGCTGGGCATCGCGGGCCAGCTCGACGACCCGCGCGTGCTCGCGGCCGAGCAGAAGATCCTCGCGGCCTGCAAGCGCCAAGGCATCGCCCCCGGCTACCACGTGGTGCCGCCGGAGCGCCGGCGCATCGACGAGCGCATCGCCGCCGGCTACCGCTTCATCGGCTGCAGCCTCGACACGCAGCTCATCATGAGCGGCTGCCGCGCGCTCTTGAAATGAGTACCGGCGTCTGTTCCGCCGCGAGCGGTCAGGCACCCCTCTCCACGCCCGGCCATCACGGTCGGAAAGGATCAACTCCCCGGAGCGAAAACCATTGCCTCGAATTTACATGGATACAGAAATGAGATATCGCTAACAGGAGCGCTCTATGAACACGACCCCCATCCTCGTCACCCAAGCCGAATACGACAAAGCGTCCGACCTCTTCGCGTCCGCCCCCGGCCTGGACTGCCAGCCCGCGCCTGCGGATGAGGCGGCGCTCGCCGCGCTCGTCCGCGAAACCGGCTGCCGCTGCGTCGTGCTCGGCGTCGCGCCGTACCGCGACGCGCTCTACGACGCGCTCGCCCGCAACGCGGGAGAAAGCGGCGCGCTCGTCGTGCGTTTCGGCTTCGGCACCGACGGCATCAACAAAGCCTACGCACGCTCCGCGGGACTCACGCTCGTCAACACGCCGGTGGACATCCAGACCAGCGTCGCGGAGCTGACGGTTTTTCTGATCGGAGCGCTGATGCGCCACACGCCGCAGCTCGACGAGACGGTGCGGCGCGGCGGGTTCGTCCCGCTGCGCGGCCGCGAGCTGCGCGGCAAGAGTGCGCTGCTCATCGGCGGCGGCAAGATCGGCCTGAAGGTGGCGCGCATGCTGCATCAGGGCTTTGGCATGCGGATCTTGGCAAGCGCCCGGAGCCCCGAGGCGGAGTGGATCGCCAAGAGCGGACTCACCCGCGCGGCGCTGCACGAGACGTTCGGCATCGAGACCTATTCGCAGGATCCGGCCGAGCTGCTGCCGCAGGCCGACATCGTGAGCCTGCACCTGCCGCTGACGCCGGAGACCCGCAACCTGATCGGCGCGCGGGAGCTCGCGCGGATGAAGCCCGGCAGCGTGCTCGTGAACGCGAGCCGCGGGGGCATCGTAGACGAGGCGGCACTTTACGACGCGCTGGCCGCGGGCCGCCTCGCGGGCGCGGCCTCCGACGTGTTCACCCACGAGCCGTATTGCCCCGTCGCGCCGGACAAGGACCTGCGCACGTTGCCGACGATGGTGTTCTCGCCGCACTGCGGCTCGAACACGCAAGAGGCCAACGCCCGCATGGCCGCGTCGGCCGTCGCGCAGGCATCGGCCTTTCTCGCAGGCCGCCGGGACGGCCTCTGCCTTGTCCCGCTCACACCGTGACGATGCCGAGCGGATCTGCGGTTTTCCAGCCGCCGCGCGTGAAGTCGGGAATCGCCACCGACGCGCCGCTGCGATCCGCCGAGCGCTCGCTGAGCTCGACGATCGAGCTCCAGAGCGCGGCGTCGTAGACGCTGATGTCGAGCGGCAACCCGTTCTGTAGGCAGTGGCAAAGCCGCAGGTCCATCAGGAAGTCCATGCCGCCGTGGCCGCCGACCTTCTTGGCCGACTCGCCGTTCTTGTCCCACAGCGGGTGGACGTACTTGGCCTTCAACTCCTCCAGCTCCTTGTCGCCCATCCACTCGTGCGTCTTGGGCTCGAGCGCCACGCGCAGCGGGTAGTCCGCCAGAATGCCCTTGGTGCCGGAGATCAGGTTGAGGCGGCTGTAGGGCCGCGGGCTGGTGGTGTCGTGCTGCACCATGATGGTCCGGCCGCGGTAGGTCCTGATGACCGTGGTGTTCATGTCGCCCAGCTTGTAGGGCGTTTTGGCCTGGCGGCTGTTCTTGCCGTACTTCTCCGCCGCCAGCAGGCCCAGGCCGAACTGTCCGCTGCTCACCGAGGTCAGATACTCGAAGCGGTCGCCGCGGTTGATGTCCATGTACTGGCAGATCGGGCCAAGGCCGTGGGTGGGATACGGGTTGCCGGTGTGCTGCTTGGACCATTCGAGCCGCCACTGCCCCTGATAGCCGTTTTCCTTCTCCTCGTTCAGCTTGCTCTTGCGCAAATCGTGGATATAGGCGGCTTCGCCGTGCACGAGATCGCCCAGCACGCCTTTGCGGGTGAGGTTCAAGGCCAGCATTTCGTTGAAGCCGTAACAGCAGTTTTCGAGGATCATGCAGTGGCGGCGCGTCTGCTCCGACGTGTCGACCAGTTGCCAGCACTGCTCGATGGTCATGGCGGCGGGCACTTCGGTGACCGCGTGCTTGCCGCACTGCATCGCGTAGACGGCCATCGGGGTATGCCAGAGCCAGGGCGAGCAGATGTAGACCAGGTCGATCTCCTTGGACTCGCAAAGCTTCCGCCATTCGTCCCGCGAACCCGCGTACGGGGTCGGGGCGGGTTTCCCCTTGTCGGCCAGCACCTTGACCTGTTTCGCCACGCGGTCTTCGTAGAGGTCGCAGATGGCTTTGATCTCAACCCCCGGCACGCCGGCGAGCCGTGCGACGGCGCCGGAGCCGCGGTGGCCCACGCCGATGAGTCCCACGCGCACCTTCTCGAGCGGCGCGGCGCGGAACCCGACCATGCTTTTGCCTTTCCGCTCTTCGAAACCCGAAAACGCTGCGCACCCCGGCAGCGTCAGTGCGCCCGCCAACCCGCCCGCCCATGCCGCCGCCCTGAGAAAACCTCTGCGATCCATTTTCATGCGTCCTCCTTGGACGGCCATCCCCGCCGCCCGCTCTGTCTTTTCAGGATAGCAGAAAGACGCGCGGCCTGACCATCCCAAATGCCGCCGCCGTTGGGGTTCAACTTTGTTGAATCCGCGCGGCGGGCTACATCCCAACCCGTAATCGGTTGGTGACGGGGGCGGACGAGGTTCGTGCGTGGCGTGTGCGGAGCGCCTGGGGACGCGGACGGTCCCGGTTTTGCGGCACGCGGTCATCAAAAACGCAAAATCCCGTGCCCCGGCCACCAACCGATTATTCCTAAGGCCTCCTTTGCGCTTGACTCCCCTCGCCTTTCTCTGATAAAAAACCGGTATACAGGTAATTAAAGCCGGTGTTTTATGGGGATCGCGAAGTTCTCCCCAAAACGCGCAAGCGCGTCGGACGGCGGCACGTACCTCTTCATAAACGGGAGCCTTTTTCATGCATATGACACAACGGCTGGCACAGGCGGCGGCGCTCGCGGGATTGACCGCGTGTGCCGGATGGGGCGGACCGATCACGGCAGGCGCGTTCATGACCGGTCCGGGCGCGGCGTTCGAAAAGGTGCCGGGCGCGCAGCCCGGGGTCATCGAAAAGGGCGCGGCCGTCTTCACGGACCGCGCGTTCCTCTATCACGAGCCGCCCGCGGGCCTCCGCGGCCTGCCCGTGCTCGCGCTCACCATCGACGGCGGCAAGCCGCTGGCCGTCGCCAAGGACGGCCTGCTCACGGTCCTCACGCCGGCGCCCGACATCAAGGGCACGTCCTGCTCGAACGCCGCCGAGCTGGAGGCCCTCGGCTTCACCTGGGTGCAGGCACCGCCGAGCTTCCAGCTCTTCGGCTCGAACCGGATCGACGTCGTGCGCATCTACCAGAAACCGGTCAAGCGGGGCGAGCGCTTCACCTTCAAGAAGTGGGCCGTGCTCGCGGGCGTCGACCTCGCGGGCCAGGATTTCTTCGTGCCGAACGCACGCGTCGCGCGCGTCGTGGAGGGGCTGCGGAACGGCTCAGCGCGCCTCGACGCGCAGGAAGACGCGCGCGATATCCTGGTCAACCGCCCCGACTACGTGGTCTTCGTGCCGCACCAGCCGCGCGACCCGGCGAAGCGCGACGCAGCGAAGCCCGGCGACACCTACAATGACCACTTCCAGGTGATCGCGCACGAGGGCGCGTTCTACGCCTTCTGGACGCAGGCCTCCAAAGAAGCGGACATCGACCAGCACATCGCCTTCTCGAAGAGCACGGACAAGGGCGAGAGCTGGAGCGCGCCGGTCATCCTCGCCGGCTCCCCCAACAAGAAAAACCCCGCCCTGCTGGCGAGCTGGCAGCAGCCGATGTTCAGCACGTCCGGCCGACTCTACTGCCTCTGGAACCAGCAGACCACCAGCCGCGGCCCGCATTGCGGCCAGATGTTCGGCGCGTACTCCGACGACAAGGGCGACACCTGGTCCGCCCCGAAAATGGTGGCGATGCCGCGTATGCTGCGCGACCCCGAAGACCCGCTGGTTCCGCCGAGCTGGTGCAACTGGCAGCGCCCGCTGCGGCTCGGCAAAGAGGGCCGCTACTTCGTCGGCGTCTCGCGCCACGGCAAGGCGCCTGCCGAGGCCAAAAGCAGCTGCATGCTCGACTTCCTGCAGTTCGACAACATCGACGCCAACCCGGCCGTCGACGCCCTCAAGCTCAGCTTCTTCTCCACCAACGAAAAGGCGCTCAAGGTCGAGCATCCAAAGTTCGGCTCCGCCGCAGAGGAGATCGGACTCGTCAAGTTGCCCGACGGGCGGCTCTTCGGCCTGATGCGCACCGGCGCGGGGCATCCTTTCTGGACGCAGAGCCGCGACGGCGGCACGACGTGGTCGCAGCCGAAGCCGCTGCTCGACCGCGACGGCGGCACGCCCTACCTGCATCCCCGCTCGCCTTGTCCGCTCTACGACTGGAAGGGCTGCGAGGCCGCGAGCGGCTTCTACTTCGCGCTCGTCCACAACACCTTCGACTTCGAGGGCAAGAGCGAGTACCAGAAGCGCGGGCCGCTCTACCTGATCGCCGGCCGCTTCGACCCGAACGCCGAGCAGCCCATCTCCTTCGCGGCGCCGAAGCTCTTCGCGGAGCGCGAGAACGGCAACTCGTTCTACACGAGTTACACGGTCGCCGACGGACAGGGCGTGCTCTGGTTCCCGGACCACAAGTTCTATCTTCTGGGCCGGATCATCGGAGAAGAATGGTTCAAATAGCACCGCACCGTCACGGTTCGACAGGAGTACGGCATTATGAATCGCATCGGGGATTTGCATAAAGTTGAGTCGTTGCCTTCGGCGTTCAGCGTTCTTATTCTCCTTTTCGGCGCCGGCCTCGTATCCGCTCGCGCCGACACGGTCGCGCTCTGGAAACTGGACTATGAGGCGGACGGCAACGCGCTGAACACGCGCTGCCTGCTCGCCCCGGCGAACGACCTGCGTCTGTGCGGATCCGCGACGCCGGAAACCGCACTCGACGGCTGGTCGGCGCTGCCGCCCAACCCCGATGCGACCGGCGGTTTCCTGGCCAGCCCCACCAACCAGACCGCCGTGGGCCTCAGCCCCTCGCAGAACTGCCTGACGAACACCGCCGTCAGCGCGCGACTCAATATCACCAACAGCTTCACCGTCGAGGGCTGGATCAACCGCGCCAGCAATCCGCCCGGCACCGCCTGGCACTACCTCGTCGGCAACCACATGGGCGGCGCGGGCCGCTGGATCCTCTCGCTGCGCAACGGCGGCAGCAACTGGGTCCTCTACGTCGACGGCCAGATCGGCGACAAGGCTTTCCCCGTGTCAAACGATCCGGACTCGACCAACGTCTGGCGCCATGTCGCCCTCACCTATGACCGCGATGCGGGGTCCGCCCAGCAGGGCGTGTGGGCACTGTTCGTCGACGCGCAGTCGTGCGGCGCGATCACCAACGCCAGCCGTCCCGCAACGCTCACCACCTCTGACGCGATTTTCTCGCTGGGGGGCCGGCCGACAGGCAACACGGGGACACTCAAGCTGGACTATTGGCGCGTATCCGACACGGCGCTCGCCACCGCCGCCTTTTTAAACGCGGGCACGGCTGTGCCCGAAACCGAAACCCTGCCGCGCACGGTCGCTTACTGGCGGCTGGACAGCGGCGCGGACGGCACGCTCGACGCGCGAGACTTCCTCGGCAAAGCCCATCTGTCGAACGGCCTCGATGTCACGAATCACACCACCGCCATACGGGCCTCCGCAGAACAAGCCTTCGCAGGCCAACCGCCGAACAGCGCGCTCAGCCTGCCCAGCGGCAACACCGGCTCGGTCTTTGCCCAAGCGGTCGGCGCCTGCCTGCGTGTCGCGGACCTCGGACGGGAACTGGAAGTGACCAACAGCTTCACGGTCGAAGGATGGCTCTGCCCGCGGCGCCAAAGTTATGACGCCGACATTCAGTTCATTGCCAACACGCGCATCGCGACCAAAGGTTGGGCCTTCGCTCTCAAAAAACAGAGCAGCGGCCTTCGACAGTTCGTCATTTTCGCCGAAGATGACGCCGGCATTCTGGTGGGCGACGCCCCGCTTTCCGGCGATCTCGAAAGCTGGGGCGACCGCTGGAAACACGTGGCGCTAGTCTACGACGCCGGCGCGGGTGATCAGGCGCAAGGCGTGTGGCGCTGCTACCTCGACGGTGTCGTGCAAGGCGCGGTCACCAATGGCCACGTGCGCAGCGGCACCACCTCGTCCGAGTATTTCCACCTCTCGGGGCGCGTCGGCAACGGCAACACCTTCTGCGGCTTTCTGGACTGCTGGCGCGTTTGCAAGACGGCGCTGACGCCGAGCCAGTTTCTGAACGCGGAGGACGGCGCGGCGCCTGCAACCGACGTGCTCGCGCTCTGGCCGCTCAACTCGGAGGACGGACTCTACCTCGACGTGGCCGACGTGACCGGCGCCTGGTCGTTCAGCCCGCCGCTGACGCCCCTCCACAAGGTCACCACCAACGCGGATCACGCCGCCATTTCCAACTCCGACGAGGCCACCGCCTTCCAGGGCGACCCCGCCACCAACTCCGGCAGCCTCGTCTTCAACACGCCCTCGGCATCGGCCGCACGCGCCTATCTTGCCACCGCCGACCTGACACTGCGCGAGACGCTCTGCTACACGAACAGCTTCACGTGGGAGGCCTGGTTCTACCGGACCCAGAACCCCGGGAACTGGCAATTGCTTTTTGGCGCCGGTGTTTCCCCCAACTTCCAGACGGGAAGCATGTCGCTCAACTTCACCTACCGTTCCAACGGCTACGTCCTCTACGCCGGAAGCTCAACCCTGGTGAACGATGTCGCCTTCAGCGGATCGACGGATGACAAGACGCTTAACGTCTGGCGCCACGTCGCGCTGGTCTACGACGTCTCCGTCGGAAAGGGGACGTGGTCGCTCTACGTGAATGGCGTGCTGCAAGGCACTCTCGAGAACAGCGTCACGCCGACCCGCTCAGCGCCGGCCTGCCTCTACATCGGCGGACGCCCCTGGTCGGCGAATTCCGTCATCGGCGCGATCGACAGCGCACGTCTGACCAAGGGCGCGCTCGCCCCCTCTCAGTTCTTGAACGCACACGGCGCACCGCCCGCGCTGCCCGACCCTGCGACCGTCGCGTATTGGAAGCTCGACAGCGACGGCACACACCTCGACGCGACAAGCCAGGTCGAGCCCCGCTATTCCTTCCTGCCGGACGTCTACGCGCCGACCGGATCGACGGCGCAGTTCAAGCGCTTCGTCCCGACGCCGGACGCCAGCACGAACTTCGTGGGCGACGCGCGCGCCAACGCCGGGTCGGCCGCCTTCTCGTCAGACTACCTGCGCGTGCAGAACCTCGGCAACCGCGTCGAACTCGACCGGGCGTTCACCGTCGAGGGCTGGATGTTCTGGAACGGAGGCGCTGACGGTCAGGTTCAAACGCTGGCGGGCACACGTTTTGACGCCGGCTACGGCTGGCGCCTGACCCTCGCGAAAAGCGGCAACTCGGCCGCGTTCCGGCTCTTCTGCCGCACGCCGGCCCAGACCCCGGTGGCGGACACGGCCTTTCCCTTTGACGCCGCCCGCCTCGCGAGCGGCTGGCACCATCTGGCCCTCACCTTCACGCCGCGACTCGGCGACACCGGAACGTGGACGCTCTTCGTCGACGGCGTTTCGGCAGGCACGGTGGCCAACCGATTCTATCCCGCTGCGCGGCATCAGAGCCACTGGTTCACGCTGGGCGGGGTGGCCGGAGGAGCGGACGCTTTCAACGGCCTGCTCGACTGTTGGCGCGTGAGCGAAGGCGCACGGACGCCCAGTCAATTCTTGTATTTGGGGTACGGCGGAGGCACACTCATGCGCCTCATGTGACCGCACGGGGACGCTTGCCCGCCAGGGATCAGGCGTCCGCCAATAGAATGAATGATTGAGAAAGGATTTCGATACAATGACACCCTCTCCGAATACGTGGCGGAGCCGGCTGGAGTCCGGTGACGTCCTGATCGGCGTTTTCTGCAAGACGACGGCCCCCGAATTCATCGAAGTCATCGGGCACGCGGGCTTCGACTTCTGCATTCTGGATATGGAGCACGGCCCCATCCACCTGGAGACGCTGCAGAACCTCGTGCGCGCCGCCGAGGTCTCCGGCGTGATGCCGATCGTGCGCACGCGGGACTGTTCCGCCGAGAGCGTGTCGCAACCGCTCGACCTGGGCGCAGCCGGCGTCCAGGTTCCCCAGATGTCCTCCAAGGCCGACGCCGAGGCGGTCGTGGACGCGGCCAAGTTCGCGCCGCTCGGCCACCGCGGCGTCTGCCGCTTTGTGCGCGCCGCACAGTATTCGGCGCTCGACCGCGCCGCCTATTTCAAGGCCGCCAACCAGGCCCTCGTCATCCTCCAGCTCGAAAGCACCTGCCTGGGCGAATACGAAAAAATCGCCGACGTCTCCGGCGTGGACATCCTCTTCATCGGGCCGTACGACCTCTCGCAGGCGCTGGGCATCCCGGGCCAGATCGAAGATCCCCGCGTGCTCGAGAAAATGCAGGAGATCATCGCCGTCGCCAAGCGCAAGGGCAAGACGATCGGCGTCTTCGCCGACTCCCTGACCCAGGCGCAGCGCTGGATCGCGGCGGGCGTGCAGTACATCGCCTATTCGGTGGACGTGGGCCTGTTCTACAACGCCTGCCGCGAGACCGTCACCGCGCTGCGCAGCCTCAACGCGTAAACCATGAAGTTTCATGTGTTTCATGGTTAGGAAGACCCCTATGCACACACTCAAACGCCTTCTCGCGATTCTCGGGCCCGGCATCTTCGCCATCGGCTACACCATCGGCACAGGCAGCGTCACCTCCATGGCCAAAGCCGGCAGCCAGTACGGCCTGCAGCTCGTCTGGGTGCTCTTCCTGAGCTGCCTCTTCTCCGGCGTCCTGATGGAGGCCTACGGCCGGATGGCCGTCGTGACCGGCGAGACCGCGCTGCACGCCATCAAGCGCCAGCTCCCGTTCGGCCGGACGCTGGCGCTCCTGATTCTCGTCGGCGTGGCGACCGCCCAGTACACCTGCCTCGGCGGCATTCTGACGCTCTCGTCGGGCGCGATCTATGAGACGCTCGGCATGTTCTTCCCCGCCTTGCCGAAGGAGAGCTACGCCGCGACGCTGGGCATCGCCGTCGTGCTGATCGGAGTCATCTACGGCCTGCTCATGATCGGGCGCTACAGCTTCTTCGAGAAGGTGCTGGCCTTCTTCGTCATGCTCATGGGTCTGACCTTCATCATCTCCATGTTTGTGGTCTGGCCCTCGCCCGCCATCCTCAAGCAAGCCGTGCTCCCCTCGGTGCCGGACGAGCCCGGCGCGCTGCTGATGATCGCGGCCTTCGTCGGCACCACCATGGCGGCCCCCACGTTCGTCACGCGGCCGTTGCTGCTCAAGGAGAAAGGCCTGACCGCCGCCGATCTCAAGCAGCAGAGCATCGATTCGCTGGTCTCCGCCTCGCTGATGTTCGTCATCAGCGGCGCGATCATGGTCGTCGCCGCCGGCGCGCTCTACGCGCACGGCAAAGACATCGTCAAGATCCTCGACATGGTCCACACGCTCGAGCCGGTGGCGGGCAAGTTCGCGGTCGCCCTCTTCATGGCCGGCACGCTCAGCGCGGGCCTCTCTTCGATCTTCCCGATCCTGATGGTCGCGCCGCTGCTGATCTCGGACTACCGCGTGGGACACATGGAGCCCCACTCGAGGGCCTTCCGTCTCATATGCCTGGCGGCGGCGGGCTTCGGCCTGATCGTGCCGGCGCTGGGCGGCCGCAATCCTGTGGCGGTCACGGTCATGGCGCAGATCTCCAACGTCTTCGTGCTGCCGCTGACCGTCGCTGTGATTCTGGTGCTGATCAACCGCAACTCTCTGCTCGGCAAGCACCGGGCCGGCTTCGCGCTGAACGCGGGCCTGGTCCTCGCCCTGCTTTTTTCCTGCATCATCGCCGTGACCGGCGCGCTAGCGCTCTTCCGGCAGTTCATTAACACGCCATGAAAAAAAACCTCCTGTTGCTTCTCTCCCTGCTGCCGGCTCTCGGCGGGGCCCAGTCAGTCGCCTGGGACAAACAAGCCGTCGAGGACGCCAAGCAGGACCGCCGCGTGCTCGCCTACGACGGCCTTAAGCCCGACAGCATGGTCTGCGATACCACGGTCCGCGAAATGGCCGATGGCTCGTGGCTGCTCTTCATCCTCGCCGGCGATTCGCGCGAGCCGTCGCCGAAGAACTACGTGGGCGTCACGCGCAGCCACGACCACGGCCAGACGTGGAGCAGGCTGGAGGCTTTCGACACCGGCCTGCCGCGCTCCGGCGACACCGTGGGCCAGGGGCCGACCGAGCTGATCGTGACCGACAAGGAAGCGCTGCTCTTTTTCGCGACGCACGGCGACACGTTCTCCTGGGGCAAGCGCTGGCAGTCCTGGCTCCTGCGCGGCACGCCGGACGGCAAGAGCTGGGGCAAGCCTGAGCTCCTGCCCGGCCGGCTGGGCCACAACTGTTTCATCCGCAGCCACATCGTCACCCGCGACGGCCGGCTGATCGTGCCGTTCCAGCACTACCTGCGCTCGCCGCAGGACACCGCCACCTCCTATCACGAGGAGCGCAAACTCTGTGACCCGCGCAACGGCGTGCTGATCAGCAGCGACGGCGGCAAGACGTGGAGCGAGCACGGGAACATCCGCCTGACCGACGATCCGCTCTATTTCGGCTGGGCCGAGCCCAGCATCGTCGAACTCGCCGACGGCACCCTCAAGATGACCATCCGCGCCGACCGCCTCGGCGGCGTGCTGTACGGCGCCGAATCGAAAGACGGCGGCCAGACCTGGCCCGAAGCGGCCGTCAAAACGGAGATCCCCAACCCCGGTTCAAAGGCCACGCTCTTTTCGCTCGGCGGCGACGCCGTGGCGCTCGTGCACAACCCGAATCCCAGGCACCGCAGCCCGCTCGCGCTCTGGATCAGCTTCGACGGCATGCAGAGCTGGGCCTACCGCCGCACGCTGGTCGCAGAATCGGTGGACGGCCCCAAAGGCTGCCTCAATTATCCCGAAGGGTTCGTGAGCAAGGACCGCCAGTGGCTGCACATCGTCTTCGACAATAACCGCCACCAGGCCTGCTATATCGCCGCCAAACTGCCGCCGCTGAAATAGGAGACCCACACAAATGAGAACCCTGTTTTCTTCCGTTGCGTCCATTCTGACTTTTTCCCTTTCACTGGCGCACGCCCAGTCGCCCGAAGCGCGCTTTGCCGCGATGACGCCGGACGAGGTCCGCGCCTACGAGCGCGACACGCTGCAGCGCGTCGCCGACCTCTCGCTGATCCCGCCGGTCATCAACACGAATCCGCTGCCGAAGTACGACTACGACAAGCTCGACTACGGCATGACCATCGGCATCGCGCGCACGCCGGGCGGACGCCTCTGGGCCGCGTGGGTCGGCGGCGAGGACGGTCCCAAGGCCTTCATGGTCGCCGCCACCAGCGACGACGACGGCGAAACGTGGTCCAAGCCGCGCCTCGTCATCGACAGCCAGGCCCCCCATCTCCCGCTGCCGCGCACCGTGATCGTCGGCAACCTCTGGACCGCTCCGGACGGCCGTCTCTGGTTCTTCTTCGACCAGACCATGAACCACTACGACGGCCGCCAGGGCGTGTGGGTCTCGGTCTGCGACAACCCGGACGCGGCGAAGCCCGTCTGGTCCGCGCCGCGCCGCATCTGGCACGGGGCGGTGCTGAACAAGCCCACGGTCCTCGCCAACGGCGAGTGGCTGCTGCCCGTCGAGTTTCCCGCCTTCAGCGGCTCCGGCCCCATGCGCTTCGCGAACACAGAGCTGGAGCCGCTGCACGGCGCCAATGTCTTCGCCTCGGCCGACCAGGGTCAGACCTGGACGCGGCGCGGCTGCGTGCGCTTCCCGAAGCCGGACTGGGACGAGCACATGTTCGTGGAGCTGAAGGACGGCCGGATCTGGATGCTGGCGCGCACCGGCAGCGGCGTCATGCAGAGCTTCTCCAAAGACGGCGGGGCCACCTGGGACGCGCCCACGCCCGCACCGTTCAAACATCCCGTCGCACGCTTCCACATCCGCCGTCTCGCCTCCGGGCGCATCCTGCTGGTCAAGCACGGCCGGACGATCGACACCCACGAGGGGCGCGCCCAGCTGACCGCCTGGCTCTCCGAGGACGAGGGCCAGACGTGGAAGGGCGGGCTCATGCTCGACGAGCGCAAAGGCATTTCCTATCCCGACGGCTTCCAGGCGCCTGACGGCACGCTCTACATCTCCTACGACCGCAACCGCAGCACCGACGGCGAGATCCTGCTGGCCCGCTTCACCGAAGACGACATCCTCGCCGGCAAGCTCACCGGCCCGAAATCGAAGCTGCACATCCTCATCAGCAAACCCCTGAAGAACCGCAAATAGAAAGAGGGCGGGCACGCTGGCTCGCCCTTACGTACGGGCGAACCTGCGTGTTCGCCCTCTCCACCCTTTCCTCCCATGAAAATCATCACCTCCTTCGTCAATCTCTACCCGCTCTGGATCATTCTCGCGTCCGCGGTCGGCATCCTCTATCCGCCCGCGTTCCTCTGGTTCTCGGGGCGTTGGGTCGAGAGCGCCATCGCGGTCGTGATGCTCGGCATGGGCTTCACGCTGACCGTCGACGACTTCAAGCGGCTCCTCAAGATCCCCGGTTCGTTCGCGCTCGGGTTCGCCTGCCAGTACACGGTGATGCCGCTGCTCGGCTGGGGCATCGGGCGCGCGCTGCATCTGGAGGCCGGATTCGCCGCGGGCCTGATCCTCGTGGCCGCCTGCCCCGGCGGCGTGGCCTCGAATCTGATCTCCTATCTCGCCCGCGCCAACGTCGCGCTCTCGGTGGTGCTGACCATGGCCTCGACGCTCACCGCGTTCGTGATGACCCCTCTCTGGTGCAAGTCGCTCGCGGGCGCCATCGTCGAAGTCGACGCGTGGGGCATCTGCTTCTCGACGCTCCGCGCGGTGGTCGCCCCGGTGCTGATCGGCGTGTTCTGCAACTGGAGATTCCCGCGCGCGGTCGCCAAAGCCGCCGCTTTCGGCCCCTTCATCTCCGTGGTCTCGATCATCTTCATCGCCGGCAGCATCATCGCGCCCAACGCCGACAAGGTCATCGCCAACGCCGGCACGCTCACCCTCGCCCTGACCCTGCTGCACGGCCTCGGCTTCCTGATCGGCTACGGGGTCACGCGCCTGCTGCGCTTCCACGACGAGGTCGCGCGCACCGTGGCCATCGAGGTCGGCATGCAGAACGGCGGCATGGCCGCGATGCTCGCCAAAAACCACTTCGCCGCCAACCCGCTGGTCGGCGTACCCGCCGTGTTCTGCAGCGTCGTGCAGACCCTGCTCGGCAGCCTGCTGGCCGGCTACTGGCGGCAGAAGAGAATTAGGAATTAGGAGTCATGAGTCAGGAATCGCGGCGAGGAAAACATCATGAAAGAGTCCGTTATCAGAACCAAGAGTTACGCTTTTGCGGTGAGGATTGTCCGGTTGTTTCAGTCGTTGTGCGCAACGAAGAACGAGTTTATCCTCTCCAAGCAGATTCTGCGGTGTGGCACCTCTATCGGTGCCAATGTGGAAGAGGCTAGCGGTGCTTACTCGGAAAAAGAATTCTCCGCGAAGATACAGATTGCTTTCAAAGAATCTCTGGAAACCGGATATTGGTTATGTCTCTTACACGACACCGGCTACATCGACACCCCCGCATTCGAATCCCTGCGCGCCGACAACGATGAGCTCATTCGAATTCTTTCCTCCATCACCAAGACGCTTCGCGAAAAGTACGCCTCTGTTCATGAACCCTTTGATCCTGACGTTTATGTGCCGTCTCTCTCCAGCGTTTCTTCTCCAACTCCTAACTCCTAATTCCTAATTCCCAATTCCTGACTTCTAACTCCTTTCTCCCTATGTCTTCTGACCGCACCGGCATCTACTACTGGAAATGCGACCGCGCCGCTGCCTTCCACGGCACGGAAGCGGAGCGCCCCGCGAATCCTCTGTTGGAAACCCAGCTGCGGGGCGCGCTCGAGCAGCGCTTTCCCGGCGTCCCGCTCGCGCTCCGGCCGGCCGACGGGCAGGGCAACCACCGCACCTTCCGCCTCTCCATCGGTCCGCAAGAGGCGTTCGTGCGCACCGAGGACGGCCCGGAGCGCGACAACTATTTCGACGTCGAAACCGCCGTCATCGCCAACCTGCACCGGCTCGGCATCCCGGCGCCGCGCGTGCTCGCCTGCGACTGCAACCGCACCGACACGCCGTTCGCCTGGCAGGTGCTGGAATACCTCCCGTTCCCGGACCTCAACCAGCACTACAAACAGGGCACGCTCGCGCTCGAGCCGCTCGCGGAGTCCATCGGCGAGGCGGTCGCCCGCTGGCAGGAGATCCGTCCGCAAGGCTTCGGCCCCTTCAGCGCCAAAGAGGCTCACGCCACGGGCCAGCTCGTCGGTCTCCACCCCTCCTATTCGTCCTACCTCTTCCTCAACCTCGACCGGCACCTGACGTTCTTGACCGACCGCCGCTTCTTCACCCATCGTCAGGCCGTCGCCGTGCTCGAAGCCATCACCCGCCGCCAAGATTTGCTTGGCTTCGCGCAGGGATGTTTGGTACACAAAGATCTCGCGCTCTGGAACATCCTCGGCTCGCCGCAGCGCATCGCCGCCTTCATCGACTGGGACGACGCGATCTCGGGCGATCCGATGGACGACCTCTCGCTGCTGGGCTGCTTTTACGGCGCCCCGGTGATCGAGCGCGCGCTGGCCGGATATGCGCGCGTGCGGCCCTTGCCGGTAAACCACCTGGCGCACTTCTGGCTGTGCCTGCTGCGCAACATGCTGGTCAAAGCCGTGATCCGCGTCGGCGCGGGTTACTTCACGCGCACCGACAGCTTCTTCCTGATCGGCGCAGGCGGCTCGGGCTCTGATCTGGAGACCTTCACGCGGGCGCGCATCGACACCGCGCTGCGCGGCCTGAACGAAAACAGCGACCTCTCGATTCTCTGATCGTCGAATGATTCGAATCAATCGCCCATAGAAGGATGCCTTATGAACACTTCCGCCATCCAGAATCTCCGTTCCCCCCGCTTCCACCTCGGCACCTGGCTCTCGCTCGGCTCGCCGGTGATCGCCGAGCTCGCCGGGCTCTGCGGCTTCGACTGGCTGCTGATCGACCTGGAGCACGGCTGCGTCGGCGAGGCTTCGCTCTTCCAGACCTTGCAGGCCCTGCGCGGCAGCCGCTCCGCCGTGATCGTGCGCGTCGGCGCGCCGCACCCCGACCTGATCCAGCGCGTGCTCGACTGGGGCGCGGACGGGATCATGGTGCCGCATGTGGACTCGGCCGCGATCGCGCAGGCGGTCGTGCGCGCCGTGCGCTTCCCGCCCCACGGCACGCGCGGTTATTCGCGCTCGGTGCGGGCCTGCGGCTACGGCCTTGAGCTTCACGACGCCGCGGTTCAGCCGCTCATCTTCGCGCAGATCGAAAGCGGGCAGGCCGTCGGCAACGTGCGCGAGATCGCCGCCGTTGACGGCCTCGATGTCCTTTTTGTCGGCCCAGCGGACCTCACCTTCGACTTGAAAGCCTCTGGCTCAACACTGACCTACGAGGCTTGCCTCCAGTCCGTCGTGGATGCCGCGCGCGCGGCCGGCAAACAGGCGGGCATCCTCAACCGCAACGAGGCGGACGTCGCGGCGCTGAAGGCGCAAGGCTACACCGTCCAAGCGGTCGACTCCGACATCGCGGTCCTGCGCCAGCGGTATCGCGAGTTGACGTCGCGCTACGCGACGGACTGAAGGGGCCGGCCCTCTCCGGCGTGACACGGATTCCGGGGTGCGCGGGCCGCTACGCCGCGCCGCGTTTTTTGGGCACGCCCGCCGGATGGCAGTCGACACACTTCATGCGGTGGATGTTGTTGCGGCTGGCGCGCGAACGGAAGGTCGTGTCCATCTTCGTCACATCCAGCCCGCAGGAAGAGCGTGCGGGATGGCACGCCGCGCAGGAGGCGCGCGTGTCGTTGGAGTGTGGCGCGTGGCAAGCCATGCAGCTGAGGCCCTCGTGCACGCCGGTCGGCGTGCGGTCGTCGCCGGTGCCCGCTTGGCCGAACGCGTTGGGCGCGTGGCACTGCGTGCAGAGCCGCTGGCGCGGATCCGACGAGACCTTGACCGGCCGCCCCTGATCGACGATTCTCGGAATCGACAGATCGTCGATCGCGAAATGCCGCCCCTCCTGCCGCACATAGAACGCGAGCGTGTCGCGCCGGAACGCAGGCAGATTCGTCGAAGCCGCACACGCCGCCGCCGGACGTTTAAACGGCTGGCCCGGCGCGTGCAGCTCATGGCAGGCCAGACACGGAATTGAAGGGCGTTCCGCCATCGCGGGATTCCTGAAACGCCAAGGCCCTTTCGTATCGAGCGGCACCGCCAAATCGGACATCCGGCCCTCGTAAAACATGCCGTGACAGAGCAGGCACTGATCCGCCATCTGCTCGGTCCTGTTGTGCTTTTCGTCCATGAAGATGCCCGCATAGTTCGTGCCGTGTCCGCCCGCCTGCCAGTGGGCGAATTCCCGCTGGTGGCAACCCTGGCACGCCTTCACCATCCGGACCGTTTGCTCCTCGCTGAGGCGGATGTTGTCGTGACGCTTTTCCGTGAGATGATTGAAGACCCGCTTGGCGTTCTCGCGCAGCGCGTGGACCGAGTCGGCCGACCGGCCGTGGCACTGCTTGCACGAGACGGTGCGGTGGACCGAGTTCGTCCAGCGCGCGTGCGACGCGCGGATCTCATGGCACGAGACGCAGGTCTTCTCCGGCGGCGAGAACTCGAAGTAGCCGAGTCCGCCCAAGACCGTGAACAGCAGAAAGACCGTCACCGTCAGCGCCGGTAGGGCATACCACGCGCCTTCGCGCTTGTTTTTCTTTTCCATCTTTTTTCCCATCAGATCTGCCGGCAGGGACGGTTCTCCGAACCGCCTTTGCCTTACCGACGGTTTAGTCACAACCGCCATCAGCCCTTGAAACGGCTTCCGCTTTTCCACTCTTTGGCGATGTACTCGCCGACCCAATAACCCAGCGCCATGATCGTCAGCGCCGGGTTGAACCCGCCGTTCGTCACATTCAGACTGCCGTCGGCGACGAAAAGGTTGTCGATCTCGTGAACCTGCCCGTAGCGGTTGGTGACCGAAGACTTGGGATCGTTGCCCATGCGGCACGTGCCGGCCTGATGCTGCCCGCCGCTCGGCCCGCCGAGGCCCGGAACCCACGTCCAGATGTCCTTGGCCCCCGCCTCGCGCAACAGGGCCGCGACCTTTTCGACGATGAACTTCGCGATCTCCACATCGTGCGGATGGCGGCGTCCCGAGAGCCGTACAACCGGAATGCCCCAATGGTCCTTCACCGCGGGGTCGACCCGCACGCGCGACTCAAACACCGGCATCTCCTGCACGGGGCCCATCACGCGGAGGACCCGCTTGTAATGGCTCCGCTGAAATTCTTTGTGCGCCGCCCCCCAGCGGGGCGAGCCCGGCGGGCGGGTATTGGTGAAGGCATACGGCAGCGCGATGAACTCGTTAGCCACCATGGCGCCGCCGCACAGGCCCTTGTTGCCGTGGCTGAAATCGCTGAAGGCCACGCACGCCCCCGGCCCGGCCTCCTCATAGATGTCCTCGTCCATCAGGCCGTTCGCGCCGCAATAGGCGTGGCCCTGCAGGTTGCGTCCCACCCAGTCGTTGTTGTTGCCTGCGCCATGGGGAAAGAGTTTGGATTTCGAGTTGAGCAGCAGCCGCGCCGTCTCCGTGGCCGACGCCGAGACGACCACGAGATCGGCGGTCTGCTCTTGCAGCCGGTCATTGATGTCGAAGTACTTCACGCCCCTGGCGCGCCCGCGCTCATCGACGACCACCTCGCTGACCACCGCATCGGTGCGGACTTCGCAGTTGCCGGTGGCCATGGCCGCCGGAATGACCGTGTTCTGCGTGCCGCACTTGGCGTTGATCGGGCAAGCGAACCCGCAGCACGAGCGCATGTGGATGCACTTGGGACGCCCGCCGTACGGGATGGAATTGCGCAGCATCGGGACCGGAAAGGGATGCCAGCCCAGGCGCTTCCCCGCGGCAATGAGGATCTCGGCCTCTTTGTTGTAGGGGAAGGCCGGCATCGGGCGCGGCTTTTTGCGTGGCGGCGCAAAGGGGTTGCCCTCGTCGTCGCCGGCGACGCCGATCTCCCATTCGGCCCGCTCGTAGCAGTGATCCAACTCGTCATAAGAGATCGGCCAATCGTCAAGCGTCGACCCCTCCGGACAGCCGTAGATCGACTTCAGGCGGAAATCCTGCGGCATGAAGCGCCATCCCATCGCGCCGTAGCTGAGCGTGCCGCTGCCCACGCAGGCGGCGTTGTTGTTGTACCCGCCCTCGCTCGGCAGCACGATCCGGGTCGAGCCGTCCGGGTTCTCGATCACGCGGCAATACCGCGCGTCGTCCGGCCCGTACGCGTTGCCCAGCACCGTCGTGCGCTGCGACCGCAGCTCGTCGTCGGTCGTATCCTCGAACGACTGCCACTTGCCGCGTTCCAGCAGGACCACGGAAAGCCCGGCCTCGGCCAGCACCTTCGCCACCACGCCGCCGCCCGCGCCGGCCCCGACGATCACCGCGTTCACATGTCTGTTCGCCACCGCAGCCCCCTCTCGCAATCCGTTTAGCCCGCCTGTTCCGGATACCTGTTCTGGCCGATGACCCGCGGATATTCCAGCCCCAGCATTTTGTAGCTCGCGTAGTTTTTATTCCCGCCGTGTCTCGGGCTGCCGTAGAACCCCTGCATGGTGTGGTCGCGGATCAGACCGAAAAACTCCCGCGGCGAGGGGTCGGCCCAGATCTCCTTCGGGGCCTTGCCGCTTTCGAGCGCCTGCAAGACGCGCGTCTGCTCCGGCCAGCTCAGCGCCTCGAACGGCTTGCCGTGCTGCGCCTGACACGTCTGAGCAAGAAAGCGCAGGCCGTTGCGGTACTTCTCCGCGAACCGCTTGAGCGGGCCGTCCAGCTGCTTGTCGATGTAGCGGACCACGCCCGCCTCTTTCGCACCGGGGTCGCGGTCCGCCGGAATAATCTGTTCCGACACCGCCTCCACCAGCCGCGCCTCGTCCGGCGTCAGCACCCGCCACGGGCCTTCCGGCGCGCGGCCCAACCGCCCCACCGACACCGCGCCGCCGACGCCCGCCGCCGTGCCGCCCGCCGCGGCCGCCAGGATTTTGAGACATGCGCGACGCGACGCGACGCGTTTCGTTTCAGTTGCCATCTTTTCTCCCTCCCGCCCCGCTACCGCCCGTCCCGCTCGGCTGGAGACGCCGCTTTCTTCACCTGGTCCAGCCAGGCCGTGTATCCGTTTTTGAAGAGCCATTCGGAGGCCCCGATGTGCCCGTGCAGCGCCGCCTGCTGACACAGCTCCACCGCGCGGATGTGACTCAGCTCCACGCCTTTGCCGTACTCGTACAGCAACGCCAGATTGTAGGCGGCGTCAGCCAAGCCCTGTTTCGCGGCCTTCGCGAACCACTCCGCCGCCCGCGCGTGGTTCTGCGGCACGCCCTCGCCCCGCACGTAGAGCATCCCGAGGTTGTTCTGCGCGGCGGGGAAGCCCGCCTCGGCCGCGCGCCGATAGCTGGCCTCCGCCCGAGCGTAATCCTTCGGGACCACCCGGCCCCGGTAGTGATAGGTTCCCAACGCGTTGACGGCCCGGGCGTTTCCCTGCTCCGCCGATTTCGTGTACCAGTTGAATGCGCGCTCGTCATCTTGCGGCACCCCGCGGCCCTGCTCGTACATCTGCCCGATGAAGAACTGCGCCATGGCGTGTTTCTGCTCGGCGGCTTTCGCAAACCACGTCAGCGCCTTGCGGTCATCGGACTTGAGGCCCATCCCGTCCCGGTAGAGCAGCCCGATATTGACCTGCGCCTCGACATGTCCCTGCTCGGCGGCCCGCCAGTACCAGACGCCGGCCGCTCGGAAATCCCGCGGGACTCCGATGCCGCGCGCGCAGACAAAGCCGTAATTGAACTGCCCGTCGGCATTGCCGCTCTCCGCCGACTTGCGGTACCACGCGGCGGCCTTTTCGGGACTTCTCGCGACGCCGCGCCCCTCTTGGTACAGCCAGCCCAGATTGTTCATCGCGCAGGAATGGCCCTTCTCGGCCGCACGCGTGTAGAGCTGCAGCGCCATCTCCTCGTCCTTCGGCACCCCCTGTCCGCGGGCATACAGCGTGCCGAGGTTGTATTCGCCGTTCATGTCGGCCTGCAGCGCGGCCTGCCGGAAATAGTCGCCGGCCTTGTCGAAATCCTTCGGCACGCCCTGCCCGAGATAGTACTTCAGCCCCAGATTGTTCTGCGCCAGCGCCTGCCCCTGCGCCGCCGCCCGCTCGAACCAGCCGCGGGCCTCGTCCGGCTTCATCAGGTTGGATTCGCAGTCCACGCCGACCAGATATTGCGCCAGCGCGTTGCCCTCCCGCGCATACGTCCCCATCAGCGGCCGGCCCTCGGCCAGATAGCGGGCGCGGACCTCCTCTGACAAGCCGCAGAGGGGCTCCTGTTCCGCGTACACCGCCAGCAGGAAACGAAAGAAAGGCTGGCCGGCGTCGGCCAAGGCCTTCACCTTCGCGACCGCCACCATGAAGTCGTCGAGGCTGCCCGCCGTGCGGGCGTTCACGAACAGTTCGACGGCCGCCTTGATGTCGTCGACCGCGGCGGCAGACTCCTCGCCCGCACGGGCCGCGCCGCAGACCAGCAGAGCCATCGCGAACGTGACCCCGATACGCCACACTTTTTTGCCGATCGTCATAAACTTATTTTCAGAAAATACGCGGTGGGTCCGGTCTTTGAAAAAGCGCGAGAAGAAAACGCCGCCGGCCCCCTCATTTGAACCGGGACAGCGAGACATGATGTCCATTGCGGCGCGGATCGAACAGCATCGCATCGGAGACCGGCGTACTCTTGGCCAACACGCGCGAATGTTTTTCGCGCCATCCCTTGCGGCGCCCGTACACGGTCATTTGGTGGCCGCGGGTCCAGAACAGAAACACGTCCAGCAGAAGCGCCGCGCCGTACAGCACCCGCAGCCAGACGTTGGCCGCGCCGCGGATCCCCGACTCCCTCCGGCGGTCCGCCCACTGCCGCACCATCTGCACCCAGAAGCGGCACGAAAAGCGGAAACCCAGCACATCGAACCCGTCTTTCAGCAACTGGAACACCTCGGACTCGCTGTAGCTCTCGCCCGCGCCCGATACCCGGCGCCGCCGATTCAGGACCTCCGCCAAACCGAACACCTTCCGGTATTCCACCGTGAACAGTAAAAGCCCGCCGGTCTTCAGGACCCGGTGGCACTCGCGGATCATCTCGCCGGCAGCCGCGCCCCCCGGCAACACGCCGTGCGCCATCACCACCGCGTCGAACTGCTTGTCCTCGAACGGCAGCTCGCCATCGACGCCGCTGCACAGGACCGCATCATCGCCCAAGGCCGCCGCCACCAGCGCGCGACGCGGCGCGGTCGGCTCCACGGTCATCCAATATCCGCCCGTCTGCCGCAGGAGCTGGCTCACGCCTGCGTTCGTGAAACCGATATCCAGCCCCGCCTTCACTCGCCCAGGCTGCGTGTGCAGAAAATGCAGCACCGCGCTCACCTCGCGCCGCAACGGCAGCGAATACATGTTCCTGTCCATCAATCTGTCCGCATTGTCTCGCATAGCATATTTCCAATAAATTAAAGTTTATCACGATCGACTCGGGACCGTCAACAAAACCAAACCCCGCCCGGGCGGGAGCCTAAAATGTTTCTTTTTGCAGTTGCGATTCTCCCCCGTTTCGGATATACATAGTTTCACACACAACCCGAAATAATATATAAACACCACACAGTTTCCTGCCGGGGCAACCCGGCAGGAAACTTTTTTTATCTCTGCTGGAAATGGAAAAGCGCGGTCCGCTTTTCGCGTCCCGCGCCTTTCGCCTCGGCCAGCCGCACCGCTATTTCTTGCAGCAGCCCTGCTGAGAAGACGCCGTTGCCTTGCTGCATTCGGCTTTTTTGCCGCACGCGCACTTGTCGCATTTGCAGTCGGCCTTTTTGTTCTCCGCCGTACACCCGCACGCCTCGCACTTGCAGGCCGCTTTCTTCGGGCACTGCGAGGGGCACTGCGCAACCGCTACGGTGGCCGCCAAGGCCGACATGACCGCCATGACCATGAACATGCGTTTCATTCTGTTCTCCCTTTCCAGCGACACTCCAGATGGTCCGATAAAATCTAAAGCTAGCCGGTTGACAATAAAAGTAGCCTAAACGCCCCATCCTGTCAATGGCCTTTCCGCTGCGGCTCCAGTTCGGTGTCAAACCGGCCGCGACGGTTCCCCGAACCGATGCACCCGAAACCGAGATGCGCCCGTTTTTGATTTGCGACCCCTGCGCGTCCCGCTACAATGAAGCGTTTCACCTTCAGGAAGGAAAACCATGGACCTGACAGAAAAAACGCTCTCCATCAAACGCGTCTTCGAGGGCCGCGCCCTGACCATCGACGAGGCGACCATCGAAATGCCGAACGGGCGGCGCTCCACCCGCGAGATCGTGCGCCACCGCGGCGCGGCGGTGATCCTCGGCCAGCGCCCGGACGGAAAGTTCGTGCTGGTCCGCCAATACCGCCGTTCGATCGGGCAGGCGATCCTGGAAATCGTGGCCGGATGCCTGGAAGAGGGCGAATCCGCCGACGCGGGCGCGCGCCGCGAAATGGAAGAGGAGAGCGGCTACCCCGTCGAGTCGCTGGAGAAGCTCGGCGTGATCGTCCCCTGTCCCGGCTATTCGGAAGAGCACCTGCACCTGTACTATGCGAGGCTCGGCCAAGAGCCCCGGGCGCAGCGGCCCGACTTCGACGAGAATCTTGAGCCCGTGGTCATGACCGCCGCGGAGATCGACGCCGCGCTCGACGCCGGCGAACTGATCGACGGCAAGAGCATCGCCCTCTGGCTGATGTGGCGCCGCAAGACAAACACGCTTTCACGGCTCGAAACAGCACGTGGGCGTGACGGGTCTGGGGCGCAGGACTGACAACCGCCGTTGCCGCACCGACGCCGGGCGAGGAAAACAGGACCGCGAAGGCCGATCGCTTCAGCGTTTCACCGCATGAAGATCAGCGTGCCCCAGCGGTTGTAGCTGGTGAAGCGGGCGTTTTCGGCCTGGGTCAGATAAGCGGCCCGGATCCAGTCCGCGCTACGCGAAACGCTTTCAGTCCGTAGCTCGTCGAGTTCACCCGCCAAGGTCTTGGTCCCGTCCGCCGCGTTGCCGGCGTGCCCGAACGTGAGCGCCTGGCCGACCGGCAGATTCTGGGCAAGGGACGTGCCGACCGTCGCGAGCGGCAGGCCGTTGCCGTACACCTGCACGCTCTGGCCCGGCGCGTTGACCACGACCGCGTAGTGTGTCCAGGCGCCGGTGGTCGGCGCGACGAGCGAGGCCGCGTCCGTGCCCGCCACCTGGAGCTTGCTGCCGGTGTTGTTCAGCGCGGCATACGGCGTCGCATTGGTGCCGCTCAGCACCAGCGCCTGCGCGGCGGGCGCGGCGGACTGCCGGACCCAAAACGAGAAGGTCTGCGGCAATGCCGCGGGCTGCGCGCGCGTGCGGCCCAGCTGGGCGGCGAGGCTCCAGCCGAGGGCCTTGCCGGCCAAGGCGGCTTCGGAGGCGGGAGCGGGCTGGTTCAGCAGCGCCGCGCCGTTCTGCGCGGCTGAGGCGTCGGCCAGCAGCAGGCGGTCCGCGCCGGTGAAGTGCCAAACGCCGCTGAACCCGCCCGACCAGACGTGCGGGTTCGAGGCGTCGACGGGGATGGCGTAGCGCGCGGAGAGATAGGCCTCGACGCGGCGGCGCTCGGTGTCGGACAGCACGCGGTCGTAGACCAGCACTTCCGCGAGGTCGCCGTCCAGCGGCAGGTCCAGCGCGCCGTCCGACGTGCCGGCGCCGAAATAGAAGATGCTGCTGTCGCCGCTGCCGCCCGTGCCCCAGGCCGCCGCGGGCGCGCCGTTCTGCGTGAGGTTGACGCCGTTGACGTAGAAGCGCGAGGCCACCTCGTTGCAGAGCATGCAGGCGATCACCGGGGTGTTGGTCTGGCACGGCAAGAGCTGGGAAACCACGCCGCTGGCCCGCCGCGTCACAAGCCCGTTGGTGACGCTGAGCCGGCTGAGGCTGCCGACGCCTTGCATGACGACCTGCTCCACCGCGTCGGCCGCGCGGACCGCGTACACCGCGAACACGGAGTAGGCTTTGCCGATGGGCGTGGCAACGCTTCTCAGGCTGTCGTACTGACTTGCGAGCGCGTCGAAGCGGAGCGCAGGCTTGCCGTTGATGGCGGCGCTGACCTTCTCGGGCATGCGGTTCGTGACCGATTGGGTGGCGTGCATCAGGACAACCGCGTTTCGGATGGCGGTGTCGGTCTGGTTCTCGCACTTGGAGACGCGCGGCGTCGTACCGTCCAACACATCGGCAATCGCATAGTCGCCGCGCAGCCACTGGCGCAGACCATAGGAGGGGACGCGGTGCGCCGAGAGGGCGTCGTATTTCAGCGCGAGATAGCGCTCCACCTGCTGCCGCTCGCCGGCCGACAACGCGCGGTCGTAGGCGATCACCTCCAGCACATCCCCGTCCCAGCCGTCGCCGCTGTGGCCGCTCACGCCCAGCCCGAGGACGTTGGGGCCGCCGTGTTTGGCGACCGGAGGATACGCGAAGCCGTTCATGCTAGCCTGAGAGTTGGTGCCGTCGCCGATCATGGATCCCACAAACGGCGTGCCGCCTGCGGGGCGGAAATCCATGCTCGCGACAGGCGTGTGCAATCCGTCCGTCCCGTTTTGCGAGACGAACGTATAGAACTTGCCAGAATCCTCAAGCGCGATGCCCCAGTTGTATTTGGACGATCCCTGGACAATGCGCCGCCACGCGTAGCTCGAGGAAGAACGGAAGGTGCCGGCCACGAAAACCGAATAGGGCGTGTTGGTCGCGCTCCACCCGGTGGCCATGCCGTCCTTGTTGCCGGTTGCTTCGAAGCGCACCGCCGGCAGCCCGTTGACGGCCTGCGCCACCCAGCGCGGCTGCAGCAAGGGATCGGCCTGTGACGCGCCGTGCCCGTTGCCGGACTGGTCCGCCCACGACGAGACGTAGCCCGACCCGTTGGTGACGACCCCGGCGGCCGCATTCAGCCACAGTCCGCAGTCAGGGAGGTTGGTCGGCACGAAGGCGTTGGCATCCGGTTCGCACGCGGGATTCTTCCAGTAGGCCATGATCTGCGTAGTCGGAGCGAGCGCCGGGACCTGCACCCAGACATGAGATTCGCCGTTAGTGTCCCAGATCTCAATCTCGTGGTTCAGGATTGCGCCCGCCGCGTCGGTAAAGAGCAGGTCCGCGCCGCCTGCCGCGCAGTCGCGGTAGCGGAATTTGTTGTTGCCGCAGCCGTCACTCAGCTTGATCAGCGCAGGGAAGTTGGTCAGGGTCGATTGCCCTTCATAGCCGCGGAAACGGATCGGCATGGAGCGCAGCCACGTGCCCAGCGCCGCCGGCGGCTCTTTATAGAGGACAATGGCGTTGCCTTCGCATGCCGCGCGATAAGCGCAGGGCGCCTCGATTTCCCAGCCGGAGAGGTCGGTCGCGCCGGTCAGGGCGGTCGCCTCGATGATGCGGAGTGCGGCGGGACAGGCGGCGGCCGAGGCGGCGACGACTTCCACCGACATGGCGGCAGGCACCACGATCGCCGCGTTGACTTTGACGAGGTCGTTGGTCTCGGCATTGACTTGGCAGCGCAGGCGTACGCCGCTCAGCCCGGGAGCCGTGGCGTAGGTGAGGCAGCCGATGCCGCCGTTGACGGAAGGGTCGCCGGGCGAGATGACGGCGCCCTCGTACTGCAGGATGGTGCCGGCAGAGGTGACCAGGCCGGTGCCGCCGATTGTGCCGCCGGGCATCACGACGACGCGCCCCTTGCCGAGGCCGTCGGCCGAGGCGCAGTTGGCGAGGGCCGTGCCGCCGTCGACGGTGAAGTTGCCGGTAAAGGTGCTCGGCTGGGTGAAGGCCCACACGCCGCCCTTGACGTTGACGAACAGCGCGTTTGCGCCGCCGGGGGCGTTCGCGATCGGCGTATTGATCGTGTTGACGCCAGAGGATGTTCCGCCCAGCGAGAGGGACACCGCGCCGGCGCTCGGCATGTCGGCCGCGGCCCAAGCGCCGTTGAAGGTCAGACCCGCGCCGGCGGGGCTGGCGTTCTCGATGGAGCAGAGGCGGACGAAGGCGAGCGGCCGGTCCGTGGCGGCGGTTTCGGTCCCGACGTAGCGCAGACCGCCGCTGTGGCTCATGCGGCGGTTGCCGAGCAACACCGTCGCGTTCGCGCCCGAGGCCGCGCCGAGCGAGCTCGGCGCGCCGGCGTTCGCCAGCCGCGCGGCTTCGGCGATACCGCCCCTCAGGAGAACCGGCCCGGAGAAGGTGTTGGAGGGGCAGGCGAGGGCGAGTGTGCCGGCGAAATCTTTGCCGAGTCCCAGTTCGAGCCCGCCGGCGCCCGAGAGCACCCCGGAGAGCGTGAGGCGGCGGCCCGTGTACACGGAGAAGGTATGTTGTCCCGCCGGCAGCGCCGTGTCCAGCCCCCAGGTCGCTTCTGAAGCCGGGTAGCAGAAGAAGCCGTTGTTCAGCGTCACCGCGTTGCCGGAGAGCTGCCAAGCCTGGTCCAGCACCATGACGCTGTCGAGGACCAGGCCGGAAAGGTCGTTGGTCGAGGTCCGCCGGGTTCCGGCATTGAAGGCGAGCATCGGCGCGGCGGGCATGGCCTGCTGCCAGTTGGCGGCGTCGCTCCAGAAGCCGCTGGTTCCCGCGCCGCTCCAGACCGGGCCGGAGAACCCTTCGTCGATCACGCCGTAGCGCGCTTTCAGATAGGCCTCCACCTGCTGCCGCTCCTCGGCGGACAGGGCGCGCTCATAGGCGATCACTTCGGAGATCTCGGAGTCGCACGTGTCGTTCGAGATGTCGCTGCCGCCGATGCCCAGCCGGCCGGGCGGGGTCTTGTTGGAAGAGTTGCCGGTGAGGTCGAAGCCGTTCACGTAAAAGTACTGCCCCGCCACGTTATTCATCACCGACAGCGTGTACGTGCGGTTGAAGCGGTAGGCGGCTTTGAGCCGCGCGTTCGGTCCGCTCAGCTCGCCGGTATGCCCGTGGGCGTAGAAGGTGCCGGGCGTGTAGGTGCCGAGGCACCAGTTCTTGTCGCGCGAGCCCAAGATGCGGCGCCAGTCGATACCGAGCTCGCCCGCGTCGATCACCCGCGCCACGATGAAGGCGGTGCAGGCGTTGGTGAGCGCGGTGCTCGTCAGCAGCTTGGCACCGTACGACGGATTGTTATAACGCACGTCGAAAAAAAGGGTGGGGCGGCCGTTGGGCCCGCCCGCCACATACAGCGGCTGGCGGTTGGTGTCGCTCTGGACGGCGTGGTTGCCGCAGCCCGAGAGGTCGTTCCACTGGGAGACACGGCCCTCCACGCTGTTGGTCTGGATGTTAGCGGCGTCCGCCTGCAGCCACATCACGCAACCGGTCAGGTTGGTCGGTTCGAAAGCTCCGGCACCAAGAGCGAGTGAAACGGCGAAAATAGCCATCACGTGCGAACGTTTCATGGTGTGTTTCCTTCCAAGGCATCTTTTTTATCTAAACCTATCACTATTGGTGTTAGTGTACCCGCGAAACCTCGGGGGCGTCAAGCGCGCCGCAACGGGCCGCTCACCCGCCAAAATCAGGCGCGGTGAAGCGACGTTCGACGAGTAAACGGCCTTCTGCTATTCTGTTTCATCCGTCAGCGACCTTTCTCATAGGGCATCGGGATGACTGGTCGCAGGCTGAGACTGCAAAAAGGCTGTGGTCACACCCGGCGGAGAAAGCGGGGCAAAAACAATGATTGCCCATTCAGGGCGATGGCGGGGGTGTGCTTTTCGCGGTGTGCCGATGTGCGGCCGTCGCACGGTGCGCTCCGACGACAAGCGTCAAGCGGACGATGATCGCCAACGAAAGGGGATCCAAGATCAAGTGCGACAAAGCCGCCGGACAGATTGCCTGAAAGCCGGCCGCCGGCGCGTCGCTCTGCCTGCCGGTCGCCTTGAAAACATCCGTTGCCGAACAGAGGAATACCCATGCCTGCTGCAACACAAGATGGAGCCGCACGTCCGCGGCGACGTCTGACGATCCACCAACAGCTCCTGTTCGCGCTGCTCGGCGCGAACGCGCTCGTGATGTTCTTCATCGGCGCGCTCTTTTATGCCGAGAAGAAAACGGCGCTTTTCGGAGAGCTGGATGCGCGGCTTACGGCCTTCGCTTTGGGATTCGTCGGGTGTGTGTTCAGCACGGCCGTGGGCTTGTGGGTGGCCCGGCATTTCCACCGGCTGTACCGCGCCTTTCAGGAGAGAATCAGCGACCTTGAGGCGTCTCGCATTTCGCTGATCGACCAGCGCGACAGCGAACGCAGACAGGCGGAAAAACTGTGGACGATGAGCGAGCAGCGCTACTGCGGGTTGCTCGACTTTGCCGTGGATGGCATCTTGGTGGGCACGCCAGACGGAGTCATTATCGAAGCGAACGAGCGCATGAGCGAGCTGTTCCGCTTGGCGCGCTCCGAAATGGTGGGCAAGCACATCAGCCACATGCCTTTCACCGCCAAGAGCTTGGCGGAAAACCCCCTCCGATTCGACTTGCTAGAAAAGGGGGAGAAAGTGGTGACGGAACGGACAATCCGCCGAAAAGACGGCACGGAAGTGATCATCGAGATGCACTCGAAGCAAATGCCGGACGGCACGCTGCAATCTTTCTACCGCGATATCACCGGGCGTAAGCGCGCAGAACAGGAACTGCTGAAGAGCGAGCAGCGCTATAAGAATTTGCTCAATTTCGCCGTGGACGGAATTTTGGTTTGTGACAATGAGGGTGTCATCTGTGATGCGAATGAACGCCTTTGTGCAATCTGCGGCCTGCCCCAGGCTGAGCTGATCGGACGTAACGTCCGTGATTTGCCTTTTACGCCCGAGAGCCTGGAGCGTGTTCCGATTCGTATTGATTTGGTACAGAAAGGTGAGACGGTCGCGAGCGAGCGGGTCGTCCGCCGTCGTGACGGTTCGGAGGTGGTTGTTGAAATGCGCACCAAGAAGATGCCGGACGGCGTCCACCAGTCGATCTGGAACGATGTCACGCGCAGAAAACAGGAAGAGCTTGCGTTGCAGGAGACCCGTCGCATGCTTGAAGAGGCGCAACGCCTCGCCAAGATGGGGGCGTGGAAGATTGAGATCGCAACGCATCAGGTCACCTGGACAAACGAGGTTTACCGTATTCATGGGGTTGAGCACGACTACCCGATCGACCGGACGATTGATGATCTCGGGTTCGCGGCGCCGGAATATCGGCAGACCGTGAACGAGGCTTTTCGCGGTGCGATCGAGCAAGGCCTACCCTTTGACATTGTGGTCGAGATCATGCGGGCTGACGGGCAACGCATCTGGGTGCGTTCGTCGGGTCGGCCTATTTTTCAGAACGGAAAAGTCGTTCGGGTGGACGGCCACCTCATGGACATCACGGATGTCAAACAGGCTGAGGAAAAACTGCTCTGCAGTCAGCGGGAACTGTCGCGGCAAAACGAAGTTCTGAACACGCTGCTGCAGAACCTGTCTGTCGGCGTGGTGATGGTGGACGTGGAATCGGCGGTCCCGCTTGTTGCGAATTATGCGGCGCAGCAGCTGATTGGGGCCTCGTCCGCGCTGAACGAGAACTTGTACAGGCACTTGAATGACTATTCGTTTTTCACCGGGGCGGATCGGAAACGTCTGCCGTTGGACCGGCTTCCGCTTGCTCGCGCACTGCGGGGGGAACGCACGCCGGGAGAGGAAATCTCCGTGGTTCGTCCTGACGGCCGCGAGCTGACGCTGGAAATATTCGCGACCCCTGTCAGAAACGAAGATGGCAGCATTTGGGCCGCACTAGGCAGTTTTGTTGACATCTCCGATCGCAAACGCACGGAGAAAGCGCTGCAAGACAGTGAGACGCGTTACCGTCAGCTGTTTGAGATGGAGTCCGACGCTATCCTACTCACGGACTTCGAGTCGGGTCGTTTCTTGGATGTCAACCTCGCGGCGCAGACTCTGTACGGCTATAGCCGCGAAGAAATGCTGTCCAAAGGTCCGGAGGACGTCGTGGTTGATCTGGCACAGGCAAAAGCAATCATTCAGAATTGTGCGCGTGCCGGAAAGCAGATCGTGCTGGTGGATGAGCTCCTTCACAAGAATAAGGACGGGTGCGTTTTCCCCGTTGAAATCACGGCGCGTTTCTACACGATGAACGGGCGACTGGTTTTCGTGTCGGCAATCCGCGACATCACCGAGCGCAAGCGAGCCCGCGAGCTGCTGGAAACGTGGAGCGCGGCGCTGGAAAAACGCGTTGCCGAACGGACCGCCGAGGTGGAAAAATACACCCACCAGCTACAGGCGCTCACCGGACGGCTGATCAGGGCCGAGGAAGAAGAGCGGCAGCGTGTCACCGATGTTCTGCACGAGGATTTGCAGCAGATTTTGGTTGCGAGCCGGATGACAATGGGGGTCGTGCTTCAAGCGGTTAAAGGCGCGTCCATTAAAAAGTCTCTGGAAGCGGCCGACGACATGCTTGCGCAGGCGATCCGGCTGACGCGGTCGCTGGTTCAGGATATTGCCGTTCCGGCGCTGCGCGAAGGCGAAATTCCTTTTGCCGTCGCCTGGTTGTGCCAGCAAATGGCAGAGAAATTCAACTTGTCCGTTGACCTTGTCGTGGACGAGGGCGTCAAGCCCGTTTCAGAAAACGTGTATCTCTGCCTCTACCGGGCGATTCAGGAACTGCTGTTCAATGTGGTCAAGCACGCTCAGGTCGGCCGGGCAGAAATTGCGGTCCGGAATGCAGACCTCGGGAGACACGTGCAGGTCGTCGTCAAAGATCAGGGCCGCGGTTTTCCGGTCGGAGTGATGGAGCACGCCGAAAGGGCAAACAAGGGCTTCGGCTTGTTCAGCATCCGCGAGCGGCTTGAAGGCTTGGGCGGCCGGATGGAAATCGACAGCGAAGTCGGCCGGGGCACAACCATTGTCCTGACGGTGCCCTTGCGCGGATGACACGCACATACCGCGCGAACCCGCCACGCATTTCGGCCTGTTGCCGGATGCGGCCTTTTGATAATGTTTTTCACCATGCCGGAACTTCACATATCCTCGCTCGCCAACCCGAAGGTCAAACATGCGGTCAAGCTGCGCCAGCGCTCGCACCGCGACGAAGCCGGGCAGATGCTGGTGGAAGGCTATCGCGAGTGCAAGCGCGCGCTCGACAACGGATACCGTCCGGACATGCTTTTCTACTGCGAGGCGCTCTACCTTAAGAACCTCAACGAGCCGGCCATCGTGCAGCGCTGCCGCGAGCTGGGCGCGGAGATGTACCCCTGTTCCGCGCCGGTCTTCGAGAAACTCGCCTACCGTGAAAGGCCCGAGGGCCTGCTGATCGTCGGCCCGCAACTCGCGCGCAAGCTGACCGACCTGAACCTGCCCGAGCACGCGCTCGTGGTGGTGGCCGAAGCCATCGAGAAGCCGGGCAATCTCGGCACGATCCTGCGCTCCGCCGACGCGGCGGGCGTGCACGCCGTGATCGTCTGCGACCGCTGCACCGACATCCACAACCCCAACGTGGTCCGCGCCTCGACGGGTACGCTCTTTTCCGTGCCCGTGGTGGAGGCCGAGAGCGACGAGGCGATCGCCTTCCTGCGCGAACGCGGCTTCTGCATCCTCGCCACCACGCCGCACACGGAGAACCTCCACTGCGACGTGCCGCTGACCGGCAACGTGGCGATCGCCGTCGGAACCGAACAGTACGGCCTGACCGAAAAGTGGATGGGCGCGGCCGACCTGCGCGTGCGCATCCCGATGCTGGGCCTGGCGGATTCGCTCAACGTGGCGTCGGCCACGACCATCCTGCTTTTCGAGGCCGTGCGGCAGCGCATCGCGGCGGGCCAGGTGACCGTGCCGCCCGCCGAAGCCTGGCACGGCGAAGCGACGTTCGACGAATGATCTGCCTTCTTGCGCCGTCCCTTCTCAAGCCTGTATACTGAGGCCTAAATGATCACCGACACCGCACTGTTTCAACCAGGAGCACGCACATGAGACCGACACATTGGATTCTGCTCGCAGGGATGATGTTGACCGCCACGCTGCTCGCGCAGGGTGTGCGGCAGCCCGGGGGCCGTGACCAGCAGCAACAGCTCTGGCTCAAGTTCGAAAAAGAGCTCGGGCTGCAGACCCGCTATACCGTCGACATGGAGATCCAGGTGATGGGCATGACGATGCCGTCCAAGCTCTACCGCGTGGAAGGGAAAACCCGCTCTGAAATGACCATGCCCTTCATGAACGTGCACATGGTGATGCTGCAACTCGATGAAAACGGCAAAGCCGCGAACTACTCGCTCTCCCCCGCCCAGAAAAAATATTGCCTGCTGCCCGAAGAGCCCGATGCCGCAAAGAAGGCGGCGCGGAAGCCACGCTTCAAACTGGAGGAGACCGGAACCGAGACGTACGAGGGCGAGCCCTGCGTCAAGCGCCGCATGACGGTGAAAATGCCCGAAGGCGAAGACCACGTGATGGAGATGCTGTTTTCCCCAGCCCAGAAAAACATGCCGGTGAAAATCACCAGTACGGTCAACATGAAGGGGGAACGCGGCCAGCCGCCCGTGCCGTTTACAAGCGTCGTGCTTTTCAAGAACTACCGCTTCGGCTTGCCGGACGCCTCGCTCTTTGTGATCCCGCCCGACTACACGCGGGTCAACACCATGCAGGAGCTCATGATGGGCGGGCTCTCCGGTCTCGGCCAGACGCCGGGCCAGCCCGCGGGCGGAATGAAGCTGCCGCCCGAAGCCCTGGAGGCGCTCCGCAAAGCCCAAGCCGAGATGGAGAAAGCCGGCCAATAGGCCGCTGCGGCGAACGCCGTAACCATGCCGCAAAACGTCCAGAACCCGCGCCGTCGGGACCGCATCCGATAACGCCATGGTCGAATCTGTTCTCAATTCGATCCTGCCGGTCTGCCTGCTGATGGCGCTCGGCGCGGCGCTGCGCCACTTCCGCTTCCTGCCCGAAGTTTTCTTCGCACAGATGAACCGGCTGGGCTTCTGGCTGCTGCT
Source organism: Kiritimatiellia bacterium (assembly GCA_035353175.1). Classification (GTDB taxonomy): domain Bacteria; phylum Verrucomicrobiota; class Kiritimatiellia; order RFP12; family UBA1067; genus DAOPZC01. Next base: position 171,588 of record DAOPZC010000001.1, on the reverse strand, counting down.
GCCGACCCTGCTGTTCAGCACCATCGTCAAGGCGCCCGTCTCGGCCGGCGGCAACGGCCTGAAGATCGCTCTTCTGCTGTGCGCCTGCTCGGTGGCGGTCACGGGGATCGGCTGGCTGACCTCCCGCATGATGCGGCTCCCCGAGGGTTCGGCCCGCGCGCTGATGCAGGCGGCCATGCGCGGAAATCTCGCTTACACCGCCCTGCCGGTTTTGATCTACACCTTCGGGGAGAACAGTGCGGCGGCGGCCAGCGCCGCTTTCGCCCTGGCGCCGACCATTCCCTTTTACAACTTCTGGGCGGTCCTGATCCTGACCGGCCCCAAGGCGGCCCGCGCCGGCGGAGCGGAGGCAGGAGAAGGCGCCGGCCACCTCCTGCGGGCGCTGGCCGCCATCCTGCGTAACCCGCTCATCATCGGCTGCGCGCTCGGCCTGGTCACGCTGAGAAGCGGCCTGCACATTCCGAAAAGCATCTTCAACGCGGTTGAGACGCTCGGACGTGCCGCCTTGCCCTGCGCCCTGATCGCGCTCGGCGCCGGCCTGACGCCGGAAAAAATGCAGGCGAGTCTCCGGCCCGCGCTGGCGGCCACCGCGCTGAAGCTGGTCGCCATGCCCGCCATCGGCCTTCTGCTGGCCAGCGCCTTCGGTGTCGGCGGCGACTTGCTCCTGATCACCCTCATCAACCTGGCCAGCCCCTGCGCCGTCACCTCCTACGTCATGGCCGACCAGATGGGCGCGGACAAGGAGCTGGCCGGTTCCGCCATCGCCCTCAGCACGCTCCTCTGCCTGCCCGTCATGGCTCTCCTCCTGCTCCTTTTCCGGGCATAAAAAAACCGGGGCCGGTGTTACCCGGCCCCGGTGCTGCATGACAGGAGTGGTCTTATATATACTTGGTTGTGTGGTTAATCGTTTGCCCGCAGGTGCAGAAAGATCGATCCCTCTTTCATCTTGATCCTCAAGAGCATGTTGCCGCCCTTGACTTTGCCTGCTGCCTTTTCAAAATCGCTGACGTTCTTCACCTCGCTGCGGTTGACCTCAAGGATCAACATGCCGGTCCTTAAACCCTGTTCGTAAGCCGCCGAATTCGGATCCACGTCGGAGATCACGACGCCGCGTTTCTCCTCGTACCCCAGCTGCTCCGCCACTTCCGGCGTCAGATCCTGAACCTCAAACCCCAATTTCTCGGCGATGTCGCCGCCCTCTTGCGTTCCCCCTGCGGCGGCGGCCTCTTCGTCCGGGAAAGTCCCCACGGTCACCGTGACTTTCTTGCTCTTGCCGTCACGGAACAATGTGATTTCGGCTTTCTTATTAGGCAGGATCCGTGCCACATCGTTGCGGAAGCTGGTGCTGTCCTTGATTTTCTTGCCGTCCAACTCCACAAAGATGTCGCCGCTCTTGATTCCCGCTTTGTCCGCAGGTCCGTCTTTTTGCACGTCTGCGATCAGCACCCCCCCCGCCTCGCCGCGTCCGAAAGATTTGGCCATCTCTTCGGTCACGTCGCCGGGGTTAATGACGACGCCGATGTAACCTCTTGTCACCTTGCCATTTGCTACAAGCTGACTCTTAATGTTCATCGCCATGTCGATGGGCACCGCGAAACCGATACCCATGTACCCACCGCTACGGCTGAAGATTGCCGTATTGATGCCGACCACCTCTCCATCGATGTTCAGCAGCGGGCCGCCGGAGTTGCCGGGATTGATCGCCGCGTCAGTCTGGATGAAGTCCTCGTAGTCCGTAATCCCAATGTTACTGCGTCCTTTAGCACTCACTACGCCGACCGTAAGTGTCTCCTTGAGTCCAAAGGGGTTGCCGATGGCGATCACCCACTCGCCGATCAGCAAGGAGTCCGGATTGCCGATCGCAATAACGGGAAGATCCTCCTTAGCCTCGATTTTGATGAGCGCCACTTCGGTCTTCGGATCGGCGCCGATCCGTTTGGCGGCGAACTCCCTGCCGTCTGCCAGACGCACCGTGATCTTGTCCACGTCGCCGACGACATGCGTGTTCGTCAGGATGTAACCGTCCTTGCTGATGATGAAGCCGGAGCCCTGCCCCGTCTGCTTGTACATCTGCTGCCGTCCGCGGCCGGGCTGCCGGCGGTGGTACGGGTTGGCTCTTCCGTTCTGTTCCCCGAAGAAGCGCTCGGAAAAGTCTTCGCCGAAGAGGTCAAACGGGTTGTTGAAAAACTGCATGTTCCCCGCCGGAACTTGTTTCTCGACCTGAATGAACACGACGGCCGGCGTCGCTTTGGCCGCGACACTCGAGAACCCCTTGCGGAAATCGAACGCCTCCCCTTCAGTTCTGGCCCACCCTTGCAGGCTCACCGCGAAAACGAGGAGTGCCGTCAGCACACAATAACCGGCATGTAATTTTTTCATGTGGCACCTCTTGGAAATAAAAAAAACTGGCCATAACTCCACTCAGCAGACGGCAACCATCTTGAATCCACCGGGCCGAGCGAGTGAATGGAGTTATGGCCTTTACGGACCTGTTTTGTGAACCATTTGCCGTCTCTCGCAGAGCCGCTTATCATTTAGCTTTTCGCGTGCCAACACCTGTTTTCGATTGTTTTTTCTTGTTTTCCGGTCTTTTTGTCGAAAAACAATCAAATATTAGCCTAAACTAACTTGTCCGCTCCGGCCGAAAAAACAAAACAGCGACAGGATGTCCTTGTCGCTGTGTCAGATTGACGCGATGCGTCCGCCCTTCGTTTGCGGAGCGCCCCGCCTACCCGTTTTCCGCCGCAAGCGCGTCCAGCTTAGCCGTGAGTTCGGCCACCTGCCGTTTCAGCTTTTCGACCTGGCGGGGCACGAGGAGCGTCGCCGCGAAGTCGCGCTTCGGGATCGCCGGCAGGCCGAGATAGTACTCCCCTTCCGGCACGTCTTTGGAAAGTCCGCTCTTCGGGCCCACCTGGGCGCGGTCGCCGATCGTGAGATGGCCGGAGAGTCCGGCCTGCGCCCAGATGAGGCAGCCCGAACCGATCCGCGTGCTGCCCGCCACCCCGGCCTGCGCGATGATTCCGCTGTAGTCGCCGATTTGGACGTTGTGGCCGATTTGCACGAGATTGTCGATCTTGGTGGCGTTGCCGATGCGCGTGCGGCCGAACCGCGCGCGGTCGATCGTCGTGTTGCAGCCGACCTCCACGTCATCGCCCAGCTCCACGCTGCCGAGCTGCGGGATCTTCTCGATCGAGATGGTCCCGTCCGGGCGGAAGACCGGATTATAGCCGTAGCCGTCCCCGCCGATGCGCACGCCGGAGTGCAGAATCACGCGCCGGCCCAGCTTGCACTCTTCGCGGATGGTCACCTGGGGATAGATGTGGGAGTCCTCGCCCAGCTCCACGCGCTGACCGATAAACACCTGCGCCTCGATCACCGCGCGGTCGCCGATGACCGTGTCGTCCTCGATCACGGTCCAGGGGCCGATGTGCACGTCTTTACCCAAGCGCACATTCTGCCCGATCACTGCGGTCGGATGGATGCCCGGCGCCCGCACGACGGGCGGCGGCGCGAACCACTCCGCGGCCTTGGCAAACGCGGCATTGGGGTCCGCCACCCGGATGAGGGCGGGAGCGGGACAATCGCCCTGCCAAGCCGACGGCACCAGGACGGCACTCGCCCGCGTGGCCGCCAGCGGCGCGGCGTATTTAGCATCCTTGAAGAAGGAGACGTCGCCCGGCCGCGCTTCGGCCAGACTGGCGAGTGCGGCGATCTCGAGCGACCCGTCGCCCGTGAGCTGTCCGCCCAAACGCGTCACCAGTTCGTTAACGGTCATCGGCATCACTTCTTTGCGGCTGCTGAAACCGCATCTTTTTCGGCCTTTTCGGCCTTTTCCTTCGCCTCTTTGCGGACCTTGGGATCCACGCCCATGCGCTTCAGGATATCATCCGTCACGTCCAGCTTGGGATCGAAATACGCGATGGTGGTGCCGTCCAAGATGACGGTGCTCTTGGTTTCCTGCGCATACTTCGAGAGCACATCGCGAATATCGGAGGTCACCTGACGCAGCAGGCGCGTATCGAGCTCGCCCAGGTCGCGCTGGAGCTTCTGCATCTCCTGCCGCAGATCGCGGTCCGCCTCGGTCAACACCTCGCGGTGCTTCATCGCCTTATCCTCGGCCTCGGCGCGCGCTTTCTCGTTCAGCGCGGGGCTGCGGGCCTCTTTCACGGCCTTCTCGTAGTCGTCGCGGAGCTGCTCGAAACGGTCCCGCTGCTTGTCGAGCTTCGCCTGATACTCCTTCTCGGTCTCCTGCATCAGCTTGCGGTCCCGCTCGCGGCTCGGATGGAACCGGACCAGATCCACCATGTTGACCACCGCCGTCTTTTCCTGGGCCAGCATCACCGTCGCGGCCAGCACGGCCGCCATAAACACACACGCACGTTTCATATTGACCTTTCTCGGGCAGACACCTTGGTCCGCCCCGAATCGGCGGCGGGCCGAGGCCCTGCCGCCACACATTGCTCCGTAGCAGAGGATTGCTTATTCGAACCCGATCGCGAACGAGAACACCTCTTCGTCGGTGTAATCGTCGTCCTCGACGACCGGCTTAGCAAAATCGAACCGGATCGGGAAACCGGGGATGTCGATACGGATGCCGATACCCACCGAGACACACACATCCGACAGTTCCGGGTCGAACGCGTCTTCGCCCAGCGAGCCGACGTCCATGAAGGTGGCCAGCCGGACGGCTTTGAAGACGGGGACCGTGTATTCCGCCGTTGCCATCGCCATGGTCTGGCCGCCGATCGGGGCGTAATCGCCGCCGGTCTCGTACACCTTCTGCCCGATGTCCCGATACTCGACGCCGCGAATCGTGCGCGGACCGCCCAAGAACAGCTTCTCGTAAATGGGAAGCTCGCCGCTGTAGGCATCGACCGTCTCCAAACGGCCGCGCAGGCTCAGCACGTGCTTGTACCACGGCATCCGGAACCAATGACGGTAGTTTGCGCCCAGCTTATAGAACTCGTTGTCACCGAAAGCGCCCTCGGAGGCATCGCCGAAGACCGTGGCCTGATACCCCTTGGTCGGGACGAATGCCTGGTCGCGCGTGTCGTGTGACCAATAGAGACGGGCCACGCTGTTGATCGCGTCGTCATACAGGTCCGCCTGATCCTTGAAATACTGGGTCGGGAGCTCACCGGACGCCGCGCCGTCCGGGCTCATGTAGTAATAGCCGTCATCCACGTCGTCCATCTGCACCAGTTCCAGCGTATAGCGCACGCCGACGCGGCCGACCTTCACCGGGTAGGAGAGGCCGACCGAAGCGCCCGTGCGGATCTCGTCGTACTCGTCATACCAACGCATCCGGCGATACACCTCCGCCGTCAACGCCAGCGGCCGGTCCAAGAACCACGGCTCGGTCCAGGAGACCTCGGCCGTCTGGCGCCGCGTACCGGCTTCGACGCCCAAGCGCGCCTTCTGTCCGCCGCCCGTGAAATTCGGCCAGTTGAGGATGTCGAAATTGCTCTGCGTGATCTCCATGAAGCCGACCAGGTTATCGACGCTCGAGAAGCCCGCGCCGACCATGAAGTTGCCGGTGCGCTGCTCGTCGACTTCGTACACCAGGTCACGCGTGCCCGGCTGGTTCGCCTGCTCGGTGTAATGGCGCACGTTCTTGAAATAGCCGAGGTTTTTCAGGCGGGATTCGCTGCGCTCGATGCGGGGCTCGTTCATGATTTCGCCGGGATTGACCAGCACCTCGCGGCGGATGACCTTGTCTTTCGTCGTGTTGTTGCCGCGGATGATGATGTTGCGGATGTAGCACAGTTCGCCCTCGCGCACGTCGAAGGTGATCGCCATGCGGCCCGGCTTGCCCGGAACCGTCTCTTTGATGGGCCGCACGAACGTATCGACATATCCGCGCGACCCGTAATAGTCGCGAATATCCTTGGCCGCCTCGTCGATGAGCTGCTGCCCGGCCACCGCGTCGACCTTCAGGCGCGAAGAGGCCAGCACCTCGTTTTCGGGGAACAGCTTCACGCCGCGGATGGCGGTCGATTCCACGCTGTAGACATCGCCCTCCACGACCTCGAACACCACGTCCACCTTTTCTTTCCCGATCTTCTCTTTGCCCGGAGCGGACACTTTGGCATCGAGATAGCCGCGGTTCTGATACACTTCTTCCGCCGCCTTGCGCGCATCTTCCAGATCCTGGGCCGAAACCGGCGTGTCCGTGAACCAGCCGCGCGGATCATACCACGGGCGCTGGCCGAACGAAGAGCGCAGTTCCTTGCCGGGAATCGAGGTGTTTCCCGTGAACCGGTAGTCGTGGATCTTGGCCCGCTCGCCCTCCTCGATGGTGAAGGTGATGTTTGCCGATCCCGCGCTGCCCTCGATCGGCTGGATCTGCGTGGTGATCTTGACGTCCGGGAAATATTTCTTCACGTACTCGTCGCGGATTTTGCCGACCTTCGCCGCGAGAACAGGCTCGTCGATGTAGTCGCCGCTCTTGAGTTCGGAGAGCTTGCGGATCTTGCGCTCGCTCAGGTAATCCGCGCCCTTGATGGCCAACGGCTCCTGGAAACGGTAGCGGCGTTTCACCACGTAAATCACGCGGATCCCGTCGTCGAGCTTCTCCAGTTCCACGCCGGCATACCCGTAGCGGCCGGTGTCGAGCAGCGCGCGCACATCTTTCGAAAGCGCATCCTGCGAAAGCTCCGACCCCGCCGTCACGTTGCAGAACGACAACACATCTGTCGCGTCGGTTCCAAACTGGTCAAGCACCCGGACTTTCACATCCTTGACGGTGTTATCCGCAGCCATCACCCCCACCGCAGCGAACACCGCGACCGCCACCAACGCACGCATCGACATACGCATCGTTTTTCCACTCCTCGCTTTGTTGTACACGCGAACCGGGAACACAGAAACATGCGGCACGCCTGCCGCATCCGTCCGTCGCCACCGGAGAAAGTCTGCCTTTTAGAAAAGGCATGTGAAATTAAACCCTATCCCGTGCCGGAATACAAGCACGTAGTAGGCCTGTAAATGAACCTGATCCCGCCTTGCGGTGTTCTCTGGCGTTGACAGTCCCCGACCGGTCTGCAAAACTAATGCGACATCATGAAACCGTATAAGACCGTTCTTTTCCTTGGCGATGGCATGGCCGACGAGCCCGTCGCCGAACTCGGCGGGCGCACCCCGCTCCAAGCCGCCGACACCCCCAACATGGATGCCCTCGCGCGCGCCGGTCGCAGCGGCACCATGCTGACCCTGCCCGCCGGATTCCCGACCTCCAGCGACGTGGCCAACATGTCGGTGCTCGGCTGCGACCTCGCCTCCGAGCTGTGCGGCCGCGGGCCGCTCGAAGCCGCCAGCCAAGGCATCCGGCTGGGCCCGGACGACATCGCCTTCCGCATGAACCTCGTCACCGCGGACAAGGACGGCATCCTGCGCGATTTTTCCGGCGGACACATCTCCCAAGCCGACGCCGCCGAGGCGATCCGCCTGCTCAATGAGAATCTGGGCACGGACAAGATCCGCTTCTACCCCGGCGTCAGTTACCGCAACCTGCTGGTCCTCTCCGGCCCCGAGTTCAGCGCGGAGATCTCCTACGATAAGCCGGACGACAACCACGGCCAGCCCGTGGCCAAACACCTGCCGCGCACGAAATCGGCCGAGGGTCAGCACACCGCGGCGGTGCTGCGCGACCTCATCGCCCGTGCGGCCGACGTGCTGAAGGGCCGCGAGGCCAACGGCATCTGGCCCTGGAGCGGCGGCAAGGCCGGCGCGATCCACAACCTCTGCCAGCGCTACGGCGTCAAGGCCGCGGTGATCTCGGCGGTCGACGTGATCAACGGCCTCGGCCGCTGCATGGGCCTGGACGTGATCAAGGTGCCGGGCGCGACCGGTTACATCGACACGAACTACGAGGGCAAAGCTGACGCCGCCGTGAAGGCGCTGGCGGATGGCTACGATTTCGTCTACGTCCACGTCGAGGCCATCGACGAGGTTTCGCACGCGCAAGACCTGAAGCTCAAGCTCCAGGCCATCGAGGACTTCGACAAGCGGCTCATCGGCCGCGTGATGAAGGCCGCCGGCCCGGAAGTCGCCTACTGCGTGCTGCCGGACCATCCGGTGCCGCTCGCGCTCGGCAAGCACACCCGTATCCCGGTGCCGGTCGCCGTCTGCCAGCCGGGCGTCGCGGCCGACGGCGTGCAGACGTTCGACGAGAAGGCCGCGCGCCACGGCGCGCTGGGCCACCTCAAGGGCTCCGACCTGATGGACCTGCTGCTGAAGTAGGCCGACGCGCTATTTCTTTGACGCGTCGAGCCGGCCGTCAGGTCCCGTCGCCGTGGCAGCCGCGCGGAGGGCCGCCGCCGCGGCGGCCTCTGAGGCCTTGCCGGCCCCCAGCGCCTGGCGCACGCAGTCGCCCACCGCCTTGGCCTGCCTCTTCTTGGCCTCGCCCTTGAAGTGGAACGTGTCGCTCCAGTTGGCCTCGCGGTCCAGCGGGTCCATCAGCGCGAAGAGATCGTTGGTCGGGACACCCTCCTCATTCATCACGCGCGCCGCGATGGCATTCAGCTCCCGGGCCTTGGCGGTCAGCGCCGGATCTTTGAGCGGCGTCGAGCTGGCCCAATAGATTTTGGCGCCCTTGCCCTTCGCCTTGATCAGTTTGACGGAGGCCCGCAGGCAGGTCTCCCAGTCCCGCCGGTCGCTCGACAGGCTGTGCAGACCGTTGTTGAAGTGGATGACCGCATAGTCGTACTCGTCGAGAAAGAACGCCAGCGAGCGCAGGTAGCTCTTGTCGCAGACGCACTTCGAGGTCGCAAAAAAGGTGACGTACGCCGTGCCCGCCAGCTCCTCGCAGACGTCTTTGCTGTAGCCGTTGCAGATCGAGTCGCCGATCAGCAGCACGCGCGGCAGCTTGGCGTCGTTGGCGTTATAGGCATACGACACGATCCACTCGGTCGCCTCGCGCGGATGTGCGGCCTGCGTTTTGGGCGGCTCCTGCGCGCCGAGAAAACCGGCGCTCCAAATAAGACTGGCGACGACTGCGAAACTGTGGCTCATTTCGGGTTCTCCTTTTCGGTTGTTGTTCTCCGCTCAGAAGTGTCGCGAATCGGCCGCTGTCCATCAAGCGTCTTTTTCGCGGCGTCGCTCGACCGGGACGGCTTTGCGGGCGCCCGGTTTTTTGGTATGTTGTCGGCATGCGGATCTACATCGACTTCGACGACGTGCTGTGCGAAACCGCGCGCCACCTTTCGGATTTGGCGCGGCAGCTCTTCAATCGCCACGTGCCGTACGAAGCGATCTCGGGGTTCGACCTGAAGCAGGCTTTCTCGCTCTCCGACGCCGAAATCGACGCGCTCATGGAACACGCCCACCGCACCGACTTCCTGACCGACATCGCGCCTGCGCCGGGCGGGCTGGACGCCGTCCGCACACTGGAAGAACGCGGGCACGACCTGTCCATCGTCACGGGCCGCCCCGCCGACAGCCACGCGGGCTCGCTCGGCTGGCTGCGCAAACACGGACTGGCGCATCTCAACGTCATCTACTTCGACAAGTACGGCCGCGCCCCCGCCGTCCCGCCGCCCGACGCACCCAAGACGCTCCGCCGCGATGAATTCGAAACGCTCCACTTCGACATCGCCATCGACGACTCTCCCGCCGCGCTCGACCTGCTCGCGCCCCGCCGGAACTGTACGGTCATCGTCTACGACCGGCCATGGAACCGGCTCTACGCGCATGCGGCCAACATGCGCCGCAGCGCATCGTGGCCGGAGATCGTCAACCTGATCGGAGGAATCGCATGAATGTACGAGCCTTGCCGCTCTTCGCGCTCGCCTGCGCGCTCGTCGCGGGATGCGCCGGCGTGACACCCGTCTCTCAAACCAAAGGAAACGCCATGTACTGGACACAGGAATTCGAACACGTGCTGCCGCTGCTCGGTCACCGCAACTGGATCCTCGTCGTCGACAAAGCCTACCCCTACCAGAGCGCGCCGGGCATCACGACCATCGACACAAAAGCGCCCTTGACGGCGGTCCTCGAGAAGGTCGTGGCCGACATGAAAGCCTCCTCGCACGTGAAGCCGATCTTCTACACCGACCAAGAGCTCGGGTTCATCACCGAAGCGATGGCGCCGGGGGTGGAGTCGCACCGCAAGGAGCTCGCCCGCATTCTGGCCGGCACTCAGACCCAGACGCTGCTGCACGACTCGGTCTTCGCAAAGCTCGCCGAGGCCTCGAAGCTCTTCAACGTGGTGATCCTCAAGACCGAAGGCACGATCGCCTACTCGTCGGTCTTCATCGAGCTGGACTGCGCCTACTGGAACGCCGACAAAGAGGCGTCACTCCGCGAAAAAATGAAGCCGTAGGCCGCTCATTCCGCCGTTTTCCCGTCACATCACAGCGGGGGCCCGCGCCAACGCCGCCCGCACGAAGGCGCTCTGGCCCTCTTCGTGGTAGGAGCTGCGCACGAGCGGCTCGCTCGCCACGAAATCGAAACCGAGCGCGTAGGCCTCAGCGCAGATCCGCGCGAACTCGTCCGGCTCGACATACCGCGCGACGGGAATGTGGCGCGGGCTCGGCTGCAGGTATTGACCCGCGTAAAAGATGCGGCACCCCGCCGCGCGCGCGTCGCGAAGCACCTGCCCGATCTCGTCGGTCGTCTCGCCGAGCCCCAGCATCAGGCTGGTCTTGGTGATCAGCCCCGACGCCGATGCCTGACGCAGCACCGCCAGCGAGCGGGCGTAGTCGGCCTGCGGCCGCGCCTGCGGATAGAGGCGCGGCACGGTCTCGAGGTTGTGGCCGAAGACCTCCGGCCGCGCGCGGATCACGGCGTCGGCCGCGGCCGCGTCGCCGCCGAAGTCCGGCACCAGCACCTCCACGAGAATGCCGGGAACCGCGGCATGGATCGCTTCAACCGTCTGCGCCCAAAGCGCCGCGCCGCCGTCGGGCAGGTCGTCGCGCGTCACCGAGGTGATGACCACCTCTTTCAGGCCCGCGTCACGCACCGCCGCGGCCGCGCGCCGCGGCTCGTCGGGATCCGGCGGCAGCACGGCGCGCTTGTCGACGTTGCAGAAGCGGCAGCCGCGCGTGCAGCGGTCGCCGAGAATCAGGAAGGTGGCGCGCCCGCGCGACCAGCAGTGGCCGAGGTTGGGACAGAAGGCCTCCTCGCAAACCGTGTGCAAACCGTGCGCGCGCAGCCGCGCCTTCGTGGCCTGAAACACATCGTTCTGGCCGATCTTGACGCGGATCCACGGCGGCTTGCAGCCACAGGCCGGTGTAGGTTGATCACTCATGGCGCACGTCATTAAACCACAACGCACGTCTCGGTTAAAGCCCAGGGTTTGCCCGTGGCACGGGGCTATTCAACCTCGACCAGCACCGGCGGCTGGAGGAGACCGAAGGGGATCATGTAGTAGTCGTCGCGCCAGACCTTGGCGTTGCCGTTGAGGCGCGCGTCGTACCAATCGCGTTCGCCCGCTTCCCGGTTCGGCCAGCCGTTGTTGGCGCGGAACGTGGCGGGGCCCACGGAGGTGTGCTCGCCGCCCTTGTGATGGTGCGGGCCCATCTGGTTGCGCAGGCTGTTGGTGAGCGACACGCGCACCGCGTTTTTGCCGGGCTTGAGCGCGGCGGTCACGTCCGTCTCCCACGGGCTCGCAAAGAGAGGGGGGCACGGCGTGCCGTTCACGGTGACGTTGAGAACCACGGCCTCGAACGACGGGAAGGCGAGCAGCATTTTCTTGCCGGGCGGCACCGCGGGCAGGTCGAAGGTGCCGTCGAGCAGGAACTCGCCCGCGTAGAAAGGATAGCCCTGCGGCGCGAGGTCGCCGCTGAAGGCGGCCGTCTCCTTCGTGAGCGTGAAGCGCGTGAAGCTGTGGACCGGCTTCTTCGGCAGCACGCCGTCCCGGTTGCGGTCGGTGTCGGCGAGCGGCTTGCCGGCAACCTCGGCCTTGACCGCGAAATCGCCGATCAGGTAGATGCTCTCGATCTCCGTGCCGTAGCGCGTGCGGGCGTTTAGGCTGGTCGGGACGCCGGAGACGAAGTTGAGCGAGAGGACGATCTCGTTGCGGCCGGGCTTGAGCAGGCCGTTGATGTCGGCGGCGCGGAAGACGATGTCGCGGTAGAAGCCGCTGCCCGCGAAGTCCACGGGCTTGTTGTTGACCGTGATCGCGGTGTACATCTCGGGCTGCTCGATCACGAGCTTGCAGGCGGCGGGCACGTCGGCGACCTGCGGCTCGAACTTGAGCTTGAGCTCGCCGTTGAAAGCGGCCTTCTGCGCGCAGCGGTCGTAGAACGCGAGCACGGGCTCGGGCTCGCTCCACGTCTGTCCGCCGTCCTTGGAGAAGCGGGCGTAGTCGAGCGTGAGGGCGTTGGGATCCACGCGGCGGCCCTGCCACACGCCGTCAAGCTTAACCCGCTCTTTGCGGTCGCCGGGCAGGCGGTAGTCAGCGTTGAAATGGACACCCTGCGCGGCATCGCCCAAGCTGACGAGCCACGTCTGAGCGGGCGCGAAGGCGATCGCGTACGCGCCGTCGGCCTCGGGCTTGAGGCGCAGGCACTGGCCGTCGACGGGATTCCAGAGCGCGACCGGCGTGTCGCGGTCGTCGAAGCGCAAGGCGAGGGTGCGGCTTTCGAGGCGCGAGGTGTTCGAGAGCTGGAGCGTGCGGCCGTTCGAAACACGGCGCAGATGCGTCCAGACCTGCTCGTGCCGATCTCCGCCGAGCGTGAAGGCCGGCGGCGCCTTCGCGTTCAACGCGGCGAGCCAGCCGTCCTCTTTCACCAGCGGCGCGCAGGCTTTCAGGGCCGGCAGATCGGCGGAATTCTCGGCGCCGTCGACGAACGCGGGATACTCCTCGGCGACGAACACGGTGCCGCCCTGGGCGGCGAACTGTTTGAGCAGCGCGATCGTGGAGGCGCGGATCGTCAGCATCTGCGGCACGACGACCGCGCGGTAGGCCATCTTGCCGACCACGAAGCGGCCGCCCTCGGCCTTGGCGATCTCGGAGATGATCTGCTCGTCGCCGATGTCGAAGTTGCGGTGCGTGCGCATCAGCGCGTTAAGCAGGCGGTCATAGGCGGCATCGCGCTTGCCGGAGAGCTTCGACGCGTGCTCGATGTAATCCGACTCGATCGGGCTCAGCACGCAGATCTCGGGCTCGGTTTGGCCGACGGTCGCGAAATAGGCGAGGCGCGCGGAGTAGTCCTCGAACAGCTTGTTGTAGCGCCAGTAGGGCTGGTGCGGGCTGATGGTCGGCGGATAGTCGCGCTTGCGTTCGCCCTTCATGCTGTAGAGCGAAAGGTGCGGGCACATGAAGTTCACGCCCATGAGCGTGTGCCACGAGGTGATCCACATGCGGTCCTCGAAGGTCATGTTGTGGCCGCTGATGCCGAAGAGCTCGCTCAGACGCCGGCGGCGCCCGTACTGGTTGGCGACGGAGGTCATGACCTTGCCGCAGTGGAGCGAGTTGTAGCGCAGGCCGAGCGCGTCGATGCCGGGCATCTGCATATGGCGAAGCTGCTGCATCAGGTTGCCCTCGTTCTGCATGTTGACCGCCGGAGCGTCCTCGCCGTTGTAGTGGCCGGTCCAGATGAAGCGGTTGGTGGCGCAATAGTCGCCGATCTGCTTGGAAAAGGCCTGCTCGAAACAGGCCGCGACGGTGCGGTAGTAGTCCAGCCGCACCTTGCGCCAGTCGCCGACCTCGGCGAAAAGCGCGGGCAGGAGCGGCGCGAGGTCCTGGCCGGTGCGGGCCTTGAAGGCGGCGGGAATGACGGGCGAGAAGCTGATGACGCCGTCGTTCGCGATCTTGGCGCGCGGGCTGATCTGCGGCTCGTCGGTAAAGGTCCCGAGCACGTGGGGCTTGCCGCCGAACTTCTGGACGTACGGCGCGTAGCTGCAGTCGATGAAAGCCTTCACCATGTCGGGGTTCATCAGGTCGACCCACGCGGTGCCGTTGAACCAGGGGTCGCCCATGGGAAAGACGTGGCAGACGTACTTGTGGGCCGCGTCCTCGAAGAGCACGGTGTCCGGCGCGGCGACCGGCTGGTCCTTCTTGACGCGGGCGAGCGAGCGGGCCTGGAAGGCCGGGTCCTTGAGCGGCACGATGCCGCCCGCGAAACCGCTGGGCCATTTATCCTCGTCGTAGAACCAGGCGTCGATGCCGAGATCCTGCGAGCTTTTGACCCCCGCGGCCATGACTTCGAACCAGCGGTCGCTCAGGTATTCGGTGAGCAGGCCGATGCGGCTGTGGAGGAAGGTGCCGCCGAAGCCGCCCTCTTTGAAGACGCGGAGCTGACGGTCCAGCTCGGACGGTTCGAGCTCGTCGTTGAGCGAATAGAACGGCACCGAGCGGTAGTCGTTGGCCGGCGCGCGGAAAGCGCCTTGCGTGAAGCGGTCCGGGTCCGCTTTGGCGGGGGCGGGATTCACGGTCGCTTGTTTCATAAACGTGCAGCCGGCGAGCACCAGCACCAAGCCGATGGCGAGCGATCTTCTCATCATTGGAGTCTTCCCCTTCTCAACAGTTTTTAATGCGTCAGAAGTTAATCAAAAAAAACGAGGCGCGCCAAGGCCGCGCTCCGTCAAACACAGAAGGCCATGCCGTTCTGCGGGTCGTGTTCATGGCCGGGTCTCCTGCCAGTGGGTTGCGCGGAATCGCCAGGCGCGGCGGATCAGAAGACATGCGAACGCGATGAAGGCAAGATACAGCAACCGCGTGGCAATCACCCACGGCATCTGCGTTTCCGTGTAGAGTGGCGCGAGTCTCCCGTCCACCATTTTTTTCATCAGGATGGTCTTCCAGCCGTCGGTCGCCAGCCAGCCGACGAGGATCGTCAGCAGGAAGACGGGCGTCACGTAGACGGCCACGTATTTGAAGAACCTCGGCAGCCGCAGCGAGGAGCCGAGGTGCAACTCGTTCCAGCCGCGCTCCGGACCGAAGAAAAAGACGAAAACCAACGCCTCGAACAGGCCGAACATCGGCAGCCCGAACGAGCTGAACCAGAAGTCCATCTCGTCCACCACGCCGTCGCCGAAAATGGCCAGGTGCGCCACGAGGAAGCAGAGCCCGCCGATCACGGCGACGACGCGCTTACGGTTGAAGCCGAACTCTTCTTCGAGGAACGCGACAGAGGGCTGGAGGATCGAAACCGAACTGGTGACGCCCGCGATGAAGAGCAACAGAAACCAGAAGAAACCGATCCCGGCCCCGCCCGCCATGTGGTTGAAGATCAGCGGCGTCGTGCGGAAGGCGAGACCGAAGGTGCCCCCCTCCACCGCCTGAGCGGTTCCGGCGGGGCCGAAAAAGAGATACGCCGCCGGCACGACGATGGAGCCTCCGAGCACGACCTCCGCAAACTCGTTCAGCACCGACGCGGTGGTCGCCGGCAAGAGGACATCGTCGCGCGATTTCATATAGGTGGCGTAGGTCAGAAGCACGCCGATGCCGACCGAGGTGGAAAAGAAGACCTGCCCCGCGGCTTCAAGCCAGACCTTGCCGCTCTTCAGCGCCGCGAAGTCCGGATTCCAGAGGAAGCCCAGCGCGCGGTTGAGGTCCCATTCCGGGTTGACGGGTGCGCCCAGCGTAAACACGCGGATCACGAGCACGACCGCCGTGAGGAACAGCAGCGGCATGGCGACCTTGCAGAAACGCTCGATGCCGCGGCTGATGCCGTGATAGACGATCCAGAAATTGCAGCCGAACGTGACGAGAAAGAAACCGTAGGCCGTCCAGCGGCTGCCGAAGAAATCGCCCGTGCCGCTCAGATAGCTGCCGAGAAAGCGTCCCATGTCCTCGGGCGTGGCGACGGACGCATACTTTCCGGCGAGCGCGAAGACGCTGAAGGCGAGCGTCCAGGACTCGATGTAGATGTAGTAGAAAAAAATGCCGAGCGCGCCGGTGATGCCCAGCACGCCCAGGTATTTGAGCCAGGGCTTCCGGCGGTCGCAGACCGCGTCGAACACGCCCGGCGCGCTGCCGTGGCCGAAGCGGCCGCCGTAACGGCCCATCGACCACTCCATCCAGCACAGCGGAAGCGCGAGGAAGAAGAACGCGATGAAGTACGGGATCATGAACGCGCCGCCGCCGTTGCGGGCGGCCACGCCGGGAAAGCGCAGGAAGTTGCCGAGGCCGATCGCGCAGCCCGCGGCCGCCAGCACCACGCCGATGCGGCTGCCCCAAGCGTCGCGCGCTTTTTTGTCCCGACCGGCCATGCGCCTCCCCGTCTCAGATTATTCGTGGGTCACTTCTCCATCGCACCATGTCGTGTCGTGCGACGCCTCCGAAAACAGCGCGAAACGGAACGACCGGCTGAACGTGTACGTCACGGTGTACCCGGAAGCTCCAAGGTAGGTGTCCTTGTCGGAAAGGAGGTAGAAGCCCTCCCCCTGGGTCCCGAGACCAGGAGTGTCGAGCGTGTCGGACCGGAGCGGCGTGTAGACGCCTTTGCACGACAGGGTTTTTGTGCGCTGCGCATAGCTTCCGTCGGTATTTTCCCGCTCGTAGTTCAGAACGAACGAGCCCGACAGCAGCCCGGTGGCGCGGGTCAGGCCGAGTTTCAGCCCGGACGGGTTCACGGAAGCATCGTAGTCGATCCCGTCGAACGCGCTCCCCGTATCGCCGTCCTGCACCAGCTTCTTCGCGGCCACGGAGAACGACTGCGCCCCCACCGTGATGGCCGTCCCGAACGGCAGGAGCTTGCCGTCGTCGCCGGTGACCAGCTGATAATTGGAGACTCCGTTGGCGCCGTCGTAATCGGCCGGCAGATTAGCCGTTGCCGGATAGCCGGTATCGTCCTCGAACGTCAACGGCTTGCAGAGGTAATACGTCTGCAGGTTCATGACGGAATCGTAATAGCCGCCGCACGCGTTCACGGCGTTCAGAAAACCGGCCGCTTCCGAAGGGGTCGCGTTGGTGGCGCCGGGCATGCAGGTGGGCGTATAGTTCCACCACTGCAAGCGGCCGTCCGGACTGTCGATCAGATTCCCGGAGACATTTCCGCCCGCCGTGATACGGAGCTTCCCGCACAGTCCGCCGTTCTTGGCATACGCCGACGGCTGGGTGTAAACGTAGACGACCGCCTTGTCCGCTTCAGCCTCCGGGTCGGGGTAGAGCAGGGTGGAGGCGAGCGACCACGTGTTGCCGTCCGCGAGCGTGCCGCTCAGCTTGGCCGCGCCGTTGGCCGCCACCGTCAACGTGAGGTATCCGCTGCCGGCCGGCACATTCGCGGCCAGGGGCTCGATCACCGGCAGGGCCACGGTGTAGTAGCCCTTGAACGCTTCGAGCCGCGCCGCCATGCCCGCATCCCGCCACGCGTCGCGGAACAACGTCAGCGTGTAGCGGCCCTCTTGCGCCGAGGTGGCGCCCGTCGACGCGTTCTTCTGAACCGTGTAGAGGATGGCGCTCGCGCTGAGCGAACCGTCGCGGTTAATGACGACGTTGTCTAACGTGTTGGTGTGTTTCCCGTCGAGCGTCGTCGCGACCACGGTCCCCGCCTGCCTCAGCAACGTCACGCTCCCGGGCTCCGGAAGCGCGTCCGCCTCGTCCAGCGCGGCGGCGCTGAATGCGAAGGCGTTGCCGTCGGCGGTCAGTCTCGCCGTCAGCTTCCCGGCAGCGGTCAGGCTCAGCGTGGCCGAACCCCGGTAGGCCAGCGCGGAGTCGGCCTCGGATTTCAGCCACCCGTTGTAGGTCCCCGCAAAAGTCCCGAGCGGATACACCGTCACGGTGACCTGGGCCGTGTCGTAAGGAACGCGCAGCGCGTCCACCGTCGCGGTGGCCTGGAGCAGGAACGTCCAGGAACCGGCCCGTGTCGGGACGCCCGCAATGCGGCCGGTGGTCTTGGTCAGGCTGAGCCCGGGCGGCAACGCGCCGCTGGTGAGCGCATAGGTGATCCCGTCTTCGGGTTCCGAGATGTTTCCGAAATCGCACCGCACCCCTTGGAGCGCTTCGCAGAGGCCGTCCCCATTCGCGCCCAGGGGCAGCAGCGTGCCAAAGTTCTCCTCCTGGCCGATGTAGGTGAAGACCCAGGCCGGACCCGCGTTGACGAGCGTGCCGTCGCCGCCGGCATAGACCGTGTCGACGCGCCACCGGTACTGACGGTTGACGGCCGGCGACGCGCTCCACAAATCGGAGAACATCACCGGTGATTCCTCTTCCCTGGGCTGGTCCGACGGCGATACGGCGACAACCCGGCTGCTCACCGGCAATCCGTCCCCGCTGACCGCCGCAAAAGACGAACCGAACGTCACGGCGTTGGTTGGGGGAAGCTCCCATTCCAACATCTCGCAGGCGATCCGGGCATTGTTGACCGGCGAGGGGGCTGCCGCCTTGGGCATCGGCTGCCACTTGATGTTCTCGAGAAAGGCGTATGAATCGCTGGCCGCGTCGGTCGGCGCATTTTTTGCGAAGGTCCACGTGACGGTCTGCCGGCCGGGCTTGACCAAGACCGAAGAGGGGCTGCCCGCCCCGGCCCGCATCTTGCCCAGCATGACGCCGCCTGAGCAAACCAACGAATCCGAGGCCTCCCCCTCGTTCACATCCCATCCGAAAGAGAGCAGCCCCGGACCGGTGAGCGTGAGCTGGAGCACCGCACGCCCTCCCTTGTAAACCGGACCGCTCCGCAGCATGGAATCACCCGACCAGAACCACAGTCCGGACGATGCCCGGAGTGCGAGTCCGAATGCCGCGGCCTCCGCCGCCGTCTCGTCAAGACTGGCCGCCACGGTTTCGTCACGACGCGTGACGGTCACGACGGAAGCCGCCGCGAAGGCGGCGTTCGCCTCATTGGCGAGCTTGACCGTGAAAGTCGCATCGCGGTTAAATCCGGCGCGGCTGAGGGTCTGGACAGACACGGATTGCCGTCCGGTCTCGCCGTCCGCCCACACGAGGTTGGTCGTCACGGGCACAAAATCGGTCGCCGCCACAGCCGTGCCCGGCACGGTCGTGACCTTGACCCTGACCACGCCGTTACTGCCGCCTGAGCGGCCGACCCAGAGCACCACGTCCTGTCCCTCTACAACCGTGACCGCGGGCTTCGCGGCATGGGGGAAGTTCGTCGGGTCATCGGCCCCGTCGGGCGTGTAGGCCTCGAACCCGATCACGCCGGCATTCTTCCTGGCGGACTCTTTGAGCGTGACCACGGCGTTCGAGACGGCGATCGGGACCCGGAAGTAGTCCGTGCTCTCGGTGTCTTCGAGCACCACGGCGAAGCGCTCGTCGCCTTCCCATGCGGGATGCAGATCCTGAATGAGCTCAACCGTGAAGTTGGTCGAGAACGTTTTGCCGTCGGGCCAGAACAGGGTGCCCTCGGCCGCCTTGTAATCCTTGCCGTTCTCGGCCTCATAGCCCTTGGCCGAATTGTCGCGGTCCTCAAACCGGTAACGGCACCGGGCCTCGCCGGTGGAGCCGTTGCGGCGGGTGACGGAGAGCCTGACGCTGGCGGCGGTCTCGCTGACCTGCACATTGGTGACGGAGAACGCCAGCTCGCCCGGCGTCCACGTGCGGTAACTGAAATTGTACTCGATGTCTCCGGTCGGAACATAGGAGACGTGATTGGTTCCCGTGGACACGACCTCGTTGGTCGACACCGCGTAAATCGGGGTGACGGTGCGGTTGGTGATGACGAAGGAGGTCTCCGCAAACAGCCGGTTGGTGTAAACAACCACGAATGTCTTTTCCACATACGGGTCATAGGATATGACGATGTTCGTCGGTCCGGCATAGGAGACGGAAAGCCATTCGTTGGAAACCGTCTGCCGCCACACCGCGATGCCGGTCTGGTTGGTGATCAGCGTAACGACCGTCAGGTTCGTGCGCGGCGGCTGATACTTCTCCGCGTCGAACGCGTTCCATGCCGTGGCGGTGATGTTGGTGTTTTCCTGATGGACGCGAATGAAACAGTACGCGCCATCGTATTCCGAAGAAGAAAACACGCAACTGTTGGTAAGCCGCGTCAGGGGGATCGCGTTCGTCATCCCCGACGTCCCGGCATGAAACGTCAATGCCGACTCTCGGGCCGGGTCGAGGATTGTCACGATCGGCGAGGTCTGTTCGGCAAGTTCGGACAGCGAGCCGTTTGTCGTCACGACGATCGCCGCGTAGGGAAGGTTGGTGGACACCTTTGCATAGTTGGTGTCGAACGCATAATGATCGATGTTCGTCACCGGCATCATGACGCCGAACACGTTCGTGACCGGAATATAGCGAGGCAGTCCGTTGGTGACCGACAGGTCCTCGTTGGTTCCGCCGCCGACCCAGACGCTGTTCGTCACCGCGACGCCGAGCATGTTGGTCGATGCCGCAAGCGTGATCCCGGCCGGGTTGGTGTAGATCTGCACGGGATATGAATTGGTGACGCTGATGATCCCGTTGGTCATACTGATTTCTTCATAGTCGATGTCTGCCGGAGCCGGCAGCTGTAATTTGTATTTGACGCCCCGAGCGCAGAGAAACTTGAACCAGTCTTGGGTGTCCTCGCTCTGATCCATCGTGTGGTACTGCTTCTGGGCATACGGCTGGAAACGGAGCTCGGTGGCGCCGACCGCCGCATCGTCGGCGGGATCCCAGAGATCCTCCTCGTCCAGAATATAGTCATCAAGAAGCGAGGAGAGCTGCGTGACAAAGCCATTCGCGGTAAACGTGAAATTCGTCCTGAAGGTGAACGCGCCGAGCACGTTCGTCCCGCTTGAGCCATAGACCACAAAGGCCGGGAACCCCGTGACCTCGGTATTGTTGGAGACGACGTTCTGATAATACGTCTCATTCCAGTTTCCGCCGCCGCGGTCGATGTAGGCCATGGCGAGCTGCTGGGCGACCGCGAAGTCGTTCCACTCCGTGCTGGCATTGATCTCGTTGTTGAAGCGGTTGCACCAGTAGCATTCGCCGCTGGAATTGCTGAACATCACCACGAGCGGACGGTCTGTCGTGTCGGCCAGCGCTTTGGCCGCAGAGAGGTCGGAGCTCCACACGCCGGGAAGGGTCGCCGCCGCGACGGCCGTGGTGAGGAACACCGGGAAGAAAAGCATGGCAAGCCCAGAGAATATGCGAGACTGACTCATATTGACAAAATCATACCCCATTTCACGCGCCGACAAAAGGCCGATTGTAATCGGTTGGTGGCCGGCCGATTTAGGCTTCCGTCACCGGGGAGGAAGCGTTTTTCTCTTGCCGAGGATCAGGCAATTGTAGAGGGCGCGCCCGACTTGGTCGCGCGTGACAAAGCGGCGGTCACCGGGCTGTTCCTCAAAGGAGACGACCGTCTGCGCGGCCGCGTCGATAACCGTGATCTGGGGTGCATCGAACGTCCACACCTCCGGATTGGCCAGATCGATGTCAGAGCTGTAGCGGAAAAGGAGCTTGCCCTCCTCCCAGAAAACCCAGACTTCGTTGCCGACGGCGAGGACGGGCGCGAAACAGAACGTTTTGACCTTGCCGCGCTGGCTCTCCGCAAGAAGGTCGCACTGTTTGACGAGGTCGGCTGTGACATGCGCCTCCAGCGCCTCGCCAGGAAACTGCGCGTCCAGCCGCGACTGGAACAAGCGGTCGTAGAGCGCTCGGATGTCGAGGTCGAGCACCGCATAGTCCTCCGCCTTCGCATCGGAAACCGACTCGTCTCTGTTCAGCCGGATGACGCGATACCCCGCGCTTTTGACGGTCAGCCGGAGCTCTGAGATCTGGTAATCGGTTTTCTTAAGGGTCACCGCGACGCCGATCGCGGGGAAAACCAGCTCCAGATAGCGGCTGTTGTCTTTCTCGTCTCCAACCATCTGCACGCGGCGAACCCAGAGTTGCTGTTGTCGCTCCGAGGCCAGATGTTCGAGATCGTTTTCGTCCAAGTACCACCGGTAGAGATAGCGCGCCAGATCGAGAAACGCGTCTTCCCCGCCGAGTTCGGCAAATAGTGCGGCCGCATCCGACGGCGAGGCGTGAGACTGCAGGATCCCGGGAAAAAGAATCACATGCTTTTCTTGAAAGGAGCGGCAGCCCGACGCGAACAGCACCAGAAGGCAACAGGCCGAAAACGGGAGAATGTGCGTTGGTTTCATCATGAGGGTCATTTCCGAGAGGTTGGCACCGTGACGAGCGGTCTGGAGGCCGCGGATTTTGCGGACTCCAGCGCGGCGCGCCCGCGCCGTTCAAGCGTATAAAAGCGGTTGCCGCCGAGGCGGCCCCGCAGACGGTCGGGAATGCGCACGAAAGCGCCGCCGGGATGGTAATAATCCTGATCCGTCATCCAGCCGTAGGCGCGTCCCGTCACATTCTTCGGGGCAATTCGGGTGATCTGCGCATAGAGGTCCGGCGAGGGTTTATTGCCGGCGAGGTACGCCGTCGCCAGCGTCTGGGCATAGGTGAGCAGGCGGGCAAACCGGTCGGGGTCCCCCTGGCCGGCGATCCGCTGGAGGTTGTCGATGCGTCGCGTGACGCGCGGCGCCATGGACGGGGCACCGTTCCGGTCGCGGTAAAAGCCCTCCATCTGTCCGCCGCGTCCGCCGGCGGTGATGACGTCGATGAGATCGCCGGACGCGGTATCGGCGACTTCTTCACGCGTGTACCCTGAAGGAACCTGGCAGATGCGCGCATCGACCGTCAGCAGCAGTGCGCGCATCGCCGTCTTTGTGTCCTCCTCGCTGACGTAGCCGCGCTCGCCGGGAAACGCGCTCTCGTTGATCAGCAGGCGCGCGAGATAGCCGGCGCGGTCGGACCCGGGCAACAGCAGGGCTTCCTGCGCGGCCTTGCCAGACAGCGCAGCAAAGGCGAACACGATGATGGCCCTTGCGCGATCCATGCCTTGCCTCTGCCCCGTCGGCGCCCGCGCGTATGTCGTGAAAAGCCGGCGCCCTGACGCGCCGCACCGCCGGTTACGGCTTTGCCTCTTCCGGTTCCACCACGTCGAGAATCCGGGCCGATTCGAAGAACATCGGATGTTCTTTGTCCTTGCGTAGCTCTTTCATGAGAGGATTCTTGAGGTCCTCGGGACGGTTCAGCGCATCGCTGAAGATCGCGTCCAGCACCTCGGGGTCTTCCGTCTTGTCGAACAGAATGCCGTAGAGGGAAGGGAACTGCTCGTCCGGAAGCAGGTTCAGGGCGCGATGGATACCGTCCATCTGGTCCCCCTTGTCCAACTGGTCGAAGGCCTCTTTGACGCGCACCGCATGCTCTGCGGGAGGCACGTCCTTCTGCTCGGCCAGCTGCTCGACCAGCGCCTCCCACGCCGCGACCGACCGCTCGCGCGCCGTCGCGTCTTTCTTTTCTGAGGCCGGGGCAACGCCGTCCGACTGCGCCGCCAGCGTCGCACGGTCTCCTGCTGACGGAGCCGGCGGTCTTCTTTTTTGAACAGCGGGCTGTTCCGGCCGCGCGCTCTTGGCGGATGCCGTCCGGGCAGAGGATGATGCGCGTTCCGAGCGCACCTCGGCCGGCGCTGACGTCTCGTTGGACACAGACCCCTTGCGCCCGGACGGGAAGAACGTCAGAACGACGATCCCCACGGCCAACACCAACAGAACAGCGATTGAGGTCTTGTACCAATTCATTTAAGCGTCTACCTGTCTAGCCGGCGAACGGTCGGCAGAAAATCGGGCGCCGCCGAGTTTCAGCGGCGCCCGCAGACCTCACAGCGGATCCATCCAGAATCCGACCGACCAGTTGAACGAATAGTTCTGTACCGCTCCGGTCGCGCCCTGATAGCGGTATTTATCGGGAACCAGATAATAGCCCATCCAGTCGGCATACGGCTGCCCGGCCGCCCGCACAGGCAAGAAAACGCCGCGGAGCGTGACCGACTTCGTTTTCTGACGCGCGATGCCGTAACCGTCGAGCCCCTGATAAAAGATCTTGAACGACCCCGAGAACACACCCGTTGACCGATTGGGCACAACCGCCATGCTCCACGCATTGGTGGAGAGGCCGAAATCCACGAGGGATCCGTTCATGACCCGCACGCTCTTGGGGAACGCCAGCGTCGCAAGCCCCGTGGCGACCGCCGGCAAACGCGGCGGTTCCGGCAACGAGGCCAGCGCATACCCCGACTGGCCCTGCTCGCCGTCGTAGTCTGCGGGAGCAAGAAACGCCGACCCGATCGTGAGCGCCGCCGCAGGATAGAACGTGCGCAAGTCGAGAGTCTTGTCGAAATATCCGCCCGTCACATCCAACAGGTTTGTGAACCCCGCGATTCCGTTGGGCAGCTCGCCCGTGACCGGGTTATAGCCGTACACGGATTTCGGATCCGTATGGGTCCAGCGCAGCTTGGACTGAGCGGAGGACTCCAAGGCGTTATCGTTGGGGGTCGGCAGCGTGCCGGGAACCAGATAGACCAGCCCGTACAGATGGCCCGATTTACCGTATCCGGAGGGCGTCGCGAAAACGTAGAAGAAGACGCGGTCGTCCAGGCTGCAGCAGTCGGGCCCATACAGCAGCGGCGAAGAACCGCTCACCGTCTTCCCGTCGGCCATCTGTCCGGAATAGATGACCGTTCCGTCTTTCCTGATGCTCACCGTCAGAAAACCGGAACCCCAGCTGTTATCGCCCGAAGTCGACTCCAACACAGGCAGCGCAGCCGTATAATACCCGGCGTACGCCCCCAGAACGGCATCCATCCCGACATCCTTCCAGTTGTTGCGCCACAACAGATATTCGGCATCCGCCATGCCATCGAGATGAATCCACGCATATTCGCCGCCGGCCGCAACGGACAGGGCCACCGCCAGCCGGTTTGTGCCGTTGACCGCCACGCTGTCTGCGAAATACCCCGTGCTGTCCCGGCCTGCGAAATGGCTGCTTGAGACCGTATACGGCAAGCCGTTGTAAAAGAATTTTCCCGTGGTCTTGCCGTTTGAGGCGACGGTCAGCGACGTGTTGCCGCAACCGGCCGTTCCCTCTTCGAGGAGCAGCCCGTTGAACTGGCCCGCCGCACGTCCCAGCGTCAGGACCTTCCAGGCCACCCTCACGGACGAGCCCGCGACGGTCGTCATCATCGAACCCGCCAACCGGCGCACGGAAAGATGCAGGTCTGCCGACCCTTCGCCGGCCCTCTGAGGAACGCCGGCGATCCAAATGGCCCCGTCGCGCGTTTCCGTTTTCATGCCGACCGGCAGCGCCCCGTTCTTGATCACGCCGTTCACCGCGTCGCCCGCAACCGTCGCGGCCGCAAACGGCCCCGCTTCGGCGTAAACGCCGACCACCATTTCCGGCAAGGTCACGCCGCCCACCTGCGCGGGATCGTAGCCGCCCACGGAAGCAACGAGCTCCGGCGCCCCGACCGGCAGAACGGTCAGCGTCCACGTCTGGCCCTTATATACCGCGCGACGACCCGAAGCGTCGGTTGCGACGACGTCGACGCGCCAATAGATCGGCCGTGTATTGGCGCTCGTGATCAGCGCATCGAACACGGCTTGATCTTGGGCGTTCCCGTCGCGCGGGAAAGCCGCTGCCGCTTGTTCAGAACGCAGGCTCATCGCTGCGCTCGACAAGCCCGCATAGACCTCGTACTGCGCCGACGCGCCCGCAGGAACATGGTCCGCCGCCAACACGTCCAGCCACGACAGCCGGAGGTCACGGTTGATCACCGCCGCGCCCGATGAGGGCCGGGGGCCGGACACCTGCGGCAGCGGCCACCAGACGATGTTCCGGACGGCACCGAACACATCCTCCGCGCTCGCGGCCGCAC
This sequence comes from Kiritimatiellia bacterium, assembly GCA_035353175.1. GTDB lineage: Bacteria > Verrucomicrobiota > Kiritimatiellia > RFP12 > UBA1067 > DAOPZC01. The sequence continues at coordinate 145,984 of DAOPZC010000001.1, read as the reverse complement.
CCCGTTTCACCAGCCAGGACACGTTCTGCGAGCCCGCCGGAACCGCCAGTGTCTTGCCAGCCTCAACGATGGAACCGGTGACGGCAAAGGTCTCCTTGACGGTGGTCCCGATCAGCGCACGCAACGTGACATCTGCCCCGCTCAACCGCCAGTCGAACGATAAGACCCCGGGGCCTTTCGCCGAGGCCGACAGCTGCGAAGAGCCGCTTCGCGAGAGCGGGGCACTGCGCAGCCAGGCCTCATCCCGCTCGGCATCGGAACAATACCCGTAAAACCACACGCCCCCCAAGGCCCTGAACCCGAACACCTGATTCTCCGGTGCCGCGTTAAATTCCGCAAGGGTCTGCACCACGAGGTCATCGCGCCGCATCAGCGAAATCACCGAGCCGGACGCGCTCAGGCCTCCCCCGCCCGTCACCGTCAAGCGCAACGACGATGGCCGGTCCGCCTGATAGCCCGCCTCGACGGGAAACCCGAAGCTGAAGGTCTTGCCCCCCGTTTCGCGGTTCGTCCACACGAGTTCGGCGACCGGCGTCCGAACCGCTCCCAGAACATGCTCGACCTTGCCCGTCACCACGCCGTCCACGCCATCCGTCCGGGACACGCTGAACCACGCATTGCTGCCCTCGACCATGAAGGCCGTCGACGCGCCGTCGAAGCCGAGCTTGCCGGCCAGACGGGCGGACGACTCGGTCAACACCACCGTGCAGGTCGCAAACCCCTCGTTGATTGAACAATTCTTAACGGTGACCAGCCGCACGACGAACGTTTCATTCCCCTCCCACTTGGGAGAGGCGTCAAGGAGCAACGGGACGGTAATGGTCTTCGGCGTTTTGACGCCGGGCGCCCACACCAGACGCCCCGTGACGGGAACATAGTCTTCATTCGGGCTCGCACTTCCAGCGACGGTCTCGTATCCGACCTGAACTTCGGCGTCGGTCTCCGCGTTGGCGACCTGCACCGTGAGCGTCGCGGCCGCCGCCCGTTCCGAAACGGAAACCAGCGACGCGGAAAACACGACCGTTGCCGGAGACACCCCGTACCAGTACGCCAAATCATACTCCTGCCGTTCCGAAAGGCCCTGCGCACTAGAAATCTTCAGCCAGTATCGTCCCGCCTGCGGCACCGTACAGGTCAGCACCGAAATGTCCGAGGGGGCCATCACCCGTTCGGCCACGCTTGCCACATTCGTCGGATACGAAAAGATCTGCATTTTGACGCCGTTGGTCAGCGACCCCGCCGCAGAACGGAGCGCGAACGACCACTGCACGCCGGCCGTGGCATCGAAACAGAACCAGTCCGCCGTGTCCGCTTCGCTCAGCGAATGGATGCCCGCCGACTGCTCCTCGTCCTCGCAGGCTGGCGTTTCGAGCAGCGTCGCGTCCTGATAGTAGTTGTCCGTCTCGTCCCGTCCGTCCGCATTCAGAAGCTGATCCATGTTGCGGAGGACCATCTCCATCGAGACTGTGGTCATCAGCGGAGAAAACCGGCCCAGCCGGGTCCCGTCCGGACGCAGGGCGATCAGCGTCGGATATCCCACGCGCAAATAGGAAACGCCCTTCACCGTGGTCGTCGGCGCGCCAGGTACGGCAAAAGAGGTCTGCACGGCGTACCGGTTGGTGATCTCGGCCTCGCCCTGCGCAAGCGTCAGGCCGGCACTCTCCACATAGTTCGTCTCCCGCAGCCAGCACCAGTATTGGTCCGCGCGGCCCGGGAAGTCCATGATGACGAGGTACAGGCGGTTCGAAGCCACAAACTCCTCCCAAGCGGGCTGGGTCAGCACTTTCTCCTCCAGCGCCTGACAGTGGGGACACCACCACGCTCCGGTGAACATCACGACGACGTTGTTCGTGCCCGCCCGCGCTTGGGTCAAGGCGGCGTCAAGATCCATCGTCCACTCGCCGACCGCCGCGCCGGAGAAACGCGGCACGATCGCCGGCCTCTTCACGACGGCCGCTTGGGCGGATAAAATAGACAACGCGATCCCGACAGCAACGAACCCAGCCTTGAATGTCATCTTCCCCGTTTCCTTATTTCGCTGACACGCTTTCACAATTAATCTCGCCCCGTCTCCGGCTTCCGAATACTCTCGCTCCGCAGACCGGGCAACACTTCGATGGCTCACTTCACTTGTAATTGGGAAGCGGCCTCTTCTTTTTTCAAATTCGACAATATGTCCTCAACCTCGTCCGGCTTGGTGATCGGCGTATCCGGGAGCGCCACCTCGTTGATGGCGTCCAGAATCTTGCCGATACACTCCGCATCCTCCGTCTGCCCCAAATAGCCCTGCAGGGTCTCCACCTTGACGAGATCGCTCATGTCCATGTCCATGGTGATCATCTCCACGACGTCGCCGGCAAGCTCGTTATCGCCGCCCTGGACGGCCATATCGCCGACCTGTTTCAGCAGTTCGCTTTTCAGTTCGGACGACTCCATCATGCTGTATTCCTGTTTCCAGGCTTCCCGCGCGGCCTCCGCGACGTCCGGGTCGGGATCCGTCATCAGCGTCGTGAGCTCTTTGAACCCGTCCAACCCCGTCCAGGCCAGCGCGTCCACCACCCGTCTGCGGACCTCCGGATTCTGGTGCTTCAGAAGCAGGCGCGCCTCTTGAAGAATATTGCTGGCGTTGTCGGCATCCAGCGCGCCGTCAAGGGCCTTGGTGACGTCCTCGATGTTGCTCTTCGGATCACGCCGGCCGGCAGCGCCGTTGGTCTGGGCCGCGTCCGCCGCGCCCGTTGTGATATCCGGAGCCTTTTTCCCGGCGGCCTTCCGCGCGGCCGGCAGCGCCTTCTTGGCTGACGACACCGCGTTTGTCCCCGGCACCGCACCCTCTTGCGCCGGTTGTTCCATCCCGTTCCGGAAGTACAACAGCGCACCCAGGATGAGAACGGCCGGAAGCGCAAGCATCAAGATCCGGAGCGCCCCTTTACTCGGTTGCATTGACATAAACAAGGGTCCTTTTGCCGTTAACGTTCATAAATACATTCGCCGTCTCCGTTCACTTTCCTCTCTGCCCCTCCACGCTCTGCGTTTCCGCGGCATTTCCGGCACGTCTGCCCGCCGGAAAAGAAAAGTCCCGTATGACGGCGCGTATGCTTCTGTTAGTTGTCCAGATTCCGGGGAAGCCCTTCGGCGGGCTCCTCCAAATCCGCATTCTTGCTTAATGTAAAGAGCAGGGTCTGCGTCCAGGTCGCTGACGCCTTGACCGACGCGTACCCCATTCCCGGCGTATCGGCGTAGATCGACGAGCCGAACGATTGATAATGGGTCAAGACCCCCGCGAACGAGACGGGGAGCTCTTTCTGAACGGCACCGCCCGTCGTCGTGCTGACCCCCTCGTACCACAGGCCGAAGGTGCCGGTGAAGAGGCCCGTCGCCTGCGTGAACTTGATCGACAGATTAGAAGGATTCACGGATCGCGTAAAGTCGTTCAGCGTCGTTGCCGTCGGATCCTTCACGAGCACCCGCTTATCGGTCAGCATCGTGTTCATCGCCACCTTCACCGGCATGTACGAGGCACTGTCGCTGGGGTAATAAATCAGCGAGGTGTAGGTCGCGTCCAGCGCCTCCGGAAACAGGGCCTCGTCGACGTCCGCCGTCAGCGTATATCCAAGATAATACGCCTGCAGGTTCAGCAACTTGTCATAATAGCCGCCGACCACTTCCAGATTAGACTCGAACCCGATCCCGCCACTCGTCGCTTTCGCATTGACGTTGTTCCACTGCAGTTCACCCGTCGCCACGACCGCCCCGACATTCTCGTCAAAGGCCAACGTGACGAGGCCGCCGACCGAATACAACGCTGACCCCGCATAGAACGGAATCCGGACTTCGGTGGCGACACCCCGGTCGGGATCCAAGACGTAGAACGGATTGAACGCCGAGGTCAAAGTCGTGCCGTCTGGCAGCTTGCCGACGTATTTCACGGCACCTTTCGCGTCCAGCGTGAGCGTCAGATAGCCCGCGCCACCCGGATAGCCCTCCTGCGCCATGTCGCAAGGCAGCGCGACCGTGTAGTAGCCGGCCCAAGACGACGACGCGGACGCAGACTTCGCAACGGAACGGTTGTCGCGGTACAGCACGTTCGCATCGTCTTCCGCGAACTCCGCCATCAGCACATTCGTCGTACTCGTCCGCGACTGCAGATAGACCCGCATGGCCTCGACCCGCGCCACCTGCCCGATCGCCTCCGGATCGGCCTCTTCGCCACGGCAGACCACCAGCGTCAGCTCGTTGGTGTACTTGGCCACGCCGATCGCTGAAACGGACGTCAGCTTGGCGCGCAGTCCGGGCAAGCCGTTACCCATATCCGGAACGTCCTCGCTGTATCCCGTCGCCGTCAGGCTCAAGGTCTTGCCGCCGCACAGCACCTTGGCCGTCAGTTTGCCCGTCGTGGGGGCCGTCAGCGACACGCTCGCGAGCTTCAGCTGCTGGATCTCCTCTTCCACGTCCGGCGACGTCACATAGGACGGGAAACCGTTCAGCACACCGCTGAATGACCCGGCCGCCAGATTCATCGGCGTCACGGTGAACGACATCTGCACCGCTTCGAGCGACACCGTGCCGGCTTTGCCGACCACGACTGCCGCATACGTACCCGCTTTGGAAGGCACGCCGGTGATCTGGTTGCCTTTGATGGCGAGGCCGTCCGGCAGCTTGCCCGTCAGGACCGAATAGGTGACAATCCCGTTGGTGGTGACCCCCAGCTGCAGCGTGGCGGAAAGACCCTGAATCAGCTCGAACGACGCGAGACTGCCGCCGCCTTCGATCACCGTTCCGTCAGCGGTTGCCACCGTCGTCTTTGAGACGACCGCCGGCATGACAAACGAATTGACGGCCCCCGCAACGGTGAGGTTGGTCACGCCCTCCGTGACGACCAACGCATACGCGCGCCAGTAGTACGTCTTACCGCCGACGAGGCCCAGACTGAAACAGCCACCGCAATAGTCGGGAACAGCGCCGTACTCGTTCACGATCGGTGCGCTCTCCGGTGCGGACGCGTTGGTCCCCAGCACGAACCGGTAGAGGGTGGCCGCCGGCGACGCGGTCCAGACAAAGTCGAGACTGCTCATGTCCACGACGCTCTTGTTCAGCGGGAAGACCGGCGTGGGCGCCGTCAGCGCCTGCCAGTCGAACACGTTCTCGCCGTCGAGCGGCAACAGCGCCGCGTACGCTTCACCGGACGATCCCGCGCCCGCCGCCGCAGTCAGCGTCAGCGTCTGTTTGCCCGCCGGCACGTAAACGGTGCCGAGCTCCGTTAAAACCTTGGTCCCCAGCTTCGCGCCGAACGTGTCGATGCCCTCGGCAGCCCCGACCAGCACCGGGGTCATTTTCAGCACACCGGGTCCGGTCAGCGTCAGAGTCAGCGTCGCCGTCTTGCCGGCGGCCAAGGGATAGGAGCGCAAGGCTCCTTCGCGGTCGAAGAACCAATTCTTGGTGGTGTCGGCGGCCGTCACGCCCTGCGCCTTGAAGCCCGTGGTCGCGAACAACTCGGACGAGGTGAGCGCCACTTTCGGATCGCGGACCGTGACCGCCACCGAGGACACCTTGCCCAGCTTCACGGTGTTCCCCGTGGTCTTAAGGGCCGTCAGCTTGACCGTAAAGGCCCCGTCGGCCATCTGGTTCGTGCCGGTGACCAGCGTGTCGATCTTCACCGGCTGCGCCGACAAATCTCCGCTCACCCAGTGCAGCGCCTGCGTCACGCCCACGTAAAATTCGTTGCCCGCCGTCTGCGTACCCGTCGTCGCCACCTCCACCTCAACATCGCCGTCCGAGCCTTCGGCGCGCTCAACCCACAGCGTCAACGCATCGCCCGCCGGCACGATGACCGCGGCCTTCGACGGGTTGGCGAAAGCCTCGGGCAACGCATCGCCGTATCCGGAGAACGCGACCGTTCCCGTTGAGGCCTTCACGGTTTCCGTGATCGTCACGGCGGCCTCGGTCTGGGCCAACACCGGAATCAGTTCGCCGTCTTCAAAGTCGGCCGGGTCGAGAACGTCCAGCTTGAACAGGAACGTCTTGTCGCCGGTATAGGTCGTGTACAGATCGGGGATGAGCGTGACGGTCACTTTTTGCGGCGTGTTCGTTCCGTTGCCCCACGTGATGACGCCGGTCTGGGGAACGTAGTTGACATTCGCCTTGGCCGTATCTTCGACCGTCGTGTAGCGAACGCGCACTTTGCCGTCCTTGCCGCTGCGGGACAGCGTGAGCACCACCGACGGGGTTCCCTTCTTGACCGTGTAAGCCGTCTTGTCGAGCTTGACCGATCCGACCGCATAGGCGGTCGCTTTCAGCGTATACGAACTGTCCACCGGACTCAGAGGATTCTCATGCGCCACCTCGACGTAATAGGTGCCCGCCTCTTGCCCGGTGAACCGGATGTCCCGTCCCGCCGCGATGACCTCGCCGGAAACGACTTTCGTGGCCGCGTCTTGGACGGCCTGCCGGTACACACGGATGTAGGGAGCCCCCGCAATGTCCGTGAGGCTCAGATCGTAGATGTTCCCGTAGACGACGGTCAGCTTGAACAGGTCCCGCGCATCGGAGTCCCAAAGGCTGCGGGACTGCGACACCGGCACCGCCATCGTCGGCGAGATCGCGACCGCACCCGCGAGCAGGTCATCCGCGGGATCCTTCTGATCGCTATATTTCCCGACCACCATCGTCCGGGTGTTTCCCGCCGCCACCGTCACCGTCTGATCCGCGGGCTTGTTCCAGCCCGTCAAGGTCGAGAACTGCACCGTCACTTGCCCCGCGGCATAAACAATCTCGCCGCCCGACACGTATTTGACCGTGCTCTCGCCCGAGACGTTCCACGTCGCGGCGCCGAGCGCGGGCCCCTTGAGGTCCACGTGCAGGAAGCCATAGTTGCTGCCGTTGATCCAGGCATACAAGTCATAGGGATAGTCACAGCCCGCGCCGTCCGGCAACGAGACCTTCACATAATACGTCGCCGAATCGGTGGCCGTATACAGACGATCCGTCTGGGGGTCACCCAGATCGGTCGCCAGAACCAACACGTTCTGCGCATTTTTCTTATACAGGGAAATGTTCATGGGACGAAGCGCGGAATAGCGCTCGGAGACCGCCTTCAGGTTATAGGCGATGCCCCTGCGCGTATCCAGCCGGTACCAATCCACCCGGTTCGTCGCATCAAAGCGGAACGCGCCCTGCAACGCGCCTTCCGTCTCGGCCGTGCCCAGAACAAAGCCCAGCGCGCTTGACCCGTCCGCCGTATCATTCGCTTCCGCCGCCAGCACGCCGAGATCGTCGATCTGCAGATCGCAGACGATGCCCGCGACCACGCCGTTCGTGTCCGCCGCGTCGCGCTGCGCGATGCCGACCCAATAGGCGGCCGTCGCGCTGGGCGTGAACGCGATTCTGGAACCGATCACGTCGACGTCTTTCAAGCTGTTTCGGAAGAGCACGCTGCCCTTCGCGTCGTAGATCTCCATCACGGACTGGGTCGGCACCGCGGCGTCAAAGAACGTCTCGAACAGGTAGGTGCGGCCGGCCGTCAGCGACGCCATTTTGATGAGGCTGGCGTCGATCACCGGATCGTAGAAGAGATCGCCGGAGTCGTTTCGCGCCCCCACGGGGATGCCCTCGACGATGACCGGATAGGCCGCAGCCGCGTCGACCTCGGCAAAAGCCGTATGGCTCGCGGGCAGGCGCATTCCGGTTTTTTCGAACGTCAAGCCGAAGGTCTTCCCGTAATCACCCGAGACGATGACGTAATGCGTCCCTGTTTCCGCGGGGACCACATACAGGATCGGGTTCAGCGTGTTGGTGCTCACATTCACCATCTTGGCCGGATCGTCAACACCTTCCGCGCCCTCCACCGTCAGCCCGAAGCCGCCGTTCGCATCCGTTCCCTTCGTGACCGTGAACCGATAACGCTCGCCCGCAGTCAACGGCACCGCGTAATAGTACCGGCCTTCAACGGTGACCGTCGCGGACTTCGTGACGGCGTTCGTCGTAACGCTTTTGACGGTGGTGTCCGGCTTTTCCGCCACGCCCGTGGGCGGAATCTCGCTCACGACCCCTTTGGACGACGAGATCGAAACCGAGGCCCCGGCCTCTCCCGACACTTCGAGATACGCCGACTTGAACGCATAGGTCACAAACTCATCGCTCACCAGCATGTCCCACGCATCCGCCGTCACAATGGCGCGGCAGGTCGACGAGTAATAGTCCGGCTCACCGGTGGCCAGCCAGCCCGTTTCCATGGTGGCGGTCTCGCCCGTGTATTTTTCCGCGTAGCTGCAAACCACGTCAATATTCACACCGTCGGCGGCACCGGTTGTCCAAAAGGTGTAGGCGCTTCCTTGGCTGATACCGCTGATGCCCACCTTGGCATACCCGTCCGCATCCAGCGTAACGGTGGTGGAACCTCCGACCGCAATCGCGGCCCAAGCAGGCAAGGCTAACCCTGCGCAGGCGAAAAGCGCCACCTGCAAGAGGAAACGAAATCGTGAAACGAGATACATCTCTGGCTCTCCTTAATAACGTTGCTGTTGAATGAGGATCTCGTACGACTTCACCGTGGCCGTCGGACCGTCATATTGGGTCGCCAGATAGTATCCGGCGCCTTCGATCGAATCGCTTTCGCGGTCAAAACGTCCGGGGACCATCGCCCCTTTGTAGGTGACGGTCCGCTTGACGGTGTTCACCGTCCCGCCGGCGGTCGTCTGGACATCGAAGAGCGCCGCAAAGCGGCCCGTGAAAAGCCCCGTCGCCTTCGTGAGGGCATACGTCATCGCCGAGGCGTTCTGCCCCGAGAACGAACCCACGCCGTAACGGTTGAGCGCAAGGGTGCCCAGCGCGCTCCCTTCAGAGGCTGCCCACACCGTGGCATTGGTCTCGACCGCTGCGGTCGCGCTCCCGTTCCACTGCGTGTAGCGGTACTCCGGAGCGCTATCGGGCTCCGACTGCTTGACAGAAAGGTCCAGCCCCAGATAGTAGTCCGAGAGGCTGGAGGTCTTGCTGTAGTACCCTCCGGACAGATTCCGGAGGACGCGAGTGAACCCCGTCGTGGCGGCCTGGCTGATCCAGGCGCCACCGCTGGTTGCGGCCTCGATGGCATACGTGCCGTCCTCTTTCGCCGTGAGAACGAGCGTCAGAAAGACATAGCCGCCCTTGTATGTCGTGGGTGCGGCAAGGATATACACCTGGCCTTGGCCCGCCTCCGGCACAACCACGGTCGAGGAGAACGAGATCGCCGTGCCGTCCGCCAGCACGCCGGAGCCGTTCACGACACCACTCTTGGACACCGTCATGGTCAAGAAGGAACTGCCGCACGCCGCTTCCGGAACGAAGGTGGAGGCGGCATAACCCGGCAGCACGGCCGTGTAGTAGTTCTCCGCGATGCCTTTGACACTCGCCGTGTCGCCCGTCAGCGGGCGGTCCGCCCACGCGTTGCGGTAGGCCACCGCGCTCAGGGTTCCGCCCTCGATCGACAGGACCGACCGGCTCGACCGCGTATCCGTGACCAACTGAAGGACCAAGTTCTCCATTCGGGTGGTACCGGAAACAGCCGTGAACGCCGACGTGAGGTTGGTCTTCACGCCGTCCGTCTCAACCCCGTTCCCCGCGAACCCCGCAACGGTGAACGTGAACGTCTTGGCGGGGAACTGGATCTTGCCGGTCATCCATCCCGTCGCCGAGACCGACACGCGCAACAAGCCGTTCCCGTATGTCGCGTCTTCCGCCACGCCGTTGAACGTGCCCTTGGACAGAACGTCGGCCCCCGGCGTCCACTGGATGTTGCGCAACGCGACCGACGCGTTGGCCGAACCGGCCTTGAACGTGATCGTCACCGTCCGGTTGCCCGTCCCCACGGCATAAACCATATTGGTGGGCACGCCCGAACTTAAGGCGAACGTCGCCGTGTTGCCGCCACCCGCGCAGGTCAGCGTACCCGCGCCATCCGACACGCCCTCGAACGAAAGTGTCCCGCTGCCGGCCAATGTGACCGACATCGCGGCCGTGGCGTTCAGCGCCAGAACCTTCGACCGTACAACCTCGTCCACCGTCCCCGTGCCCGACACGTACCACGCTTGGCTGCTGCTGCTGAACGGAACCTTCGTGCGGTCGGCCACGTAACTCGTCAGCGCCGCATCCCTGTCCGTAATCCAATACCGCAACGCATTCGCGGAGGTGACCGACGCGCCGCGCGTCGCCGTGGAGAGCGTCAGCGACAAATACTGACGCGCTTTGTAGACGCCCTCCGAAGCGGGCGCCGTCACCTCGACCGTGCGTTCGGTCTGGAACTCTTCGAAGACGACCGGATACGTCGCGGAGTTGTCGCTCCATTTCAGCAGGTTCGTCACAACACCCGCGTTGCCGTACAAGCGCTTCACCGTCACCGTCATCTTTTGCCCGTCCGGAATCGACGCGGCCAGCGTGGTGTAAGGAACAAAGGTCGCCGAACCGTCCAATTGGAAGCCCGCGATCGCGAAACTGCCGATCTTGCCCACATCCTTTTCGGTCAGGCGGACCGTCACGTTGGTGATGGTGTCCGCTTCGATAACCGCATCCGCCGAATCCAGCTTCACCGTGAAGAGCTCAGTCCCCTCGTAAAGCACGTTCTTATTCAGGAGGGGGATCGTCACTTTCTTCACGCTGTAGGTCGGGTCGGCATCCGTCCACAGCAGCGGCACGTCCTGCGCAACGTAATCGTCCCCGGCCGTCGCGCTCCCGTCCTGCGTCGTGATCCGGGCGGAGACCTCCATCGGGACCTCCATGGTGCAGACGACCGACAATTCGACCTGCTGCACGTACTCGCTGACCGTCACTTGCGACACCGTGAAGGAGACCACGGCGGGCACCCATTCCCGGTAATCCAGCGTGTACAGCACGCAGGCGGCAACATCCGCGGTGCGGCTGAATCTCAGCCAGAGCGTGCCGGCCGCGGCGGGAGTCAGATGGTAACCCGCCGCGAGAGTATCCAGCGTCACGGGCGTTTCCGCCGTTTCGCCCGGCAGAATCACAGACGCCGCAAGCCCGGTGGCGTTCGTGTACAGCGACGCCAGTTTGAGGAAATACTCCACGCCGGCCTGAACCTCGAACGCATACCAGTCGTTCGTGTCCGTCCCGTTCAATGACGCTTCGATGGACTGGCGCTGTTTCGCCATCGTCAGCAGCGTCGCCGTCTCTTTCGCCGCGTTGCCGTCGGTGGCTCCGGAACCGTCAGACGCATCCGCCATCGGGCGGCTGGAGGCGACCGTCACCGTCGCGCTGTGCTGCCCGGCGGCCTGGATGACGCCGGCGCTTTCCGCAATCGTCACCGTGAACTGCCGGTCGGGGGACCAGACGCCGCCGTCGGGCAGAATCTGGACATCCTTTGTTCCGTTGGTCACGCCGGCCGCGAACGCCGCCGGCTGGTTGGCCAGCGCCGTGTAATCCGTTCCCGCGAGGGCGGTGCCGTCCGCCGTATTCAAATACACCGTCACCGCCTCATCGGCGTTCTGCGTGCGGACCAGCGCGAGGTTCAGCGATTTCGCCGTCGCCGCATTCGCCGCAACGCTCACGGTGCCGGAGGTGAAGGACACGACCGGCAGCACCCACTCGCGATAACTCAGCCGATAGCGGAAATTGGAGCCCGCCACCGCCGGCGCAGACACCTTCATATAGACCGATCCGGTGTTCGTAGCCGTGAACCGGTATGCGGCCGCCAACAGCGACGACGCCGTCCGCTGCATGAATGCGGGCGCGGCACTGCCGTAATAAAAAGCGACATCCGCCGAAACGGTGCCGGCCGGACGGGCCTCTGCCACCGTCACGCCGACCTGATAAGTCTTGCCGGAAACGACACCGGTGATGCAGAACCAGTCGTTGGTGTCCTGGGTGCTCAGATAATGATCAGCCGTCACTTGCGGCTCAGGCAGGGTGGTCAGAAAAGTGGCTCCCGTCGCGAGATCATCGCCATCCACGACGCCGGCGGCTCCGTCCGCGTCATCGAAGCTCTTGTCCACATCCTTGATCGTGACCGTCTTAGCCGCACCCAACGTGATCTGCACATCGGCCGAGGCCAACGCGACGTTGAAGGTCCGGTCGCCGTTCGGGCCCGCGATATCCTTGACCGCAATCTCGACCGTCTTGCTCGTTTCTCCGATGGCAAACGCATAGCTCTTGTTCACGGCCGTGTAGTTCGTCCCGGCTGTGGCCGTCCCGTTCGACGTCGTGACCGTCACGGCCACCGCGTCGGTCTCCCGGCCGGACCGGTTCAGCGTCAGCGCGATCTTTCCGGCGTCCTCTTCGATCTCGGAAGGCAGCGCCGCAAACGACACTTGGCACGCCTGCAGTTCACGCAGCCCCAACGTGTAGGAGACCGTCGCAGTCGTATTGGGTGCGCGCGTGACCCGAACATAATACGTGCCGCTCGCGGCGGGATTGAGCATGAGTCCGGAGGTCAAGGATGTCAGCGCAGCCGTCGCCACTGCCGGCGAGACCGGCACGCCGCCCGTGGACGAGAAGACGGAAACCGTCGGCGCGGCGTTGTTGACCGACACGTTCTTCGCGGACAGCTGGTACTGCTTACCGGCTTGCAGCGTTGCCTTGAACCAGTCATTGGTGTCCGTCCCGCTCAGCGAACGCGCCGTTGTCCACGTCGTCGTGGTCGCGGCGGTCAGATTCGACACTGCGGTGCCGCTATACGCGTCATCGTTCGGATCCGACGCGTCCAAAGGCGCCGGCGGCACGTATGTCCCCACCAGCCCCGTGATGTAGTTGATGAACTGCTGTGCCGTCCAGTGCTGGGCCTCGAAGATCTGCTTCACCGTCGTTCCGTCGGCCTTCTTCCAGTAGACGACGCCGCGCGGAATGGCGCCGCTGCCGACCAACTTGAACAATTGGGCGACATTGTATTCGGACCAATCGCCGTTGTAGACTTTGCCATAGAGGAACAGCAGACCGCTGGATTTCTGCCAAGCGGTGAAGGTCCTGTTCGTCAGCTCCTTGTCAAACGTCGAGCAGATTGAGCAAAACGTGCTTCCCAAAAGCGCAACGACCGGGATGTTCTCGGTATTCCCCTTTGCGAAAACGGCATCATAGCTCTTGTGCCATTCGCCGACATTCACCGGCAGATTCGTCGACGGGAAAACAACCTGCACATAAGCCGCCCAAAGCGTACTCACGCTGAACACACCTGCCAGCGCCGTCAAAAAATATCGCCTCATGAGACCTCCACCGTACTTAAAAACTCCAATCCGTAAACATTGTCTAGCGTAACACTTCCTTTACGGGGGCGTCAACGGATACTTCGCCCTCATTTTGGCCCCCGGCGCACCGGCGATTCACAGACCTGCGGGGAGAACGAGCGCTTCTGCCATTCTTATCAAGTGCCGCTTATCGTTCCAGCCAGGCCACGCCCTTCGGATAGCTGACGCGCGCCTTTTTCAACAGCTCGAGCACCCACGGTGCCTGCAGGGCCTCGCGCTTCCTTCTCGCAATGTCGTTCTTCAGCTCTTCGAGGCTCGGCTCCACAAAACCGAGATCGCGCTTGGCATAAACGCGGATGAGGTCATACCGGTACTGTTTCGCCTCGTCGTCCTTCTGGCGGTCGGCGATGAAGTAGAGATCGAAGGTCTCCTCCAGCTCAACGACCGGCGACCACTGCAGAACCGGCAGTCCGGCAAGCGCCTCGGTCACCTCAGCATCCGTGAACTCTTTCTCCAGCCGTTTTTCCACCTTCTCGGCGACCATGCCGGCGGGCAGCTGCCGGGTGATCTCCGGCAGCAGGTCAGACGGCTTGCCGCCGGCGGTAGCGCGCAACTTCTCGGCGAGCTGCTCCAGCGAGGCCTTGACGAGCGCGTTGGTCTGCTCGGCGCCCTTGTTGCCTTCCTTGATCTCGTTCTGGAGATCGAGCGCCTCTTTGTCGGAGGCCAGCAACTTGTCGCCGAATTGCGCCCGGAAAAGGGCACGCATCGTCGCCTCGTCGGTCATCCGGCGGGCCACGGCCTTCTCTTTTTCAGCGAAGGTCTCGACGTACGCCTGGCGCGTGATCTTGCGCAGCGTACAGATCTTCTCGATCATCTCGTTGGCGGCCTTCAGGTCGTCTGCCGCGGGCTGCACCTTTCTGCGCCGGGCCTCATCCAGCACCACCGCGTGTACCAGGAAACGATTCAGGCACCGCGCGCGGAGCTGGAGCTTGTAACGCTCGAGTTCCGCCGAAGCCTTTGCGAAGAAATCGGCGTTCACGGCCTGGCTGACCGCGAGATCGTCCGCGATCCGCTCGTCCAGTCCGGCTTTCGTCAAAGCGTGCGCGTTGATCTTGACCAGGACGTCGTCAGGCCGGAGATCCGCAAAGGCGGCCGATACCTGATTCGTATAGACTTCCCCCGGGGCCAACCGTTCGTGGGCGTGCTCCGCACACCCCGCCAACACCATCGCCCCCAACACGCCCGCCACCGCGGCAAAAACCGGCTTCTTCATGAACGCTCCTTGCTAAATAAAAAAGGGGTGGAGCCTTTCAGCGTCCACCCCTTATCCAGACTCAAATGAAACCGAGATGTATCGGTTTACTGAACGGTCGTCTGATACGTCGCGGAGGTGCCGAACACCTTCTGAGCGACGGCCAAGCCAGTCTGCCCGCCGTAGGTGGCGGCATACTTGCTCAGGGACGCGTTGTACTTCAGCGTGAACGTTCCGCCAACCGCGTTGGCTTCGGTGCTGATGTCGGCCAGATCGCAAGGAGCGAAAGCAGCCTCGAACGCAGCCGTGCAGTTGCAGGGCGTGGTGGAAACCTGCCCGGTGATGTAACCGGACATGCTGTACACCTTGGCGTTCTTCTGGGTGCCGAAGCCGGCAGCCTGCAGAGAGTACGTCTTGGTGATCGGGGTCTCGACGCTGTCCACAACCGTGACGCCGACGCTGTCAACGAAGGACAGGTTCATCAGGCCCTGGATGTACTTTGCCTTGCTCGAGCTGCAAGCGCCGTAGATGTTCAGGATCGGCCAGCTGTAGGTCGCATCGCCCTCGATGGTGTCGTCGATGTAGCCGTACTTGTTCTCGGACGTGCCGATGTACAAGAACGCCGAACCCGGCTTGAAGGACTCGCAGTCGCAGCTGATGAAGACGCCCTTGAACGAACGGCTAGCCGTCACGCGATAGCAGCAGAGACCGGTCGTGATCGTGCCGCAATCATCGGCTGACGAGCTGGTCGTTTTCTTGTTCGCGATGGTCCGCACGGTCGCCTTGAAATCATACACGTCGGCCGTGTTGACCGTCACAGGATCAGGCGTTTCGCACGCTGCATAAAGACCACCAACCGCAAGCAAAGCGGTAGCGGCAGACAATAACAACTTCTTCATGTGTACTCCCTCTTCTTTGTTTGTACAAACAACGAGCGTTGAACCGCTCGGATTAAACCGGACACGCGTCCGTTTAACCTTTTTTCAGTTATCCTCTATAACCGTATTAACGGCCCGTCGGATAAACCACTCAAACCGTTGCCACTCGGCAACAGCTGGTTCCCAAGCCCCTTCCCGGTCGTCACCGGTGGCAACCTGGAATGCCTGAAAACGCAATCACTGTAGTATAGTGCCGCAGACTTTGCAAGCGGAAAAATCAAAAAATTGCGGGGGCCGAACAACCGCCCCCCCATCCCGCAGGCCCTCGATGGATTCCGTTAACCATTGCGGCCAAGGGGCCTACACAAAACCCGCCCCGGCAGGCAGGCAGGCGCAACCGGCGCCGCGCCGCCGCGCCTCTGGAACGCATGCGGTCACCGGCCATCAGCCCGCCGATCCGCCGTTCGCCCCTCTACTTGGAGGGAAGGACGGGCACCTGGACGGACCAGTCACCGCAGGTGAAGGTCATGTTCTCGGACCCCTTGTCGAAGAGCTGCTGGACGGCGTTCGTCTGGAAGGTGACCTCGGCGATGAACGCCATGCCGCTCTTGCTCGGCCGGTACGTCACCGCGACTCCGCCCAGCCCGCTGTGCCAGTTGAGCTTGGCGTCCTCGGGAAGCCGGGACGACAGCGTCGACAGGTTTACCCGGCGGGTGACGGGCTTAGCGGAACGGGGAATCAAGAGCTTTTCCGGGATGGCTTTGAACGTGCTAGGATAGCCGCCCCTAAACGAAATCCGCACGGGGGCGACGTCCTCTTGCTTGACCCCCTTGCTGTCGAGCACGCTGAACAGCAGGACGCTTTCGACCCCGTTCTTCGTGTCCACGACCGTTGTCACGAAGGTGACGTCGTAGCTGATGAGGTCCTGCGCGTTCGTCCGGATGGCGTGTTCGCAGCGCGTCCCATGGTTCAGCACGACGGGATGTGAGAGCGTGTACCCCCCCCGCATCGCCGTCACCGTGTACTTGCCGGTCCAGACCATCCCCGGCTCCGCATCTTTCAGCACGGGCTCCCGGTCGCAGTCGACTTTGAACAGCGGGCAGGCTTTCCCTTGGATCGCCCCCTGCAGCCGCGGCTTGGCAGGATCGTCGCTTTCGATAAAGAAAATCCTTTGGAAGGTGCCCATGACCTCGTTCTTCCGGATGGTCACCACGACCTCGCCGGACTCATTCGGCTGAAGGACGGAAGGGAAAGAATCGAGCCGCATGCAACTGCACGTGAGGACCACGCGGGAAATCCGGAGGGGGGCCTCGCCCGTATTCTTGATCTTGTGACGGGCCGTGCGGTCCTCGGTGTAGAAGTATTCTCCCACCCAAACCGTGTTCGAACCGACCCATTCCAGCCGCCCGTGCTTCTCTTCGGCGCACCGGGCCAACAGCGCGGAAAGAATCAGGCCCCAAAAAACCATCGTTTTGATTCTAAACAAGGCGGCTTCTCCTTTTTTGTGGAGTGCCAATTTATCGTGAACGGCGGGTTTGCCGCAAGCCTTTTCCATCGCCGGTCGAAGTTCCGCATCACGCGGTGCACCCGTCCATCCTCCGATTCACAGACCGGTCGCTGAACCCGAAAAGGGCTACAATAAGGTAATCGGTTGGTGACAGTGGTACGAGATTCTGCGTTTCTGATGAACGCGTGACGCAAAACCGGGGGCGCGGACGGCCTCGTCCGCGAAAAAGCGGTCAGACGACGGGCGGTCGGCGGTCGTTTGAACGTCGGCCGCCCGTTGGCCTTGCGTGACCGGTCATCACGCGGACGGGGCCGTCCGCGCCCCCAGCGGCTCCACACACGCCACGCACGAACCTCTCCCCCCGTCACCAACCGAATCGGCCACAAAAGGCCGAAAAGCTTTGACTCCCGCAGGGCTTCTGTATCATATTAACAATGTGGCTGGATTATGCGTGTGGCGGGTCTGGCCGGGATCGACAAGGGGGACGCTCGAATGAAACGGGTTTGGCTGCCGATCATCATCATATACTGTGCGGTTGCGAACGGATTCGCGGCTCCGGAGTTGAAGACATCGTCTCTTTTCGAAGAGACCAAGATCACCGCGCCGGAATCCGCGATCGACGCGATCGTCTTCAGGGGCTTCGCGAAGAAAGGCATCCGCCCCTCCTATTGCTCCGACGCCGTCTTCCTGCGCCGCGCCTATCTCGACATCATCGGCACGCTTCCCACCGCGGACGAGGCGCGCGCCTTTCTCAACGACCCTTCGCTCAGCAAGCGCCGCGCGCTGGTGGACCGCCTGTTGGGGCGCGACGAGTTCGCCGACTATTGGGCCATGAAGTGGAGCGACCTCTTGCGCATCAAGGCCGAGTTCCCCGTCAACCTCTGGCCCAACGCCGCACAGGCCTACCACCACTGGCTCCGCGCCTCGCTCCGCGACAACAAGCCCTACGACCGGTTCGTGCGCGAACTGCTCACCTCGAACGGAAGCAATTTCCGCGTCGGCCCCGTCAATTTCTACCGCGCCATACAGGACCGTTCGCCGGAAGGCATCGCCACCGCCGTGGCGCTGACCTTCATGGGCTGCCGCGCCGAGAACTGGCCCACCAACACCCTCGCCGGCATGGCCGTCTTCTTCTCTCAGGTCAGTTATAAGCCGACCCGCGAGTGGAAAGAGGAGATCGTCTACTGGAATCCCGACAAGGGCTTCGCCGCGCCGACCAACAGCGCGGCGGCCGCGCCCGCGGGACCGCTGGTCGGCGTGCTGCCCGACAAGACCAAGGTCAAACTCTCGCCTGACCGCGACCCGCGTGAGGACTTCGCCGACTGGCTGGTATCGCCCAAGAACTACTGGTTCTCCGCCAACATCGTCAACCGCATCTGGTCGTGGCTCCTCGGGCGGGGCATCATCCATGAGCCGGACGACATCCGCGCCGACAACCCGCCCTGCAACCCCGCCCTGCTCACCTATCTGCAGCGGGAGTTCATCAAGAGCGGGTGCGACATGAAACACGTCTACCGCCTGATCCTCACCTCTCGCACCTACCAGCTCTCCTCGATCTTTCCTGCGGACAAGATCGAGCAGGCCGCCCCCCTGTTCGCGTTCTACCCCTTGCGGCGGCTCGACGCGGAGGTGCTGATCGACGCCATCAACAAGGTTGCCGGGACCTCAGACCTCTACACCAGCGCCATCCCGGAGCCGTTCACCTTCATCCCCGCGAACAAACCGGCCATCGCCCTGCCCGACGGCTCCATCACGAGTTCTTTCCTCGAGCTGTTCGGACGCCCCGCCCGCGCCACCGGCCTCGAAAACGAGCGCGTCAATAAACCCAGCGCCTCGCAGCGCATGCACCTTCTGAACTCGAGCCACATCCAGCAGAAACTCGAGACCGGCGCCGCCATGAAGGTCATCCTGAACCCCAAGCGCAAACCGCAGGAGATCGTCGAGGATCTCTATCTTACCATCCTGTCGCGCTTCCCGACCCCTGCGGAAACCGCCAAGGTCGAGGCTTACGTGAAGTCCGGCATCGTGAAGGGCAACGAGGCGGGGGTCGACCTCGCCTGGGCGCTGATCAACAGCGACGAATTCCTTTATCGGCACTAGGCCTCGCGCCTTAATCCTGAACCCGGAAACCTGCTTTTCAGGAGGAAAGACCATGAAGACACAGTTCAGACTCACACGTCGCGAGGCCTTGCGGCACGGCCTTTTCGGCACGGCGGGCGTCCTGCTCGCCGACCGTCTCAACGGCATCGCCCGGGCCGACGCCCCGCCCGCGAAGGCCTTGGCCAAAGCGAAAGCCAAGTCCGTCATCCAGGTCTTCCTTTGGGGCGGCATGTCCCACACCGACACGTGGGATCCCAAGATGGACGCCGGCTATGACTACACCGGGCAGTTCAAGGACGAGATCGCCACAAACGTGAGCGGCATCCGGATGGGCGCGCTCTTCCCGCAGCTCGCCAAGCAGGCCGAGAAGTTCTCGATCATCCGCAGCATGACCCACCGCAACAACGGCCACGAGACCGCGGCCTACCTGATGCAGACCGGACATCTGCCGGGCGAGCGTTTGGCCTATCCCTGCATCGGCGCGATCTTTGCCCTGTTCAAAGGCTACAACGCCGGCTACAAGGGCCTGATCCCGCCCTACGTGGTGCTGACCCAGCCCCAAGGCCGTTTCTCCGAAGCCGGTTTCCTGGGCTCGCGGTGCAAGCCGTTCGCCACCGGCGGCGACCCCAACGCGAACCGCTTCGAGGTCGAGGGCGTCATCGCCCGAGGCATCACCGACCAGCGCCAACAGGCCCGCCGCGACCTGCTCAAGTCGTTGAACACGATGGGCAACGTCCAGCCGAACAACCCCGAACTGCTCCTCGCGCGCGAAACCGAACAAAAGGCCTACAACCTGATCCTCGGCGAGGGCAAAGACGTCTTCGACCTCTCGAAGGAAGACCCGAAGCTGCGCGACCGCTACGGCCGCCACACCTTCGGGCAAGACTGCCTCGCCGCGCGCCGGCTGGTCGAGGCGGGCGTCTGCTACGTCACCGTCAACTATCCCGGCGGCTGGGACACCCACTCCAACCATTTCGCCACCATGAACCGGCAGTGCCCCCAGCTCGACCAGGGGCTCGCCTCGCTCTTGCAGGACCTTGCGGACCGCGGCCTGTTGGAAAGCACGGTCGTCTGGTGCTGCGGCGAGTTCGGGCGTTCGCCGAAAGTCGACTGGCAGCCGCCCTGGAACGGCGGCCGCAACCATTACGGCAACGTCTTCTCCGTGCTGGTCGCGGGCGGCGGCTTCAAGGGCGGCCAGATCGTCGGCTCGTCGGACGCCAAAGGCGAGGAGGTCAAGGAGCGTCCCGTTTATCCGATCGATCTGCTGGGCTCGATCTACGAACTGGCCGGCATCGACGCCGACGCCAAGCTTCCGCACCCCGAGGGCGCGGAAGCGCACGTGTTGCCCGCCGCGACGGAAAAAGGGTATCAGGCCTCCGGACGCCTGAAAGAGATCATGTAAAGACAGCAGCCGTCGGCGGGGATGCTTCCCCGCGGCGTCCGGGGCGCGTTCGGACAACGCGCCCTGCCCGCAAAAAAGGTGGTTCCGACCATGAAAGAAACGTCTTCCCTTCTTCGGTTACTTCTTGCGACCTTCCTGTTTCCCGCGCTCGTGCTCCACGCGCAATCCTACATCGGCTTCGTCTATCCCGCAGGCGGACAGCAAGGCACCACCTTCAGCTGCACCCTCGGCGGACAGTCGCTCGAAGGGGTCTGCGGCGTCTCGGTGTCCGGCCCGGGCGTGCAAGGCCGCGTGCTGGAGTACAACAAAAAAATGAATCCCCAGGAGATGCAGCTGCTGGGCGAACAGATGCGCGAACTGAAAGCCCTTCCCGCGCCGAAGCGCGACGCCTCGGTCTCCAATCTCATCACGCGCCTCGAAAAATTCATCGGCGAATACGTGCAGCAGCCGCAGTGCGACTCCATCGCGAACCTCGTTGTCGCCGAAATCACCATCGCCAAGAACGCGCCCCCCGGGCCGCGCGAGATCCGCCTCTACACCCCGAAAGGGCTCTCGAACCCCATGGCGTTCCACGTCGGCCAGCTGCCGGAAGTATCAGGCGACCCGCTCTCGACCAGCCCGAAACAGATCCTGGGCAAGGAGGCTCAGAGCCTGCGCAAGCGCAAGCGCGCGCAGGAAAAAGGCAAAGACGCCATGATGGGCATGGAGATGATGCAGATGGCCATGGGCATGGCCGGGCCGGGAGCGCAGAGCGACGTGGACGACGACGAGGTCTGCATCACCCCGCCCTGCACAGTCAACGGCCAGATCGCCTCGGGGTCCGTGGACCGCTACCGCTTCACCGCCCGCCGCGGCCAACGTCTGGTTTTCACGGTCCAGGCCCGCACGCTCGTGCCCTACATGGCCGATGCGGTGCCCGGCTGGTTCCAGCCCGTCCTCGTGCTGTGCAATGCGCAAGGCAAAGAGGTCGCCTATAACGACGACTACCGCTTCAAGCCCGACCCCGTGCTGTTCTGCGAGATCCCCATGGACGGCGAATATATCCTGGCGATCCACGATTCGATCTTCCGCGGGCGCGAGGATTTCGTCTACCGCATCACCCTCGGCGAGCTGCCGTTCGTCACCTGCGCCTTCCCGCTCGGCGGCCAGGCGGGAATGGCCGCCGCCGTCGACGTCAAAGGGGTCAACTTGGCGGAAAGCCATCTCATGCCGCAAACGAAGGACCGCGCCCCGGGCATCTACCCGCTGACCGTGCGCGGCAAGGGCGGACTCCTTTCCAACCCCATCCCCTTCGCGATCGACGCGCTGCCGGACGGGCTGGAAAGCGAGCCCAACAACACCGCCAAGAACGCGCAGCGCGTCTCGCCGCCCCTCGTCGTGAACGGCACCATCGGCACCCCCGGCGACCGCGACCTGTTCCAGTTCGAGGGCCGCGCCGGGCAGGAGCTTGTGGCCGAAATCTTCGCGCGCCGCCTCGACTCGCCGCTGGACGCCACGCTCAAGCTGACCGACCCGAAAGGCGCGTGTCTCGCGCTCAATGACGACCAGGAAGATGTCGGTTCAGGCGTGAACACGCACCATGCGGACTCCTATCTCTCGGTCAAATTGCCCGCCGACGGCACCTACACGCTGACCCTCGGCGACGCGCAGCACAAGGGTGGCGAGGCCTACGCATACCGTCTGCGCATCAGCGCGCCGCAGCCCGACTTCGACCTGCGCGTCGTGCCGTCGCGCATCGTGATGCGCGGCAAAGATGCGGCCGGCGTCACCGTCCACGCCATCCGCAAAGACGGCTTCACCGGCGCGATCCGCTTTCAGGTGAAGGATCCCGCGAGCGGCTTCACGGTGCTGGGCGCCCCGATCACCGGCACGCAGACGGTGGCGAGGATCACGGTCAAGACGTCGCTGCCCGAAACAGACGGGACCGTGCCGCTGGTGATCCAGGGCGTGGCGACGAATGCGGGCGTGCCGCTGGTCCGCGACGCCGTGGCCGCCGAAGACCGCATGCAGGCCTTTCTGTGGCGACACCTCGTGCCCGCTCAGGAGCTGCGGGCGCGGGTCTATCCCGTCGAATCCAAAAAGTGATTGTTACGGCGAAACTTCGCACTCTTCGACCTTGCGGTCATAAAAATCCTTCAGGATCAGGCCGCGGTCGAAAAGGTCTTTCAGCTCTTTCAGGCGCCGCTCCACCTGCTGTTTGGTGAATTTGGGCTTCGTGGCCGCAAGCGCATCCTTCACCTCCGCCGCAGTCAGCGCGCGGTTGAACACCAGCACCTCGTCGACCGAGCCCTCGAACGCCGCTTCCTTTTCTTTTGCGGAAGGGTCCGAGCGGTTCATGCCGAGCGTCAACTCCTGCCCCTTGGCGCCGACCTCGCCGCGCCACGCAACGGTCTGCTGCTGGAGGATGCCGTCCACATAGAGCTTCACGGCCTCGCCGTCGTACGTCACGGCCGCGTGGTGCCACGCGTTATCCGCAACCGTCATGTCGCTGTAAACGTCGCGCCCGACCACGGTCGCGCAAAGCTTGCCCTTCCGCCCGCCCTGTTGCTTATCGCCCGCGGCGAGGCGCAACGCGTACCCGCTGTCCGCGCGTTTCTCGATCAGCGTGCGGTCAGGCCACTCGGCTTTGCCGGTTTTGAGCCACAAACAGAACGTGACACGCGGGCTGTCCAGCAGCGCCGCGGACGGGATCTGGACGAAACTGTTTTTCCCCGTGAACTCGCACCCGCCGTTGAGCCGGCCAGCCGAGGCGGCACGCACGCCCGTCACGCGCCCGTTGTTGTTGCTGCCCGTCACATCGGGCAGCGTCTGGCCGCTGTTCCGGAACTCGTCACAAGAGAAACGCAGCACCAGGCCCTGCGGCATATCCGCCACTGACCACAACGCCATCCCCGCCGCCGCGAAACACAGACCGAGTCGTTTCATATGCACACCCCCATGGTTACGGAGAAGGGTAGCAAGTTCGCGGCATGGCTTACAAGCGGCAAGTTGGCGTCTATTCCGTCTGAATGAAGCAACAAAAAAGCCCTGCCGCTCTTCAGCGACAAGGCTTTTCGAATTCAACGGCACGATGCCGGAACTACCAGCGGCCGCCGCCACCGCCACGGCTGTTGCCGCCGCGATATCCGCCGCCGCCCTCGGAGCGCGGCGGTTTCGGCTGCGACTCGTTGACGCGCAGCGCACGGCCGCCCATGTCGTAACCGTTAGCGCCGGCAATGGCCTTCTCGGCCTCCGCGCGGTCGTCCATCTGGACGAAACCGAAACCCTTGGAGCGGCCGGTCGCCCGGTCCATCACCACGCGTGCGGACGCGACGGTGCCATATTGCGCGAAAAGCTGCTGCAGATCGCTGTCGGAAGTGTCGTAAGGCAGATTGCCCACGTAGATGTCCATGTTCCCTCGCTTGTCTTGTGTCATGTATCTGAGTATACGGAGTCCTCATCCATAACACGAGAAGGGGGTCCGGATATGCGGCTACCCATGTAGTCACGCCCGCGTACTTTGGGGCTTTGAACCTCTCATGTCAATCACGATTTTTCGATTTTTTTTCGATTCCCGCCCACCTCCTCCGCATTTTATGCTCTTGTTGCGAGCCTTGTGAGGGTATCATTGAGCCCTGTCATTGGAAGCGGAACGACTCATGAAAAAACTGCTCGTCATTCAGGTCGCCGGACTCGGCTACGGCTTCGCCACGCGCAACGGCGTGAACGGAATCGCCGGGTTGCCGCTGCGGCGGATGGAGCCCGTCTTTCCGGCTCTGACCTGCACCGCGCAGGCCACGCTGCGCACCGGCCTTGCGCCCGCCCGGCACGGCATGGTCGCGAACGGGTTCTTTGACCCGCTTCTGCGCAAGCCCTGGTTCTGGGAACAGTCTGCCGCGCTCGTGCAAGGCCCGCGCATCTGGGACGCGTTCCGCCGGCGCGGCGGGACGGTCGGCCTCACTTTTTTCCAGCAGAGCCTCGGCGAGACCGCGGATCAGATCGTGTCGCCCGCGCCGATCCACAAGCATGGCGGCGGCATGATCATGGGCTGCTACAGCAAACCCGCGTCGCTCCAGGCACAGCTTGAACGCCACGCGGGACATCCTTTCCGCCTGTACCAGTATTGGGGCCCGCTAGCCTCGGCCAAAGGTTCGGAGTGGATCGCAAATGCCGTGAGCGGCCTGCTGGCCTCACCTGACGCACCCGATCTCTGCTTCACCTACCTGCCGGGGCTCGACTACGACCTTCAGCGGTTCGGCCCCGACCATCCGAAAAGCGTGAAAGCCCTCGCGCTCATCCGCGGCGAGCTCGAGCGGCTCTTTGCCGCCGCCCGCGCCAACGGCTACGAGGCCGCCGCGTTCGGCGATTACGCCATCACTCCCGTGACCCGCGGCGCCGTCTTCCCGAACCGCGCCCTGCGCGATGCCGGCCTTTTCGCGGTGCGCGACGTGCGCGGCATGCGCTACCCCGATTTCTATCAGAGCCAGGCCTTCGCGCTGGTGGACCATCAGGTGGCGCTGGTCACCTGTTTCGACCCCGCCGCCCAAGCGCGCGTGGCCGCGGTTCTGCGCGCGCAGGACGGCGTCGCCCAGGTCTTGGACAAGCCGCAACAGGCCGCGCTCGGCGTCGATCACCCGCATGCGGGCGACCTCCTTCTGGTGGCGCAGCCCGGCGCGTGGTTCGCCTATCCCTGGTGGACGGACAGCCGCGAAGCGCCGGACTATGCGGCGCACGTGGACATCCACAGCAAGCCCGGCTATGACCCCTGCGAACTTTTCGCGGGCCGCATGCCGTTCCGCACCAGCCTCGACGCGGCCCGGATCAAAGGCTCGCACGGCCTCACGGGGGCGGGCTGCGAAACCGCGTTTCTCTCGACGCTCCCCTTTAAATCCGATACTTTATCTGAATTCGCCGCATCGTTGCGCGAATGGCTCACAGCATGAAAACCATCTTTCAGAAATTCTCGGTCCCGTTCACCTATCCGGTCTGCTTCACGCACCGCGTCTTCGACCCGTCGAACAAAACGCTATCGGCCATTCTCCGGCCGCCGTCCGCCGGGCCGGCCCGCGCGCTGGTCGTGGTGGATGAGGGGCTCGCCGCCGCTTCGAAAGGCCTGGCCCGCCAGATCGAGCGCTATTTCAAGTCGCACGGCGCCCGCCTGTGTCTCGTCCGCAAACCGCTGATCGTGCCGGGCGGGGAGAATGCCAAAAACGGCTGGTCCGAAGTGCGTGCGATCATGACCGCCGCCGGCGCGGGGCACCTCGACCGCCACAGCTATGTCATCGCGGTCGGCGGGGGCAGCGTGCTCGACATGGTCGGCTTCGCGGCCTCGCTGGTCCACCGCGGCCTGCGCTTCGTCCGCATCCCGACCACCGTGCTCGCGCAGAACGACGCGGGCGTCGGCGTGAAGAACGGCATGAACGCCGGGGGCGCCAAGAACTTCGCCGGAACCTTCGCGCCGCCGTTCGCGGTGATCGACGATTTCGACTTCCTGAAGACCTTGCCGCCGCACGAATGGATCGGCGGCGTGGCCGAGGCCTTCAAAGTCGCGATCATCAAGGACAAGCCCTTTTTCAGCTATCTCTGCAAGCACGCGCCAGACCTGCGCGCGCGCGATCAGTCCGTCATGGAGAAGGTGGTCCACAAAACCGCCGCGCTGCATTTGAACCACATCGCCGCGTCCGGCGATCCGTTCGAGTTCGGCAGCGCCCGCCCGCTCGACTTCGGCCACTGGGCCGCGCACCGGCTGGAGCTCATGTCCAACTTCACGCTCGGACACGGACCCGCCGTCGCCATCGGCATCGCGCTCGACAGCACCTACGCCATGCTGAAAAAACTCATTGCGCCCGCCGAGCGCGCCGCCATCGTCCAGGGGCTCGCCGACTGCGGACTGCCGGTGTGGTCGCCCTTGCTCGACCGTGCCGATGCGCAGGGCGAGCCAGATGTGCTCGCCGGGCTGGAGCAGTTCCGCGAACACCTCGGCGGCGATCTCTGCATCACGTTGCCCGCGCCCGTCGGGACGAAGCGCGAAGTCCACACCATGAACCTCGCGCTGATTAAGAAAGCGATCGGCCTGCTGCGTCCGCAGCAGCACGCCATCCGCATCTCAAAATAAGGAGATCCCCATTGTGAGACGAAACGCCTTTTTGCCGGTACTGGCCGCCCTGCTTTCTTCTTTCGGGCTCGCGTTCGCCGAAGCCCCCTCCGGCCTGCAGCTCTTCCTGCTGATCGGCCAGTCCAACATGGCCGGGCGCGGCATCGTCACGCCCGCCGACCAGCAGACGAATCCGCGCATCTTCATGCTCGACAAGGCGAACGCATGGGTTCCCGCGAAAGACCCCGTCCATTTCGACAAGCCCAAGGTCGCCGGCGTCGGGCTCTGCTCGGAGTTCGCGCGCTGTGTCGCCGCAAACGAGCCTGATGCCAAAATCGGCCTGATCCCGTGCGCCTTTGGCGGCACGACGCTGGACCAGTGGAAGCCCGGCAGCACGCTCTACACCAACGCCGTCGCCCGCACGCGTATCGCGCTCAAGAGCGGACGCCTCGCCGGCATCCTGTGGCATCAGGGCGAAGGGGACTGCGCCGAAAAGAACAGAGCCACCTATCCCGCCCGCTTCGCGGCGATGATCGACCGGTTGCGCCAAGATCTCGATGCCAAAGACGTACCGGTCATCGTCGGCGAACTCGGCGCTTCGTATCATCCGGGTTACGCGCCCTTTAACGCGATGTTGCCGCAAGTCACCAACGCCGTGCCTTACAGCGCGCTCGTGTCCTCGGAGGGCCTCGGCTCAAACCCCGACAAGGTTCATTTTTCGGCGGACGCTCTACGCGTTTTCGGCAAGCGCTACGCAACCGCTTTCCAGAACCTGAAAAAGGACGGCGTTCCGCGCTGAGCGCTCACCCATGGCGACCGGCAAACAGATGCTCTGGTGGGGACGTTTCGATCCCGCCTATTCCCGCAACGGCGTGGTGCGCCAGCACCTCGCCGCGCTGGGCTGGGTCCTCCGCGACTTTCATCCGAAGTTCTGCATGACGGGCGATATCGAAGCGGCGCTGCGGCGGCTGCCGCAGCCGGACGCGGTCTGGGTGCCTTGCTTCCGCCAACGCGATCTGGCGGCGGCGCGCCGCTGGTGCGACCGCCACGGCGTGCCGCTCGTTTTCGATCCGCTCATCAGCGCCTACGACAAACAGGTGTGGGAGCGCTTCAAGCTGAAGGACGGCAGCCGTGCGGCCGAACGCCTGCTGGTTTGGGAGCGGAAGCTGTTTGCCAAAGCGGACCGGGTGATCGCCGACACGCCGTGCCATGCCGCGTTCTTTGCGGAGACGCTGAGGGTGCCGAAAGAAAAGATCCGGGTGGTGTACGTCGGCGCGGATGAAACGCTCTTCCGCCCCGCGCCGGAGCGCGTGCCGGGAGCTCCCGTCGACGTGCTCTTTTACGGCAGCTTCATTCCGCTGCACGGCGCGAACACGATCATCGAAGCCGCACGGATCTATCAAGGGCCGCCTGTCCGCTGGAGCCTGCTCGGCGACGGCCCCGCGAAGCCGTCGTGCCAAAAAGCCGCCGAAGGGCTCCCCAACGTGTTCTTCGAAGACCGCATCCCGTACGCGCAGCTGCCCGCGCGCATCCACCGCGCCGACATTCTGCTCGGCGTGTTCGGCACGACGCAAAAGGCCGGGCGCGTAATTCCGAATAAAGTCTTTCAGGCGTTGGCGGCGGGGCGCCCCGTCATCACGCGTGCTTCCGACGCCTACCCCGGCGAGGGCGGCGCGTCGGGCGCGCTCGCGTTTGTGCCGTCGGGCGATCCGCGGGCGCTGGCTTCGAGCGTATCCGAATGGGCCTCGCGCAGCGAAGCCTTGTCGGTCCGCAACGCGGCGGCGCGGGCCCTTTACGACCGCCATTTCTCCACCGTAATTATCCGTCGCCAACTCGAGCAAAGTTTGCCATCATACTGCGCATCGGATCAGATGTGACCCGTCCTTTATTGCCCGGGCGTCTCCACGGGACGCCGCACGGAAGGAGGAAGCCCTTGCGTATTCTCATGGTCGACAACATGCAGCTCCGCCAATACGGCAACCTGAAGATGGGGCCGGGGCGAAAGCTCGTCTGCGGCGCCATCCGCAGCAACCACCGTCTGGCCGAATTCAGCGACCGCGACATCGCGCGCTACCTCGCCCCGCTCGGCATCCGCAAGATCGGCGGCCATCTCGCCAACAAGAAGCTGGTCCAGACCGCCAAGAACTTCAAGCCCGACATCCTCTTCATCGGCCACTGCGACTATATCCGCAACTGGGCGCTCGAGGAGATCCGCGCGGCCCTGCCGAAAATCCGCATGGCGCACTTCAACATCGACCCGATCTGGATGGACTGGCACATCCGTCAGATCCGGGAGCGCCTGCAGTCGACCGACGCAATCTTCGTGACCACCGGCGGCGCGGCCCTCAAGCAGTTCTGCACCGGCAAGAACGTGGTGGCCTACATGCCAAATCCGTCGGACCCTTCGATGGAAGTCGAGGATAATTCGCAAAAAACCGAGTTCGCGCGCGACTTGCTTTTCTGCGGCAAAGAGATCGCGGGCGACGACCGCAACGCCTTCCTCCGCCAGCTCGCCGACACGCTGAGCGGCAAGCTGCGCTTCGACATTTTCGGCATGTTCGGCAACCCGCCGGTCTGGGGCGCGAACTACGAGCAGACCCTGGCCGAAAGCAAGATGGCGCTCAATCTCAACCGCAAAGAGGAGTGGCCGCTCTACTCCTCCGACCGCATCGCGCACCTCATGGGCAACGGCCTCTTGACCTTCCTGAGCGACCGCGGCAACATGCAGAAGTTCTTCAGCGACCGCGAGGCGGCCTTCTTCCACGACGCGGACGATCTGCGGGAGAAGATCCTGCACTATCAGGCGCACGACGACGAGCGCCGCGCCGTCGCCGCCGCCGGACGCGCGCGATACCACCAGCTGTTCAGCGGCAGCCGCACGCTGAAGTTCATGATCGAGACGCTGCTGAACGAACCCTACTCCGAGCCTTACGAGTGGGCGGACGAGGTTTACCGGTGAGCGGCAAGCCGCTGATTTCGCTGGTGATCCCGATGTATAACGCCGAGCGCCATGTGATGGCGTGTCTGGACTCTGTCGCGCGTCAGACCTGCTCCGAATTCGAGTGCCTCTGCATCGATGACGGCTCCTCGGACCGCACGGGCGAGATCGTCGGGCGGTACGCGGCCCGCGACCCCCGGTTCCGCCTACACCGCCAAGCGAACGCGGGTTGCTCGGCCGCGCGGAACGCGGGCCTGCGTCTCGCCGCGGCCCCTTATCTGGCCTTCCTCGACGCGGACGACGTCCTGCATCCCCAGGCGTTCGAAATTCTGCTCCACCTGATTGAAAGCCGCGACGCCGACGTATCGTCTTTCCAATACCGCCACGTGCCCGACACTTTCGCCCTGACAGAGCCGGAGCGCTACGCGATCGGCGAGGTGCCGGCGACCGTCGACACGGCGCCCTTCCTGTCGTTTTTCTCAAAGAAGCACAAACGCGAGTCGGCCGCGGTTTGGACGCGGCTTTACAGGCGGCGGGCGACCGAGGGGATCGATTTCCCCGAAGGCGTGCATTTCGCCGAAGACCTCGTTTTCGTGGCGAAAGTCATGCACCGCATCAAGAGGATCGCCGTCACGCCCGTGACGCTGCTGTTCTACCGCGACAATCCCTCCTCGGCGACCAACAGCGGCGTTTCGGAGCGGCAACTCCTTTCTTTCGTCCAGGCGGCCCGGACGCTGCACGACTATTTCATGTGCCAGACGCTCTCGCGGCAAGAGTCCCGCCTGATCTCCGTGTTCCTGTCGACGCTGGTGTATAAAACGTGCGTGGCGGCCTTCTTCCGCGACGGTCGCCTGCTGGAGCAGGAGTCGCTTCTGAAGCGCGCGCACGGCCAGGTGTCGGAGCTGATCGCGTCCGGCGTCATCGACGTCTCGCGCCTGAGCCTGCGGAAACGGCTGATTTGCCGGTGTTTTTTGAGGGGGTGGCTGGCGCTCGCACTGCGGCTCGATGCGCTGGTCGTCCGGAAAAGGCGATAGGTATGGCTGACATCACCATCTCGCTCGTGATCCCGATGTACAACGCGGCCCGCCATTTGGAGGCCTGCCTGACGTCCGTCGCCCGGCAGACGCAGGCCGGGTTCGAATGCCTCTGCGTGGACGACGGCTCCACGGACGACACCGCCGCCCTTGCGCAGTCGTTCGCGGCGCGCGACGCGCGATTCACCGTTGTGCGGCAGCCGAACGCCGGCTGTTCGGCGGCGAGAAACAGCGGCATGCGTTTGGCCAGCGCCCCTTATCTGGCCTTCCTCGACGCGGACGACCTGCTGCATCCGCAGGCCTTCGAGGTGGCGCTCGGGCTGATTCAA
The DNA here is from genome assembly GCA_035353175.1 of Kiritimatiellia bacterium. Taxonomy (GTDB): domain Bacteria; phylum Verrucomicrobiota; class Kiritimatiellia; order RFP12; family UBA1067; genus DAOPZC01. The sequence goes on along the minus strand of DAOPZC010000001.1, from coordinate 115,311 downwards.
CGGCACCAGGCGGACGTGGCGACCTTCCGGCACGCCGACGTGGACGACGCGTTCGTCTTATCGGAGCCCGTGCGGTACAGTGCCGGCAACGTGCCGGTAAACGTGACGGACACACCTTTCCTCTCATTCTTCCATCCGCAGGGCGACAAGGTGAAAGGGAACCCGGTAGAGATCTGGCTGAACCTCTACCGCCGGGCCGCCATCGACGGCATCGCGTTCTCGGAGGGCATCCACTTCGCGGAGGACGTGGTGTTCGTCATCAAGGTCATGCATGCCATCCGCCGGCAGGTCTTCACCCCCGCCACCCTTCTGTTCCACCGGAACAATCCGGCTTCGGCCATCAATCAGGGCGTGACCGAGAAATATGTCCGGTCGCATGCGCAAGCCGCCCGCGCGCTCGCCGAGCACTTCGCGCGGCAGGCCAGCCCGCCGGAGGAGGCGCTTCTGCTGAAGCGCTACCTCTCGTACATGATTTACAAGGCCTGCGTATCTCAACCTGCCCGCAAGCTTGGGCGGCCTGAGCACCGCGCCGTGCGGGAGTGTGCCAGAAACCTCGCGGCCGAGCTGTCGGCGCAAGGGGTATTCGATCCGGCGGCGATCGGCCTCCGCAAGCGGCTGGCCACGTGGTGTTTTCTCAATGGCTGGCAACGGCTCGCAAAAAGCCTGGCGTGACGGCCGGCCCGCAAGGCGTCACAGGCCCATCTGGCGGAGCGTTTCGGCGCCTTGGCGGGCGATGGCCCGGACGGCCTCGGCGGTCGCGCCCGCGTTCTCCGGCGTGTACCGGTTCGCGCCTGCGGCGATGCGTTCAAGGATCAAGCGGTTGATCGCGGGAGAAAAGTGGGAGATGTCCTTGTAGTTCGAAAGGTCCGTGACGACCGCGGTCTCGGCTTGGAAATCAAAAATCTTCACGTTCGGGTAGGCGTGCAGCAGGCCGTTGATCCGGGCTTTGATGTCCAGAAGAAAGTCCAGCATCTCTTCGTCGAGAACGCACCCCCAATAGAGATCCGAGTAGGGCGCGTAGTAAAGGACGAACTCCGTCTCGGGGTGGGCGCGGATGAGCGACAGATACCCCTCGTCGAAATTGTGCATCATCCGCTCCACCAGATTCGTCGCGTCGTGCTGTTTCATCTCCCCGATCCAGCGCGTCTCGCTGCGCTGCTGGCTGCGCAAAGCCTTCAGCACTTGTTCCTTGCCGTACCGGGCCCGTCCGCTGCAATCGTCGGTGTTGAACATCAGGTCGGGGTTCAGCCTCGGGGCGTTATCCAGATGGGCCTTGATCACGTCCCGGTTGGCCCCGAAAGCGATATCCGCGTTGAACAGGTAGGCGCATTCGTGCAGAAGCGACCGGCTGTAGAGCCACGGCTCCAAAGGGATGTAGTGGCTGCCCGGCTCTTTGGCGAGGATCGAAACGTCGACGGCCGTCAGGATATGGCGGACCTCGCGATTCTTGAACGCTTTTTCGCACAAGAGTTTATGGGTTGCCGCACGGCAGCCCCTGACCGCGATCTTGAGCGGTTTCTTCCAGCGCAGGATTTGCCGCACGTCGGCCAGCGAGAAGTTCAGGCTCATCGAAGAGCCCGCGACGAGCGAATCGTAGTCCGCCGTTTCCAACAGGTGCGGGACCATCCGGTATTCGTCGTCGTAAACCGGGCTGAGCAAAGGCTTCTTGTGGTACCGCATATACGGGTTGAACACGTACACGGTCAGGCCGCAGAGCGCCAGCAGCAGCACCGTGATCCCGACGGCGGTCCAGAACCAGCGGGCATCGTGGAGCTCCGCGCCCATCAGGCTTCTGATCCGCACACGTAAACCGGCAAAGCGTGAGGAAACGTTCAGCATAGGCGTCCTAGAAATTGAAATAGATGAAGGGACTGATCCGGGCCATCGTCAGGATCGACCAGGTCAGTAAGAAAACGGTCTCGGCCAACCTCACCCACGTGGGCCGGAAGGAGATGCTGAGTTTGACCGCGTTCTTGCACGTCAAGCAGATCACCGTCAGCGCGGCAATCAAGAGGATGCTGGCGTGCAGAGAGAAGTCCGGCCGCACAAGCACCCGAATCGTTTCATAGCTCATGTTCGAGAAGTCGAACAGGCTGCGCCAAATCCTGACCGCATGGTCCACCGTGCTGGACCTGAAGAGCACGAGCGAAAACAAGAAGAACAGGAAGGTGAGCGCGCGCCCGAGCCGGCGGTGCATCGAAAAGCCCGCCGCATTCCAGAGCCGGTGGAGCACCAGCGCGACGCCGTGCATCCCGCCCCAGAGGACATACGTCCACCCCGCGCCGTGCCACAGCCCGCTGACGAGAAACGTGGCCAGCAGGTTCAGGCAGGTCCGGAACAAGCCGTGACGGCTGCCGCCGAGGGGGAAATAGACGTAGTGCGACATGAAGCGCCCGAGGGTGATGTGCCACCGCTGCCAGAAGTCTTGGATGTCGGTGGCCCGGTACGGCGAGTTGAAGTTGATCGGCAGGTTGATGTTGAACATCTTGCCCAGCCCCATCGCCATGTCGCAGTACCCGCTGAAATCGAAATAGAGTTGCATCATGTAGGCCAGAGCGACAAACCAAGCCTGGAAAAAGGTCAGCGGGTCGGGGCTATCGAAGCCGCGCGCCGCCCAGATCGCCACCTGGTCCGCGATGACCAGCTTCTTGAAAAGGCCGACCGCGAGCAGATGAAGCCCGCAATTCAGGTGTCGCCAGTCGGGCTTGAGCGACTCCGGCCTGTCGAACTGGGGCATCATCTCCTGATGGTGCACGATGGGTCCGGCCACCAGCTGCGGGAAGAAGGTCACGAACAGGGCGTAGTTGACGAAACCGAGATTCGCCAGCCGAACCCCCTTGTAGGCGTCCACCACGCAGGAGATCTGCTGGAAGGTGAAAAAGCTGATCCCCAGCGGCAGCAGGACGTGCAGCGCCGGGAAATCGGTCTTCAGCAGGGCGTTGCAGTTCGCCAGCAGGAAATCCGCGTACTTGTAATAGCCGATCAGCGCCAGGTTGAAGAGGATGCCGAGCGCGAAAAGCGCTTTGCGCAGCGCCCCGCCGGCCGGCAGCCGCTCGATCTTCCAGACGAACGCGTAGTTCACGATGACCGACGAAAGGATGATCCACAGGTACCACGGCTTGAACCAGCCGTAGAACAGCAGGGATGCCGCCACCAGCCAGAAATGCGCCGCCATCTTCCCAGCCACCCGCCCCAGCAGGAAATATCCCGCCAGCACGGCCGGCAGGAAGAACAACATGAACTCGTAGGAACTGAACAGCATATCAATTCTTTTTGTTTGCCCGCTTCTTCAGCCGCCGCAGCAGGCTTCTGGGCACGCGAAGCAATTTGTAATTCAGGTATTGCAGCCAAAAGCCGGGCGGCAAGGTGAACTGCTGCCGCGCCTGCTCGTCCCAGATCTCGTTCATCAGCGGATCATGATAGTGAAGCGCCTGCATCTTACCCCACAACCGGTTCCGGCGGCGCATATAGAAATCGACGTCGAAGACCCGCTTGAACGCCGGCAGTTTTCCGAACAGGTCGAGCGTCATCATGGTGCGCAGGCATTTGTGGCAATGGGAGCAGTTGTGCCCCTTCGCCACACAGACGTTGAGGAACTCGTGCGCGACCGGGAGGCTGCTGATCAAGGCGGTCTTCTGCACCCGCGTCATGGTCATGCCCGCGGAGTAGAACGTCAGGGTGTCCGTGCCGAGGAGCGCCAGGATGATGGGGTCGAAATACTCGACGATGGGGTCCATCCGCATGTCGGCGACCGCGACAGACGAGGCGATATAATAAACGCCGAACAGGCGCTGCAGGATCAGCGGAACGGCGCCGTTGCACAAGGTCACCAGATTGGTGTGTGGCGCAAAATCGAGGTACTCCATCAGATTGGAGTCCACAAAGACGAGCGGCAAGCCCAACGCCTGCGCGCAGGCCCGGCTGTGGGCAAGGCGCTCCTGGCACAGCCGGGCGACGGTGTCCGCCGGATATTGGGGGCCGTATCCGTGCGCCCCCGCGTTGAAAAAAGTCACATGCGTCAGGCGGTTGGGCGGCGGCGGCGCCTCGTGGTCGAGAAAGAATTCGGCGACGACGGCCAGGCTGTCGACCCCGCACGACAGGCCCGTCCCGCAGGCTCCCGCCGAGTGGACCGGCCCGTCCGCAAGCGGCGCTTCAATCCGAATGATGTTGTCCCATGGATGGGACGCCTTCAGCGTCGGCAACAGAAACCTTGTGACCGTGAAAAACAGCTTTCGTGAAACCGGCGCCGTAAACCGCAGGTTAACGTTGAAATGCATCGCCCAACACAGCAGGGCAACCAAAAACCCGTCCGACCGTTCGGCCGTCAGATAGTCCACGAAGGGCTCTTCCACGGAAAACCACAGGCGGCGCTCAGCGCCCCGCCAAGAAAAAGTCACACTGATGACCGCGCCCGCGCCGCTCGTCCGTGTGACCGACGGGGCACTGATTGTCACAAATTCATCGCTACCCATTGCCGACTCCTGCCATATCCTCTTCTGATCTGGAAAACATGGTCACATGTTCCAAATAAGAGGGTCCTAATTTACCTTCTTTCACGCCTCCACACAACATAGAAAGACAAGGCGCCAGGCGCTTCACCTGAGGCCCGGCCCGCTTTTATCGGCTTTTGTCGTCCGGGAATCGGTTATGGATTTGACAATGGGAGAATGGGATGCAAAAATTGACGGGTATCGCAATTTTGTAACTGTAACCCCTTATTAACGCCAGCCGGAGAAGCCGATGAGCCTGAAGAAAACGTTCCGCAAACTGGGCAGCCAGATGACCCGGTGTTACCTGTCCTTGGGAACCGGATGTGAATGCCCGATTTGCGGATGGCGCGGGCACGCGTTCATGCGGCGCGCCTACGCGAACAAACCGGCCGACACGTTCCTCTGTCCTGCCTGCGGCTCATCCGAGCGGCACAGATTCGCCTATCTCGCGCTGAAAAACAGACTCGCCGCGCTTGCGGAGAACACGCTTCACTTTGCTCCGGAGAAAAGCATTGCGCCCTGGCTTCAGTCCTTGGCGAAAAAGTATCTGAGTGTCGACATCGCCTCTCCGACGGCCATGCAAAAGATGGACATCACGGACTTGCGCCTGCCGGACGGCAGCTTCTCGCTGGTCTGGTGTTCGCATGTTCTCGAGCACATCGAGGATGACCACAAGGCCCTTGCGGAGCTCTACCGTGTGCTGAAGCCGGCCGGGGTGGCCGTGATCATGGTGCCGATCTATGGCGACAAGACCCTCGAGGATCCCGGAATCACGACGCCCGAGGGCCGTCTCAAGCATTTCATGCAAGAAGATCATGTGCGGCTCTACGGCCTTGATTTCGCGACCCGTTTGGCGGAGTCCGGCTTCAGTGTGGAAATGATACGGACGTCCGACATGCCCGCCGAGAGCGTGAAAAAACACGGCCTGGAATACCCGTCAACCAAAGAGATTTTCCTTTGCACGAAGCCCGCGGGGATCTGAGCCAAACGGTTGCCGCCCGGCGGAGCCCACAACGGGCAACGACAGAGGGGTGAAGAAATGAATCTGCGAGTGAACGTTGCTTTCGCCGTGGTTTTCTCGTGCCTGATCACGGCGGAAGCCCAGAGCCTGGGGCAAGGCCGCACGGACGCCGACGGCCAGACGCTCTGGTTCGACGGCCAGACGCTGCCGATCGAAGGCCGGGCCTTCCGCGACACGGAGTCGTGCTACGACCGCCTGCCGGCGCGCGCCAAGGACACTGTGCCGCCCAGCGTATGGGGGCTGAGCCACCACTCGGCCGGCATGGCGCTGCGGATCGCCACCGACGCGGACACCTTCAAAGTCCGCTGGGCGGTCCGGAGCAAAGATCTCGCGATGCCGCACATGCCGGCCACCGGGGTCAGCGGCGTCGACATCTACCAGCGCACCGCCGGAGGTTGGCGCTTCGTTAAGAACGGACGCCCCGTCGCCGTGACCAACACGGTGGACGTCTCGGTGGCGCCGAACACGGAATGCCTCATCTACCTGCCGCTTTACAACGGCACGGCCATGATCGAGGTCGGCATCCCCAAAGGCAAAACCGTGTCCGCGCCGCCCCCGCGCACGGGCGGCATCACGAAGCCGGTGGTGTTCTACGGCACCTCCATCACGCAGGGCGGTTGTGCGTCGCGCCCCGGCATGGCATTCACGGCGGTGGCCGGTCGACTGGTCGACGCGCCGGTCGTCAACCTCGGCTTTTCCGGCAACGGCAAGATGGAAATGGCGCTCTGCGACCTCCTCGCCGAGATCGACGCCTCGGTCTACGTGCTCGATTGCCTCTGGAACATGAACGACGCCTTGGTCCGCGAACGCGCCGAACCGTTCATCCGGGCCCTGCGCGAGAAATGTCCCGACACGCCGATCTTGCTGGCCGAGGACTGCAACGTGTTCGGAAACGCCCCGACCTCCAAGGCACGCATCCTGCGCGCCACCTATGAAAAATTGAAAGCCGAGAACGCCGCGACGTGGTCGAAGCTCCATTATCTGGAGGCCAAAGACATGCTCGGGCACGACGGCGAGGGCACCGTAGACGGGTGCCATCCCAACGATCTCGGGATGCAGCGCCAAGGCGCCGCTTACGGTCAGGCGCTGCAAAAAATCCTGCGCCGATAAACGCGTACATGAAGTCCCCCTCGCTGACGCGGAACTTGGAAAAAGCGCCGAGATCGCGTATCCTATTCTCAATTTAAAGAACCCGGGGGACAACATGCTTTCTCAGCCTTCTTCCACATCTGGCCTTCTGCCTTCGCAGCCCGCTCTGATCGCCATCACCGGACTCGGCGCGGTCACACCGTTCGGCTCGGGCGTCGACGCTCTGTGGCAGGCGCTGCTGCGCGGCGCTTCGGCCATTTCGGACATGGATCTCTTCGACCTCGGCGGCCTCGCCTGCACCCAAGCCGGCGTGATCCGCAACTACGCCCCGCCGGAAGGCTTCGAGAACGGCCCGCGCGCTTCGGGGTTCGCCGCCGGCGCCTGCCGGGAGGCGCTCGCCCAAGCCGGCCTGGCGGACGATCCCGCCTCGCTCGCCGAAACCGCGCTCATCACCGCCTCCAATTTCGGCGACATCGACGCCGGCGAAGCCGCGCTGATTCCCCTTGGACACGAAGGCCGCAGCGCCGCAGCGAGCCGCTTTTGCGCGCACACCGCGCCGGCCGCGGCGCTCGCCGACGCGTTCCGCCTTGGAGGCCTCCGCATTCCGCTCTCGCTCTCCTGCTCCTCCGGCGCGGCCGCCACCGCGACCGCCGCGAACTTGATCACGGCGGGTCATGCTCAGCGCGTCTTGGTCGTCGGCTACGACGCGATCTCGCGCTTTTCGTGGAGCGGGCTCTGCTCGCTGCGCACCATGACCAAGGACGCCGTGCGGCCTTTCGACGTCAACCGCAGCGGCACCATCTTCACGGAGGGCGCGGCGGCTCTGGTGATCGAGCGCGCCGACCTCTGCGCCGCGCGTGGCGCAAAACCCCTCGCCCTGCTGCGCGGATGGGCAACCGGCAACAACGGCCATCACATGACCGCCCCCGCACCCCGCGGCGCGGGTTCCGAGCACGTCATGCGCGAGGCGCTCACCCTCGCCGGCATCGCGCCCGGAGCGGTGGACCACATCAACGTCCACGGCACGGGCACCAAGCCCAACGACAGCACCGAAACGCAGGCCATCCAGGATCTGTTCGGAAGCCGCTCCGCCTCCATCCCGGTCACGTCCGTAAAAGGACGGCTCGGCCACATGCTCGGAGCAGCGGGCTCTGTCGAGCTTGTCGTTTCCGTTCTTTCGCTGCAGCACGGCGTCATCCCGCCCACCGGAAATCTCGTCTCGCAAGATCCCGAATGCCCGCTCGATGTCGTCACCGCGCCCCGCACCGTGCCGCTGTCCTGCGTTCTTTCAAACTCCGCGGGCTTCGGCGGATGCAATGCCGCCGCCGTGTTGACGAAGGCCGACACGCCGCTTTCCGCGCAGCCGACCGCCTGCAGCCCGCAGCCTTCTCCCGTGCTCATCACCGGACTGGGAGTCATCAGCGCGCTCGGTGCGGACGCGGAGGAGACCGCCGCGGCGCTGCAGGAAAACGAACCCGCGCTTTTCCCTCTGTCGCGCTTCGCGCTGCCCGAGCGGGCCGAGCCGCCGTTCGTCGGGGAAGCCCCCGATCCCGATCTGGCGGCGTGCGGCGTTGCGCCGAAACCTTATCTCGACCGCGCCAGCGCCCTCTTTCTGGCCGCCTGCGGCATGGCGTTTCAACGCGCCGACCTTGACGCCGAGAAACTCGCGGCTCGCGGAGCGGGGGTGATGGCGGGCACCGCCTGGGGGTGCATCGGCACCGCAGAACTCTTCTTCGCGGACTACGTGCTCAAAGGGCCGCGCCTCGTGAAGCCCTTCCTCTTTCCGCATGCCTACTCCAACACTGCGGTGAGTCTGGCGGCGATGGAATGGTCGCTCAAGGGCCCGCACGAGAACGCGGCTTCGCCCGCGACGGCCTCGGGCATCGCGCTGGTGGAGGCCGCCGACCTGATCCGCGCCGGCAGCGCCGGCGTCATCGCCGCGGGCGGGACAGAGGCCCTGTCCGCCGTCTCGCTGGGTGCGCGCGCCGCGGACCGCACGTCCATCCCCGCAGGCGAGGCGGCGGCCACGCTCGTCCTGGAAAGTGAAGCGTCCGCCGCCGCGCGCGGAGCCCAACCGCTCGGGAAGCTGCTCGGCTGCGGTCTGGCGGCAACGCTTCGGGGTGCGGCGGACAGGGCGCTCGCGCAGGCCAGGATCGGCCGCGCCGACCTCGCGGCCGTCTATGTGAACGAGGCCGCGCGCGCAACGGCGGCCGCGCTGTTTACGCAGGTGCAGGTCACTGCGCCGGAAACGCTCTGCGGCGACGTTCAAGGCGCCACCACCGCCCTGCATCTCGCCTTCGCGCTCCTCGCGGCTCACGCAGGGCCCGTGCTGATCCTCACCGCCGACGTGAACACATGCGTCGCTCTCGTCGCCGCACGCGTTTAGTGCGCGTCCGGTTCTCGATAGGCTCGGATCTCGAACACGCGGGCCGCAGGATCGCCGTTCGTCGCGTCAACGGTGAGCCGCACCTTTGAGGCGGTTCGCGCGGGGAAAAGATGCACGCGGTGCCGAAGGAAGTTGTCTTTCACGGCCGTAACCTCTTGCCACGCCTGCCCGTCGAAGGCCTCGATCCGGTAGTCCCGCACGCACTGCGGCACCACCGGCTTTACGGGAAACTTGGTGTTGAGGTCCGTGTCGAACGTCAGTCGCACCGAGTTCATTTCAACCGTCTTGCCGAAGTCCAGTTCGATCCATTGCGGCAGGGCCTGTTTCGGATCCGAAGCCCACAGGTGACTTTCCCTGCCCACGATGCGCGAAACGCCGTCGATCACGTTCTCGGGTTTGCAGTCCGTCGCGAAGCGCAAGGCCGGCTCCGTGAAAAAGGCGTACTGCTGCCCTTTCACCACCGTCCACGGCCTTCTTTCACCGCCGCCGTAGGCGCGGCAGCCCTCGGTCATGCTGCTGGCCACAAGGGCCCACGTCACGCCCGGCGTCTTGGGCAACCACACCCACAGAAAAGGCTGCGTCACCGCACAGTCGACTTTGAACGCGACATACGCCCGCTTGCCGGCCGGCACTTTCGCGGTGGCAGACGCCAGCGCTTTCGCCACGGAGAAATCGCCCGCCGACTCCGCTCCGCACAGATGCAGCGTCACGTCGACCGGATCTTTGCGCTCCGAAATCAGACAAAGGTTGATTTTGTCGATCCGCCCTGTCAACCCGCGCGGGAACATCACCGCGCGCGGCATGTTCAGTTCGTGGGCCTCGTCGGTCTTCACGTCCTTGCGCGCGTACTCCCAAAACGCCTGCGTGCTCGAGGCCGTCACCTTGGCTGCGCGCGCGAGGTCGGCGGGATCGTCGTTCTTGAGTTCAGGGATGTACTGGTCGTCTTTCAGCAAGCGCTGTTGGAGCTCGCCGATGTAGCGCTGCCCGTATTCGCGCGGCATCACGCGGTGTTGCACGCAGAGCGCCGCGGCTGTGCCCGCGGCCTGTCCCGCCGTGGAGAGCGTCGCCTCGACGCGCACGGTGCCGAGCGCGATGTGCGTCACACTCATGTTGCGGCCCGCGAACAGCAGATTCACGATATTCGTCGAATAGAGCGTGCGGTACGGGATGCTGTAGATCGGCACGTGCCCGTCGTAGTAATAGGGCCCCTCTTTGCCGGAATGGATGCCTCTGGGATTGTGCACGTCCAGGCTCCAGCCGCCGTAAGAGATGCGGTCCGGGAACATCACGCCCTGCTCCGCGTCCTGCTGCTTGAGGAGATAGTCGCCAACCAGCCGCCGCGTCTCGCGCCGCGCATCCATGTAGGGCACATACGCCAGCGCGTAATTGCGGGCGCGGCTCTTCTCCGCCCACCCGTTCTTGATCCAGCCCCAGTAGGCGAAGGTGATGCGGATCAGTTCGTCGCGCGCGCGCTCGGGATCTTCGAGGTCATCCATGTCGCCCGGGTGCTCCAGCCACCACTGCCCGCCGGTGAACCCGCGCGGATCGCGGTGAAACTCCTCCGGCGGCGGCAGCTTCACGGCCCACGCAGGCGGCGTGTAGTCGACCGGCCGGCCCGCATTTTCGGCGCGGTACGCGAGCGCCAGATTGCCCATGATGCAGCCGCTCATCGTGATCGCGTCGGCCTTCTCCGGCGCGGCGCTCTCGCCGAATTCGTCGCGCGATTCGCGGCCGAAACGATACTCCGCGCCCGCGTAGTGGCCGACCCAGCCGTCGCCCGTGCAGTCGATGAACACCGTGCCGCGATACCGGCTGGCTTTGTGCGTCAGGGTGTCCACCGCCAGCACGGAGCCGATCGCGGTTTTATCGCGCATCTCAACGTTGTTCACGCGGCGGTTATTGAAGACCGTCAATTTCTTCTCGCCCTCCATCTGCGTCTGGTAGGCCTCGCTCATCTTGTGATGGCCGTTCTTCACGCGGATCAGGTTAGCCTCCTCGTTCAGTCCCCCCTCGCGCGCGTTCGGATGCGACACGCTCGCGCCGCACGTCGGCACGCCCAGCTCGCTGCTGGCGTTGCCGCCGAGCACCGGCCGGTCGTGCACCAGCGCCGTCCGGGCGCCGGTCCGCGCGGCGGCAAGCGCGGCCCCGCACCCCGCCGTGCCCGCGCCGACCACGACTACGTCGAACTCGCCCGCATCCTCGATCTTTTCCGGCATCCCCGTCAACCGCGCCCGCTCGCGCTGGCACGCCTCCAGCGCCTCCGGCGGCGAGTAGTTGAGATCGCGCGTCAGCAACAGCGCGTCGCACCGCGCGAACGCGCCCGAGAGATCGACCAACGCCAGTCTCACGCGACCCGCCGACAGTTCGAATTCGCCCGCGCTCTCCCACGTCCACCCGTCGCGCGGCAGGGTGCCGAGCACCTGTTGCGACCGCTTGCCGCCAACCGAGATCGTGAACGTGCCGGGCGAGAACTCCTTGAGCCAATTCTTGGTGCGCGCCCACACGCGGTAGGTGCCTGCCTGCGGCAGCGTAACGGTGGTCGAGGCCTCGCCGATCGGCATACCCACACCGCACGCCAACAGATAGGCGGAGCCCATCTTGTGGACGAACTGCGTGTCGAGCTTCCAGTCGCCGTAGTCCGCGAAATCCTCCGCCTCGACCCACAGGAAACCGTCGACCGCCATCTTGGCCTCGTTCGGCGGCGGCCGGAAAACGACCAGGTCCATCTGTTTCGCCGGCGCCGCTGGCAACACGACCTCGGCGGCGAGAATCCCCATGGCGGATAAAACAGCCCCAACACACGCAACCCGTCTTTTTTCCATCCTGTCCTCCTCTGTGCGACGCACGGCGCTTGCCGTTGTTCCGGCATGTTACCCCTTTTCTGAAGGGCCCCGCAATCCCGATCTTAGCCGCGCCGGTCTCCCGGCAAACCGCGCCGCAATCGCAGGTTGACTATCGTTTCCAAGGCCCATAAACTACTCCGCCATCATGGGTGTCGGACGGGTTCAGGAACGCGCTGCGATGCAGCGCTCGTTCTCGTGCGCGCGACGGGATGCTCGTGAGCCTTGAACTATGACTGCCTCCTTCCATGACACACTGACTACCGTCTCCGGCTTCGTCTGGGGATGGCCGCTGATGATCCTCCTGATCGGAACCGGCGCGTGGTTCACCTTCCTTCTGCGCGGACTTCAATTCCGGCTGCTGCCGTATGCCCTCTGGCTGGCCTTCATCAAACGGCGCGAAGCCAGCAGCGAGGGCGATATCAGTCACTTCCAAGCGCTGATGACCGCCATGGCGGCCACCGTCGGCACCGGCAACATCGTGGGCGTGGCAACCGCCATCGCCGTGGGCGGCCCCGGCGCCGTCTTCTGGCTTTGGCTGACCGGACTCGTCGGCATGGTGACGAAATACGCCGAAGCGCTGCTCGCCGTGAAGTTTCGCATCGTGTCCGCAAACGGCACCATGGCCGGCGGCCCCATGTACTACATCGAACGCGGCCTCGGACAGAAGTGGATGGCCGTGCTCTTCGCAGGCCTGACCGTGGTGGCCAGCTTCGGCATCGGCAACATGACGCAGGCCAACGCCGTGGCCGACGGGCTGCACGCCACCTACGGGATCAATCCGCGCGACACCGGCGCCGTGCTGACCGTCCTGTCCGGCCTCGTCCTGCTTTTCGGCATCAAAGGCATCGCACGCGTCACCTCGGTGCTGGTGCCCTTCATGATCGTCTTCTATCTGGCCATTACGGCCGGCGTGTTGGCCGTCAACTTCAAGGCCATCCCGTCGGTCCTGCTCCTGATCCTGCAGCACGCCTTCTCGCCCACGGCCGCGGTCGGCGGCTTCGCGGGCGCCGCGCTTTCGCAGACGGTCCGCGTGGGGCTCGCGCGCGGGCTCTTCTCAAATGAATCAGGGCTCGGCTCGGCACCGATCGCGGCGGCGGCGGCGCGCACCCATCACCCCGTCGTGCAGGCGCTCGTCTCCATGACGCAGACCTTCATCGACACGATCGTCGTGTGCTCGATGACCGCCCTGGTGATCCTGACAAGCGGCGCATGGACGCAGGCCGGGCCCGACGGCGCAGGAATGACCGGCGCGTTGCTCTCCGCGACCGCGTTCTCCACCACCTACGGCCCCTGGGGCGGCCAGCTCGCCACGCTCTCGCTCGTGCTGTTCGCGTGGTCCACGCTGATCGGCTGGGGGTATTACGGCGAGAAAGCGCTTCAGTATCTCGCCGGCGAAAAGGCCATCCCCGTCTACCGGACCATCTTTGTTTCCGTGGTCTACCTGGGATGCACGACGCGGCTCGAGACCTGCTGGACGCTGTCGGACATCTTCAACGGGCTCATGGCCTTGCCCAACCTCGTCGCGCTGCTCTGCCTCTCTCCGCTGGTCGCCGCCGAAACGCGCGCCTATCTGGAACGTTTGAAGACGCAGCCTGACCTCTGAGGAGGGATCCGACCGGCCATTCATCCTTCCGCTTGGCGCCGTTGCCGGACATGGGCATACAGGAAAAAGGCGGCGATGATCGCGTACGCGAGGGCATACTGCCATTGCGCCTGGTAGAGCTGCGTGTTCAGGAAACCGTGAAAGAGCTGGCCGTGGCTGTCGATCCGGCTGGTGTGGATGATGCCGATCCACGCGCACAGGGCCAGAATTAAGGACATCAGCGAGGCCCGGAGAAATCTGCGCTCGATGATGAACACCGTCAAGGTGGCCCACAACATCGACGAAACGATGAACCCCCTTTCCAGCGCGATGAAACCGGCGGCGCGGTGCGCGTAGGCGAACTGGCTCCAGTCCGTGACGAGGGCATAGTTGGTTCCCGCGACGACGAGCGCGCTGGACAGAATGAGCCACGCCAAGGCGCCGATGGAGGGGATCAGGCCCATGATCACCGCAGGATAGTGCGTTTTCTCAACGGCACCGAAGGCCTGAACGAAAATGATCATTCCGATCCAGAGAATGATCGGAGCCCCCGCCTCAATCGGGATCAAGACCGCGATGAGGCTGGTGAAGCCGAACAGGACCAACCCCTGGATGACGATCCCGTTGAGGACCGAGTAGCCCGCCCGAGCCCCGAGCGATTTCCAGCCGGGATGGCCGATATAGATGGTCGTGGGATAGGGCGAGCCCAAAAGCGAGGCCAGCATGCTGCCGATCCCGTTGACCATCAGGGAAGACTTTTCATCAAAGGCGTCGCCGCCCGCCTCGGCGGATTCCAGATTCTGGAGTGAGCCGATCAGGTTGAACAGCCCCATGGGCACGATGATCCCGATGTACTTCAGTCCCATGTCCAGGGACGAGAACACTTCGCCGCCGCAAAACCTGGGCACGTTGAGCGACAACGAAAATTCCCGGAAGGCGGCGGACAGCGCCGCGGAATCGCCGTAACCGAGAAGCCAGTACAGCAACGTGCCTGTGGTCACGGACAGCAATCCTCCGGGCAGGCCGAAGGCGAAACGCACCCGGCCGAAGTACTGCATGAAAATCAGGACGAGCGGCAGCAGGGCGACCAACGGAAACGCGAAGATCCGGTTGGCGAAGTCCAACGCGATAAAGGAGATGGCGATGCCCGCCAGCGTCGACAGCAGCGCGGCGCGCGGAATGAACTTCCGGACATAACGGGCTACGAAGGCGCCGGCGAATTCGATCACCCCCGAAAAGAAACACGCCGCCAGCCCCACCCGCCAGGCGGCCCTGAAGTCGCCGGTTTCGATGTACACCGGCAGCATCACCAGAAAGACGTAGGCAAAAAGCGACACCGTGTTGATGCCGTAGGGTAGCGCCGTCACGTCGTCGCGCCCCTCTTTCCGCGCCAGACGGATCGCCTGCCACCCGTAGAACAGGTTGCCGACGATAACCGACAGGGCCACGCCGGGCATCACGGTGCCCACCAGAAAACCCGGCTCGCGTTTCATCCCGAGGACATAGAGGCTGAGCCCCATGATCAGGATCATCTGCACGAGGTTGTCGATGAACAACCCGAAGAAGCCGTCCACATCCCCGCGGGTAAAACATTTCATGCGTTGATTCTCTCGCCTGCGTCTTCTGGGTTCACTCGACCACGATCACGCGGTGGATGTCGAGCGACGGCACCGTGAGTTTTGCCGCGCCGTCGCGGTATTCGAACGCCAGCGCCTGCCCGCCGGGCTCAAGCGTAAGTTTCGCGGGCTTGGAGGGCACGCGCAGCGTGACCGCGAGAGGACCGACCGGCTGGACCGTCTCCTGGATCGGCTCGGTCTGGTGCGGCCCCGACGTGTTCACGAGGTTGACCATCAGCTTGCCCCGCTGACGCATCAGGCAGACGTCCACATCCTTGGAACCCGTCACCTCGACCGTCGGCTTCGCATAGAGCTTTCTGGCCAGATCGTTCATGAATCCGCGCACCACGTCGTTGCGCACGCCGTTGTAGCTCTGACCGAGGTCCGCGTAGACCGCGGCAATCTTGCCCCTGTCCAACGCGGCGATCGACGCCGCAGGCAGCGCAGTCGCGCCGGCCGCCGCCTGCAGGCTTCCGTAGCCCTCGGCTCCGGCACCGAGGCGGACGCCCTGAGCGAAGCCTTTGGTCTGTGCCGTCGCGCCGTTGTGGACAAGCGTCTGCGGTTTGGCGACCGGTTCGCCCAACAGCGTCACGTCCAGCTCGGCCTGAAAGAGCGCCGCGCTCTTGGGCCCCACGAGCAACAGGTTGCCGCCCGCCTTCACATAGGCGACCAGGTCGTTCCTGAATGCCGGTTCGAGATAGGCCCACTCCGGCACCACGATCAGCGGATATTCCGCGAGACGCCCCGCGATCTGATGCTCGCCAACCACCTCGACCGATTGCTGGCTTTCAAGCAACGCCTGCAAGACGCCGTTGACGTTCGACAAGTC
Organism: Kiritimatiellia bacterium; assembly: GCA_035353175.1. Classification (GTDB taxonomy): domain Bacteria; phylum Verrucomicrobiota; class Kiritimatiellia; order RFP12; family UBA1067; genus DAOPZC01. The sequence goes on along the minus strand of DAOPZC010000001.1, from coordinate 99,455 downwards.
GCGGTTGAAAAGCCCGTTGATTTTGCGGTAATGGCCGGCCCGCGAAAGCAGCAGCGCAACCTGCGGCACCGGCTCGGCATGATGGCAGAGCGACTGGCGTTCGCGGCAGAATCGGGCCGTCTCGGCCATTGCCGGCATCTGTTCCTCATAGATCGAGCCGTCGCGTTTCTGTTTGAAATACGCCTGGAACCCGCCGCCCAGCGCGACCACCACGGCCGCCTCGCGCTCGAGCTGCGGCGCGGTCTTCTGGAGGCTCTTGCCGTCCGCGCCATTCTTGCGGCTGAAGCTCCACGCCATCAGGTCCCACGGCATGCCCTGCCGCACCAGGTAGCGTGCGGAGAGCCGCGCGGAGTTGACGCTGTCGTCCGGCGCGTAATCGCCCGAGAGGAACGCGACGGGCGCGCTGACCGGCTCGGCCATGTGGTCCGTATAGGCCCAGTTGCTGCACAGCTGAAATTTGGGATAAGCCTTGTTCACCTCGGCGACGTAGCGCCGCAAATAGTTGCGGAACGCCTCGCGGTGGAACTGAAGGAAATCGAACCAGCCCGGGTCGGAGGGCTTCTTGGGCAATGCTTGAACGCCCGTCGCGTCGCGAAACGCCTTGGCCGCCTTCTCGCCGTAGTCCGGCACAGTGGCCCAGCACTCGCCGTCGATCCAGGCGCCGTCCACGCCGTAGACGCCCGCCAGTTCTTTCAGCTGAGGAATCAGCAGCTCGTCGGCGTACGGGCCGAACACCGAAGTCGCGGTCTTGCTGGGTTTCCCGTCCGCGCCGACGGCCGCCCACTCGGGATGCTTGGCGACCGCGGCGGAATCCCACACGCCGGAATAGTGCATGAAGAGCGCCACCCCCTTCTCAGCCGTGACTTGCCGCCACACGCGCAGCGGATCGCCCACAAAACCGGGCACGGGGTTGCCGACCTGGGTCGGATAACTCGAAAAACCGGGGTGCCCTTTGCAATCGATCTGGATGTAGTCCGGCCGCACCAGGTCGAGCATGTTCGCCACCATTGCCGGCGTGGTGTTGGACCCCACCGCCGTGCAGTCTTCCCGCGCGTGGAAGTCGAAGTGGATGCCGAGAAAACTATCCGCGCGCCTGAGGCGCAGCGGCTCTTTCGGCTGACGCCCCAGGCCACCGTTCGCGCTGAGCGTCAACCCCAGAACGCCCCACGCCGCCACCCATGCCCATCCCCTCTGTTTTCTCATGTGTCCCCTGCTCCCGTTATGAATGTCACCTCTCTGCGATCCGGTGCCCCGAAGCGCCCGCGACCCTCGCCCCGCTCACTCGAAGCGTTTCACCGGCGCATGGCAATAGGGCGTTGTGCCTTTGTTGAAATAGTAGTCCTGATGGTACGGTTCCGCCGGCCAAAATTTCGCCGCAGGCTCGAGGCGCGTGACGACCTTGAACCCGTTGGCTTTGAGCTGTGCGATCAGCTTTTCCGCCGTTGCCTTCTGGGCTTCGTCGCGGTAATACACGACCGAGCGGTACTGCTCGCCGATGTCCGGTCCCTGCCGGTCGGTCTGGGTCGGGTCGTGGATCTCGAAGAACAGCTTGGCCAAGGTCTCGTACGTGGTCTGCCGCGGATCGAAGAGCACCTCCACGGCTTCGATGTGCCCCGTGCCGCCCCCGCACACCTGCTTGTACGAAGGGAACTCTTTGGCGCCGCCGGTGTAGCCGCTCACGGCGCGGATCACGCCGAAGGACTGCTGCAGGTAATACTCCACGCCCCAGAAGCACCCCCCCGCAAAGACGGCCCGCGAAAAAGATTTGTCCAGCGCGTCTTCGGTCACGAAGTCCATGGAGACGGAGTTCACGCAGTGGCGCGTGTTGCGGCGGGTCAGCCGCTCGCCGGTGAAAAGATGCCCCAGATGGCCGCCGCACGTGGCGCACAGAATCTCCGTGCGCTGGCCGTCGGCATCGGTCTGCCGCCGCACGGCGCCGGGGACCTCCGCGTCGAACGCCGGCCAGCCGCATTCGGAATCGAACTTGTCCTCCGATCGATAGAGCGCCGCGCCGCAGCGCCGACAGGTGTAAACCCCGGCCGCCGGATGTTTCGTGTACTTGCCGGAGAAGGGCTTCTCCGTGCCTTTGTGAACGATCACGCGCTCTTCTTCCGCCGTCAGTTTCCGCCATGTCGTGTCCATAGGCTCCTCCGCCAGCGCAAACGCCGCACAGGCCAGAACCGCAGCGCCGATGTTTTTCAGGCGAACGATTTTCATGCGGACAGTATAGCCGCCGCCTCACACGATAGCCAACAGGAAATGGAGGCGAGCACCGCCAGCTTAGCCAAGCGAGACCCGCACGGGCCATCAGCGCGTCAGGAAACGCCCGCGGCGTTCGCCGGTGAAACGGCCTTGGTCGTAGGACACCGCACCGTTCACGACCGTCTGCCGCACGCCTGCCGCAAACCGGTGCGGCTGCGCGTAGGTGGCGGTATCGCAAAACAGGTTTTCATCGAACACGACCACATCCGCGAAGTTGCCCGCCTTCAACACGCCGCGGCCGGCGAGGCCGAACGTCTGCGCGGGCAGACCCGTCATGCGTCGCACCGCCTCTTCGAGCCCGCAGATTCGGCCGAACCCCGCGACGCGGCCGGTCAGCAACCGCAGGAAACGCGGCATGGTACCGTACGCGCGAGGGTGCGGATGGTCCTGGCCCAGCGGCCCCCACGGCGCGCGCACCGAAGCGTCGCTGCCCGGCATGATCCACGGCTCCGCATAGATGCGCCGCAGGTTCTCCTCGCACATGCCGAAAAAGAAGGCGCCCGTGCGCGTGTCGTCTGAATCGATGAAACGGCACGCGGTCTGCCCGGGCGTGAGCCCGAGTGCGGCCGCGGCTTCGGCCAGCGTCTTGCCGCTGAAGGCCCGCACCGCCTCGCTCCAGCCGCCGCCGATCATGACGCCCGCCCAGTCGCGTTCCCCGCCGTCGAGCTCGTCCTCGATGCGCGTGCGCGCGGCCGGGTCGCGCAAGTTTCTGAGGATCGCGTCGCGACCGCCGGCCGAAGCCCAGTCGGGCAGCACCACGTCGAGATCCGTGCCCGCCGCCGTGTAGGGATAGCGGTCGGAGTGCACGTTGAGTCCCTCGGCGCGGGCGGCGTTGATGCGCGCCAGCGCCTCGTCGATCTTGCCCCAGTTGGATTTCCCGGAGGTCTTCAGATGCGAGATCTGCACCTGGATTCCCGTCGCGCGGGCGAGGCCCAGCACGTCTTCGATCGACTCCAACAGCCGGCCGCCCTCGCTGCGCATGTGCGTGGCGTACAGGCCGCCCTTCGCCGCGGCCGTGCGCGCCAAGGCCAGGACCTCGTCGTCCGTCGCGTATTTGCCGGGCTGGTAGAGCAGGCCCGTGGTCAGCCCCCACCCGCCTTCGTCCAAAGCCTGCTCCAAGCGGCGCTGCATCGCGCGCAGCTCATCCGGCGTCGCCGTGCGCGGCTCATACCCCATGACGCCGGCGCGCAGCGTGTTGTGCCCGATGAACTGCACCGTGTTGACGGCCGGCCGCACCGCGTCGAACAGCCGCCGGTAATCCGCCACCGTCGTCCAGGTCGGCCCGGGGCCGTCGCCCATTCTCACGCCTTCGGAAGTGAGGGCGGGATACGTCTGCGAGGCCCAGTCGGAGGAGAGGCGCGCCCGTCCCAGGCGCGGCACGGCCGAGCCGCCGCACTGGCCGTTCACCTCGGTGGTGACGCCTTGGGCGAGCTTGCTCGGAGCATCGGGCTCCAGCAGGAGGTACGCGTCCGAATGCGCGTGCGCGTCGATGAACCCGGGGCACACGACGAGGCCGGCCGCATCGATCTCGCGAACGGCGCGAGCGCCGCTCAGATCGCCGACGGCCGCAATGCGGTCTCCGCTCACGCCCACGTCTGCGACGCGCGCCGCTGTGCCCGTGCCGTCCACCACGCGGCCCTTTCGCAGAATCAGGTCGAAGGTCATGGTTCAGCTCCTTGACGATGCATCGTCTCCGGCCGAAGCGGCTCCCCGAGCCGTCCGCGGCGCGCCCTAGCCGGCGACGGACGGCTCGTTTTTCGCCGCGGCCTCCGGCACCTCGGCCTCGCCCAACGCCTGCGTGCCGCTGAGCAGCGCAACCACCTGCTGCTGGACCTCGCCGAGCTGGTCGAGCCGCAGGCGGGGATCGAGCACCACGAAGGTGTCGCCGCTTTTCTTGTGCTCATACACGCGCAGGATGCCGCCGCCTTCGTGCGGCTTGGCGTCGCGCTCGATCAGCTGCTTGCCGCGCTCCAGCATCACCGCCAGAACGTACACCACATTTTGCATGGCGGGATCCTCCAGCGTGATCAGGCGGCGCAGCAAACCTTCGGCGGTCTCTTTTTTGAGCGGCTCGCCCTTGCTCGGCGCGGGCGCGGGCGCCTCGTACTCGCCTTCCCAAAAGCTGAAAGGCTCCCAGTCACGCGGCTGACTTTGCCAGCAGGCCAGATGACAGTCCAGCCGCTCGTAGGTGTTCTCGGTCTCGCGCAGCACCGAGACGCACGGCCGCTTGTCCGCGAACGGCTGCGCGCAAATCGAACAGACATGCCCTCTCGGGCGGATATTCCACTCTTGTGCCATGGGCTCAATATAACAAAAAAAGCGCGGGGCCACACCCGCGCTTTTTGAATACGGAAACCGGAGCGCTGACCCGGGCCGTCCGACGGCCCGCCAGCCAGGCACACGCCAAACAAGAAACCCGGTTTACGCGCGCTTCGGATCCAAAATCCAGCCGTTGTGGAGCGGCTGATTGATCAGGCGGTCCGCGTCGGCGTCGCCGATAAAGCGCTCGGCCTTCGGATCCCACTTCAAGTTCTTGCGCCCGAGGCGGAGGCCGATGTTGGCCATGTGGGCGATCGAGATGGACCGGTGGCCGACCGCGCACGGCGTGATCGTCGTCTCGCCGCTGTAAATGCACTCGATGAAATTTTTCTCGTGCTGACCGCTGACATAGAGCTTGGTGTCCGTCTCTTTCAGCTTGGTCCGGTAGAGTTCCTCAGGTGCGGTCTCCATCTTGCCGCGGGTGACGAAGATCTGCCGGTTGTCTTCGCCGAAGAAGCGCAGGCCGTTCTGATATTTGTCCGAGACGAAGGCGCGCGTGCCATCCTCGTACACGACCTCGAATTCGTAATGGCCGGCGGTGTTCCAGACCGGATCAGCGGGGTCCATGTCGCCTTTGATGTTCTCGACGGCCACGGGGCCACTGCCGTCCTTGCCCGTGGACCACTGGAGGATGTCGAGGTGGTGCGCGCCCCAGTCGGTGACGAACCCTCCGCCGTAGTCCAGGTTGAAGCGCCAGGACATGGGGCTGTGGATCGCCGGGGTGAACGCGCGCGCGGGCGCTGCGCCCAGCCACATTTTGAAGCCGTCGGCGCCGAAGTAATCCGGCGGCGTGGCGCGCGGGGATTTGGAGTTATACTCGTCCGGTTTGCCCCAGGCGTTGAAGCCGCCACCCGGCAATCCGATCTCGACGCGCTTGATCTTGCCGAGGTAGCCGTTGCGGACGAATTCGCAGGCCCGGCGGAACTCGTTGCTGGAACGCTGCTGCGAGCCAACCTGGAACGTGATGCCGGACTCCTCGACGGCGCGCACCATGGCGATGCCTTGGCCGATGCTGAGGCTCATCGGTTTCTGGCAGTAGACGTGCTTGCCTTTGCGGGCCGCATAGATGGCCTGCAAGGCGTGCCAATGGTCGGGCGTGCTAATGACGACCGCGTCGACATCGCTGTCCAGCAGTTCGCGGAAGTCCGCGAACGTCTTGCAGCTGTTGTAGTCCGCCTTGCCCGTCTTCTCGGCGTAAAATTTGTCCACGCGCTGTTTGCAGGGAGCCATGCCGCCGCCGCGCTGCCCGTTGTAGCCATACAGCTTGTCGGTTCCGCGGTTCGGGTCGCTGACGGCAACCACCTGGACATGGTCGTTATTCAAGAAGTTGCCGATGTTGTCGTGAGCCATCGTGCCGTAGCCGATGATGCCGACATTCAGCCGCGCGGAGGGCGCGGGACGCGCGGCTTTACCGAGCGCCGAAGCCGGAATGATGTAAGGTGCTGCGGCCAGCGCGCCCGCACCAGCCAGAAAACGTCGCCGAGACACGTTCGTTGCGTTCATGAGATCTCCCCGTTTGAGCCCTGTTCCGACCGCCGTTTTAGCGGACCGCCAAAATGAAGCGAAAATATAGCACCGAAGGAACCGCCCCGTCGATCCCGTTATTCGCGCCGCGGCTCGATCGAGGCGAAGCCTCTCCCGAAACCCGCACCCCGAAAAAAAGAGCGGCGTGCGCTCATCACGCACGCCGCACCTTTTATCCCTCGCGATCCGTTTACTTCGACTGGGCGATTCCGGGACGGTGGCCGCGGTACCAGGCCAACATGATCGGCGTGGCGATGAAGATGGTCGAGTAGGTGCCGGCGACCAGGCCGATCAGCATCGCCAGCGCGAAATCGTTGATCGCGCCGCCGCCGAAGATGAAGAGCGCCAGCGTGGCGATCAGCGTCGAAAGCGACGTCAGGATCGTACGGCTCAGCGTCTGGTTGATGGCGCGGTTGCACAGTTCTTTGAACTCCATCTTCGGATCCTTGCGCAGGTCCTCGCGGATGCGGTCGAAAATCACGATGGTGTCGTTGATCGAATAACCGACGATCGTCAGCAGCGCCGCCACGATCGTGAGGCTCACCTGGCGACCGAACAGGCTGTAAAGGCCCAAGGTGATGAACGCGTCATGCGCCAGCGCCACGACGCCGCCCAGCGCGAACCCGAACTCAAACCGCACCGACACGTAGATCAAGATGCCGATCAGAGAGAACAGGATCGCCCACTGGGCCGAGCGCTTGAGGTCGGTGCCCACTTCCGAGCCGACGTCTTCTTCACCGGCCAGCGTGAACTTGCTGGCGGGCGCGCGCTTGGCCAGCGCGGCGCCGATGACCTTGGAAACGTTCTCCTCGCCGACCTTCATGGTGCCGGTCTTGACGAGCAGCAGGTTGCCCGTGCCGTCCACCGACGACTGGTACTGGATGGTCGCATCGTTCACGACCTCATTCACAATCTTACGCACCTCGCCGATATCGGTCTTCTGCTCGTAGTTGAACGTCATCGAGGCGCCACCCGTGAAATCCACTGCCATGACGCTGGGCGGATTCTTGATCGCGCGGCCGAGGAAGATCGCGCAGGTGACCACGATGATCGCCAGCGACGTGTAGCCGGCCAACTTGCCCCAGCGCAGGAAGTCGTAGTTGGCATTCTTCATGAACTGCATCATCTTGTACGGCTTGGTGCGGTTCTCGGGCACCGTGGCGTTGAAGATCAGGCGGGTCACGACCAGCGCCGTGAACATGCTGACGATGATGCCGGCCGACAGCGTGATCGCATATCCGCGGATGGGGCCCGCGCCGAAGATGAAGAGGATGACGGCCGTCAGCAGCGTGGTGATGTTCGAGTCGAAGATCGCGAGGAAGGCGCGGTCGTAACCGGCGGCCACGGCCACGCGGGCCGACTTGCCCAACGCGAACTCCTCACGCATGCGCTCGAAAATCAGCACGTTGGCGTCCACGGCCATGCCGAGCGTCAGCACGATACCGGCGATGCCGGGCATCGTCAGCACCGGCAGGTCGAACGACCGTTTGGCGATCGCCGCGTCCTTCACGAAAATGCCCAAGATGCTGGAGGCCACGATCAGTCCGGCCGGCAGCAACAGCAGGTCAAGGATCAGCGCGACATTGGCGATCAGGCCGCAATAGGAATAGTAGATCAGCATGAAGAAAGCGACCAGCACGGTGCCCAGGATGGCCGCGTTGACGCCGCTGCGGATGGCGTCCGCGCCGAGCGTGGACTCGACGGAGCGCTTCTCCAGGATCTTCATCGGCGCAGGCAGCGAGCCCGCATTCAGGATATTGCGCAGCACGGCCGCCTCGGACCACGAGAAATTTCCCTCGATGATGGCGCGGCCGTTGGGAATCTCGGTCTTGAGCACCGGCGCGGAATACAGCGTGTCGTCCAAGACGATCGCGAGCTGGCGGCCCACGTCGCTGTCCTTGTTGCGCGAGCCGCGCGGCGCATAGGCCTTGGTCAGCCGGGCGAACTCCGCCGACCCCTTGGCGTTGAACGTCAGCGAGACATGCACGCGGCCGGTCATGGAATCGACTTCGACGGAAGAGCTGGACAGCGCCGAACCGTTCATCTCGGCCTTGCGGAGCACGAAGACGGGACGGTAGGTCACCTGCCCGTTAACGGCCTGCTCGCGCTCCAACATAAAGGCGTAGCGCGGGTCGGGAACCTCGAACAGCGAAAGGCGGCGCGCGTAGTCGGGATCCTTGACCAACTCGTTGTAATTCGCGGCGCGCTTATACCCGCGGCCATCTTCAGAAGAGACATAGCCCTCGGGCAGGCGGCCGGACGAAAGCACTTTGTCCACCAACTGGTCGTTCTGCTTGTGGACCAGCTTGAACTCCAGAAACGCCGCGCTCTGGATGCTCTTCTCCGCCGCATCGCGCTGATCGGCGCTGGCGCCCGGGAGCTGCACGATGATGCGGTGGTTCTTGCCGCCCTGGATCACCGGCTCGTTCACACCCAAACCGTCGATGCGGTTGCGGATGACCTCGATGGCCCGCGCGTCGGCGTCCTTGAGGATGTTGTTGACCTGGTTCTGCACCTCGACATCGTTCAGCTCGACATCGACTGACTTGATGTTGTTGCGCAGCTTCGTCTCATCGATCGCGACCGTAAAGCTCGTGCCGCCTGACAAATCCAAACCCAGACGAATCTTCTCTTTCGGAGGGACGACAACATAGGCGGACAAAACAGCCAGAATGGCCAGCACAAGCCATTTCCAGAGGTCATTTCTACTCATTTTTCAACAGCTCCACGGTTAGACAAAAACCCATAAAGAGTCAATAGAAGTGTCAATATAGCACACTTCACCGCTCTATTTCATCCATGAATTTCAAAAAAGAGCGCTCACCGGGTCTCTTCCACGGTCGCCTCTTCGCCCTCTTTGAGCACCTTGCTGACCGCGCCGCGCGCGACCTCGACCGTCACCTTGGGCGCGATCTCCACCAGGAACGTGGCGGCGCGGACCTCGGCGATGGTGCCGATCATCCCGCCCGCGAACAGCACCTTCTGGCCGGCGCGGAGCTCGGCGATCATGCGCAGGCGCTCCTTCTCCTTGCGCTGCTGCGGGCGGATCATCATGAAGTAGAAGATGCCGAAAACCAGCACCATCGGAATCAGCATTCCGCCCATGCTCGACGCGCCCTGCGAAGCGGTCTGTGCCAAAAACAATCCTGTATTCATTTTTCTGTTTCCTTTTGGTCAACGGAACAGGGGAGTGCGGAAACCGCAAAAGCCAGGCATACAGCCCTCGTCCGCCTTTCACCGCCCCGCCCTTCCCTCATTCCGCGAAAGCTTTCTCTCTCGACTTCAATCCGCCCGGCCGCAACACCGCGGCCAAGGCCTGCCGCCACTCGCTGAAGCAGTCGTTCGCGATCGCCTCACGCATGTCCCGCATAAAACTGAGGTAACAGTGCATGTTATGGATCGTCAGCAGCCGAACCCCTAAAATCTCGCCCACATTCAGCAAATGGCGCACATAGGCCCGCGAAAAATTCCGGCAGCAATAGCAGGCGCACCCCTCTTCGACCGGCCTCTGGTCCATCTTGTAGGAGCCGCCTTTGACGGGATACTGCCCCGCCCGCGTGTAGGCCGTGCCGTGGCGCGCCACGCGCGTCGGGATCACGCAGTCGAACATGTCCACGCCCCGCGCGACCGACTCACACATCTGGAACATGTCGCCCAGCCCCATGACGTACCGCGGCCGCTCGCGCGGCAGGCAGCGCACGCCGTCCTCCACGCCCTTCAGCATCACGTCTTCCGGCTCGCCCACGCTGACGCCCCCGACCGCATACCCGTCGAACCCCATGGCCGCCAGCTCGCGTGCGCACCGCTCGCGCAGCTCCACGAACGCGCCGCCCTGCACGATGCCGAACACCAGCTGACCCGGCGCGCGCGCCTGCTCCAGGCACAGGGCCGCCCACCGCAGCGTCTTGTCGACCGACTGGACCGCATACGCCGCCTCGCACGGATACGGCATGCATTCGTCAAAGCACATCGCGATGTCCGAGCCCAGCGTCCGCTGCACCGCCATGGCCTCGGGCGGCCCGAGGAAGAACTTCGCGCCGTCGATGTGCGAGCGGAACTCCACCCCGTGCGCGCGGATCTTGCGCAGGTTGTTCAGGCTGAACACCTGAAATCCCCCGCTGTCGGTCAGGATCGGGCGATCCCACCCCATGAACCGGTGCAGCCCGCCGCAGGCCGCCATCACGTCCATGCCCGGCCGCAGCAGCAGGTGATAAGTGTTGCCCAGAATGATCGACGCCCCCAGCTCCTTCAGGTCGCGCGGCTCCAGCGCTTTGACCGTGGCCTGCGTGCCGACCGGCATGAAGACCGGCGTCTGGACGGCGCCGTGCGCGGTCCAGAGACGCCCCAGCCGCGCGCCCGTGTAACGGTCCTCCTTGAGCACCTCGAAGGTCCCCGGAGTCCGCGTCTCACGCTCTGTCATCGGTTCCATAAAAGCGCGTAGTAAACCACAATCACCCCGCTCTGACCAAGAATAAAAACGCCAACTTGTCTGTTGACACCTCTCCGTCGCCTCTGCTAAAGTTTGCGCCCGTTATGGGACAACAACTTAGAAAAAGACTCAAACGCCAACGCCGTGACGCCCGCAACAAACGGGTGAAAGAGCGTCTGCGCGCTGGGATGAAAAAGTAGCCCTTTTCGTCTGGGTGCGATGGCCGAGTGGTTAGGCAGAGGTCTGCAAAACCTCGTACAGCGGTTCAATTCCGCTTCGCACCTCCATTTTGACCGCTGACTTTTCGCTCGCGCGTGAAGTGGGCGGTTTTTTATTTCCAGAAAGGACGGCACATGATCGATGCGTCTTTCGCTCCCGCTTATTTCGAAAAAAACCGGTCGGCCATTCTGGACGACTGGTTTGCGTTTTTGCGGCTGCCGACGATCGGCGCCGATCCTAAGCGGCTCGGCGATTGCGCCCGCGCCGCCGCGTGGCTGAAGAATTTTCTCAGGCCCCTCGGTTTCGAGGTGGAGATCCTCACCCCCGGCAGCGGCATCCCCGTCCCCGTGCTGGTCGCAGAGCGCCCCGGCGCGCCCGAGTCCATGACCGTGCTTTTCTACGGCCATTACGACGTGCAGCCGGAAGATCCCCTGAGCGGCTGGCAAACGCTGCCTTTCGAGCCCACGCTGCTTAACGATCGCGTCTATGCGCGCGGCGCGCAGGACAACAAAGGCCAGGTCTTCGGCTTCCTCTCGGGCGTCAAGGCCCTCATCGAGGCGGGCGAGAAACTGCCGACCATCAAGCTCGTGATCGAGGGCCAGGAGGAGAGCGGCAGCTTCGCGGTCAACGACCTCGCCCCCCTTCTGCGGCCGCGCCTGCAGGCCAACGTCATGATGGTCAGCGACACCTCCTGCGGCCCGGAGAACCGTCCCGCCATCGTGGCGGGCCTGCGCGGCGTGCAGCACTTCACCGTCGCGCTGACCGGCCCCGCCTATGACCTCCATTCCGGCGTCCACGGCGGCGTGGCCCCCAATCCCGCCCAGGGGCTGGCGCGCCTGCTCGCGACCCTGCACAACGAGGACGGCTCCATCGCCGTGGCCGGCTTCTGCGACCACGTGCATCCGCCTTCCGCCGAAGAGCACGCCATCGCCCGGCAGGGCACGATCTCGGACGAGCGCTACGCGCAGGAGATCGGTTGCCTGCCCTTGGGCGGCAAACGGACGCTGGATGCGATCACGCGCGGCAGTTTCGAGCCTACGATCGAAATCAACGGCATCCACTCCGGCTACGGCGGCCCCGGCTCGAAGACGGTGATCCCCTGCTCGGCCGAAGCGAAACTCAGCATGCGCCTCGTGCCCGACCAGCGGCCGGAAGACACGCTCGCCGCCGTACAGAAGCACCTGGCCGAGCGGTGCCCCCCCGGCATGACGCTGACCTTCTCCGAGAACTGCGTGGGCGCGCCAGGCTTCCGCCTGCCGCTCAACTCGCCGATTTTCCGCCTCGCGGCCGACGTGCTGCAGCAGATGGACCCGCGCGGCGCGCTTTTCCGTTGGGAGGGGGCGTCGATCCCCGTGGTCGCCCGGCTGCAGCAGCTTTCCGGCGCGGCCCCCCTGCTCGTCGGCTTCGGCCGCGAAGAGGACAAGATCCATTGCCCCAATGAGTCCTTCGGGCTTGACCAGTTCGCGCGCGTCATGACCTGGTCCACGCTGATGCTCAAAGCGCTGGTCTAGCCGCGCGGGCCGCATGCGGCCCGCTTTTCAACACCGCCCGCAACGCCGAGGGCCCCGCCTTCCTGTTTTTCCCCGCCTGCAAGACGGCCGTTGATCCGCGACGCCGTACCTTGACATCGTCGCCGGGAAGAGGCACCATGATATCTGTTCTTGTACTATGGGACACGATTCCGGATATCGAAACGGCACCTTCAAAGGCGGATCGAAAATGAAGAGAATACTCGCGCTGGATGATGACCCGTCCATCATGGACTTTATCGGGAAAGTCCTGGACAGCAAGGGATATCAGACCTTCACGACGACCGACTGCGCCGAATTCTTCACGCTTTTCCGCGAGCACCCGATCGACCTCGTGCTGCTGGACATCTGCATGCCCGTTAAAAACGGCCTCGAGGTGTTCAAAGACCTGTGCGGGGCCAAACATCCGCCGGTGCTTTTCATCACCGGCGATTTCGGCGCGTTCAGCACGGAATCGAAAACGGCCATGGAGCTCTGGAAGACTGAATTTGCGGAGGGCACGGCCGACATCATCTACAAACCGTTTACCGTCGCAACCCTGAACGAGAAGATCGTCTCGCTCATCGGCGATGGCGGGGACGTCCCATGAACTACAGCGCCGTGCCCGACATGGAGATCAACCTGAACGTCCGCAAACTCTTTGTGCGAAACCAGATCGATCTCGGTTGGCTGTCGCACCACGCTTGCCGCGGCACGGTCTATATCCATGGCAAACTCCAACGCCTCCCCGGCTTCCCGCACCCGCTGACGCCCGCCATGGTCGAAACCCTTTTCAACGAAATCGGCGACTCCTTCGGCGTCTGTGGCCTGGTCATCGAACTGCAGAACTGGCAGCACAACGGCATCAACGGCGACTGGCGCCCGGCGCAGGATGTGGACGCGCAAAGCCCCGACGTCGGCTTACGCTCCGCCCAGGACGCACTCCGCCGCTCATGAAGGCGGGCGGCTGAACAGGGCAAGACCGAATATCGAGCTTGCAGTTTGCGGCCCCAACTTTTAATATACGTCCACTTTTTTGCGCGCCTGTAGCTCAATTGGATAGAGTGTCGGCCTCCGAAGCCGAAGGTTGTGGGTTCGATCCCCGCCAGGCGCACCAGTCTTTTCTCCCGTCCTTGCCCCCGGCCACAGTTCCCGCCGCGGCGGCCGAAGCCCGACGCATTGACGCCCGCCTTCCGCCAGCACCGCCATCCATCGGCGTCCCATCGCGTCCCGGCCGTCTTCATTTCTCGCGTTTTCATTTGAGCAAAAGCACGGCCGCATTTATAATAAGACAGGTTTTTACGAAAGGCTGTGCCCCATGTCGTTATCCCAGGATATTTGGCGGATCAACATCAACGTGCGCGAGCACATCGTTACGCATTACACGCCGTATGACGGCGACGACGCGTTTCTGGCGCCGACCACCGCCCGGACCCGCACGCTGTGGGCGAAAGTCCAAGACCTCCTGCAGCAGGAGCGCGTCCGCGGCGGCGTCTACGACATCGACAACACGCGCATCTCCACGATCACCTCGCACGCGCCCGGCTATATCGACCGCGAGCTCGAGCAGATCGTCGGCATTCAGACGGACGCCCCGCTCAAACGCGCCATCATGCCGTTCGGCGGCATCCGCATGGTCGAGTCCTCGCTGAAGGCCTATGACCGCGAACTTCCGCACGAGATTGAGAACGTCTTCAAATACCGCAAGACCCACAACGACGGCGTTTTCGACGCCTATTCGGAGGAGATGAAGCTCGCCCGCCACACCGGCATCATCACCGGACTGCCCGACGCCTACGGCCGCGGCCGCATCATCGGCGACTACCGCCGCCTGCCGCTCTACGGCATCGATTTCCTGATCGCCCACAAAGAGTCCGCCAAGGCCCGCCACGTGTTTGACGCCATGGACCTCGAAGCGATCCAGCTGCGCGAGGAAATCTCCGAACAGATCCGCGCGCTCCAGGAGCTGAAAGCCATGGCGACCGCCTACGGCTACGACATCTCGCAGCCCGCGCGGGACACGCAAGAGGCGATCCAGTGGCTCTACTTCGCCTACCTCGCCGCCATCAAAGAGCAGAACGGCGCCGCCATGTCGCTCGGCCGCGTCTCCACCTTCCTCGACATCTTCGCCGAACGCGATCTGGCCTCGGGCCGCTACACCGAAGCGCAGATCCAGGAGTTCGTCGATCATTTCGTGATGAAGCTGCGCCTCGTGCGCTTCCTGCGCACGCCCAACTATGACGCGCTCTTCTCGGGCGACCCCACGTGGATCACCGAGTCGCTCGGCGGCATCGGCGTGGACGGCCGCCACATGGTCACCAAGATGACCTACCGCTTCATGCACACGCTCACCAACCTCGGCCCCGCGCCGGAGCCGAACATGACCGTGCTGTGGAGCCCGCGCCTGCCTGACCCGTTCAAGCGTTTTTGCACGCGGCTCTCGATCGAGACCTCGTCGATCCAGTACGAGAACGACGAGCTGATGCGCGAGAAGTTCGGCGACGACTACGGCATCGCCTGCTGCGTCTCGGCCATGCGCATCGGCAAGCAGATGCAGTTCTTCGGCGCGCGCGCCAACCTCGCCAAGGCCCTGCTCTACTGCATCAACGGCGGCAAGGACGAGATCACCGGCCAGCAGGTCGGCCCCGAGATGGCGCCCGTCACCTCCGAGTACCTCGACTACGACGAGATCGTCCGCAAGTTCGACCAGATCTGCCGCTGGCTCTCGCGCCTCTACATCAACACGCTCAACGTCATCCACTACATGCACGACAAGTACTGCTACGAGCGCATCCAGATGGCGCTGCACGACGAAGACGTCTTCCGCACGGCGGCCTGCGGCGTCGCCGGGCTCTCGGTCGTGGCGGACGCCTTCTCGGCGATCAAGTACGCCAAGGTCAAGCCGATCCGCGACGCGCGCGGCCTGGCCGTGGATTTCGAGATCGAGGGCGACTTCCCGAAATTCGGCAACAACGACCCGCGCGTGGACGAGATCGCGATCGAGGTGGTCAAAACCTTCATGGGGCGCCTCTCCAAGCATCGCACCTACCGCCACGCCAAACCCACGCTGTCGATCCTCACCATCACCTCGAACGTGGTCTACGGCAAGAAGACCGGCTCCACGCCGGACGGCCGCAAAAAGGGCGACCCGTTCGCGCCCGGCGCAAACCCCATGCACGGGCGCGACTCGCACGGCTGCATCGCTTCCATGAAGTCCGTGGCGCAGCTGCCCTACGACCACAGCGAGGACGGCATCTCTTACACCTTCTCGATCGTGCCGGACGCGCTCGGACGCGAAGCCCCGGAACGCATCGAAAACCTGGTGAGCCTGCTGGACGGCTACTTCACGGAAAAGGGGCACCACATCAACGTCAACGTCCTGCAGCGCGAGCTGCTGCTGGACGCCATGGACCACCCCGAAAAATACCCGCAGCTCACGATCCGCGTCTCGGGCTACGCCGTGAACTTCATCAAGCTCACGCGCGAGCAGCAGCTCGACGTGATCCACCGCACCTTCCACAAAAAGTTCTGAGGCCCCTCGCGGGTACAGAGAGCGCGCTGGCTCAGATCGCTCCTCGGCGCCGCGAGCGCGGTCTATTTCAGCAGCACCGCGAGCGCGTCCTGACTGTTCTTGGCGGCGAGCAGGGCGGCGAGACCTTCGGCGCACAGCGCGCGCGCCAGCGCCTCTTTGAGGGACGGCAGGCCGGAGGCCGCAGAGGGCGGATAGAGCACCATCACACAGACGCGGCAGGCCGCGCCGCAGGCGCAGGACACGCCCTGCGCGCTGACGCCCACGGCCACGACCGTCCGGTACACGTTCTGCGTCTCGACCGTGAACAGCGCGGCGCCCTCGCCAATCCGCTCGGGCGCGCAGGACGGAAGCGCCTGGATCTCCCTGCGGATCTCCTCGACCGTCCCCACCGCGCCGCTGCGCGCGCACAGCGCCAGCAGGAGCGCGACCGTCTGCGCCTGATCCGCGGGCGCCATCTCGAGCGAAATGCTCTGCCACTGGAGGCTGGCCCTCAGCGGCGAGGGCTGCCGGCCGCCCGCCGCCGGCGCTGCGGGAACCACCCCCGCCGTCAGCACGCCGTACATGTCCTCCGCCGTCTCGCAGGCCAGCAGCGCCGCACGGCCCTTCTCGTCCAGCATCCGGCACACCTGGGCGATCAGCTGCAGCTGCGGCGTGGCCGCATTGTCGGGGGCCAGCACCAGCACCACGATCCGGGCGGGCTTGCCGTCAGCCGCGTCGAAATCCAAGCCCTCCTTCTTGAGGCCGACCGCGCACACCAGCCGCGTCACCGCATCCGTGCGGGCATGCGGAATCGCCAAGCCGTGCTCGAGCCCGGTGGAGAGCCCCTGCTCGCGCTCGAACACGGACTGCACCGCGCGCTCGCGGTCCATCACCAGCCCGTTCTCGTACAGCAGCGACACCAGCTCGGAGATCGCGCCCTGCTTGGTGGTGGCCAGCATCCGCGGCTTGAGCGTCTCGACCGCGAACCGATTCTTGAGCATGTTTGAGGCCACGACGGCCGCCGAGGCGGGCGCGGCCTTCTGCAGGTTTTTGCGCAGCTCCGCGTCGTTCAGCGGCTTCTGCAATTCGCGCAGGCTCTGCTCGACGCCCGAAGAGAGCTCCAGCATGACCGTGTTGATGAGCGGGCGCTCCTGTTCGGAACACTCGAACGTCACTTCGCCGTCGACCCCCTGCAGGTGGATCACCTGCGACTCGCGCGTGATGCGGTAGAGCACCTGATACCGGTTGAGCCGGTGCGCGTAGAACCCGTCGTCCTCAAAGATCTCCACGGCCCGGTTGATCATCAGCATGGCGGCCTGATGCGAAGGAAACCTGAAAACGATTTTCACCGACTCCGGCACGGGAAAGTTCTCGCGCGTGCCGTTGCCGCCCGCGGCGAACACGGGCTTCGCCGCGAGCGGCCCGCAGATGCAGGTCGCCAGCGCGAGCAACACGACGCTGAACACGACGCCGGGCGGCAGCGCGGCCATCCCCACCACGGCGGCCAGCAGCGCCAGGGAGAGCTCGCCGCGGGGCAGCAGCGCCACCCCCACGCGCAGGCACCCCACGCCGTTGAGCTCCGCCAGGGCCGCCGGAAGGGCCCCGCCCACCAGTTTCGCCGCCACGACGCCCGCCACGAGCAGGCCGATGCCCAACAGCATCGGCGTCTCCGCCAGCAAGCCGAGATCGACCTGCATCCCGAGGGCGGCGAAACAGGCGGGAACCAAAACCACGCTGACGAAATCGAGCCGTTCGCGGATCTCGTGACGCAGATCCGTCGTGGAGAACGCGAGGCCCATGACGTACGCGCCGGCCATGACCGAGAGCCCCATCGCCCCCATCACCCCGCCAGCTATCAGCAGGCAGGCCGCCGAAACCGCGAACGCGCTGGTGTAGTTCTTCTCGCGCAGGGCCAGCCCGTTCACAAACCGCGCAATGGGAAACCCGCACAGCGCGACGATGCCGAAGCCGATCAGCGCGCGCAGCGTCATCGACGCCAGCAGATACGCGGTGGGCGCAGCGCCCTTCTCCACCGCCGCGAAAGCGCCCGAGAAAACGGTGAACAGGAAGAGGCCCGTCATGTTGTCGGTCAGCGCGGCCGTCAGCGCCACGGTCCCGGCCGGGGACTCGAAGCGTTGCCTCGCCGCCAGCGTCCGCGTCAGCATGCCCACGGAGGAAACCGACACCGCGGTGCTCACCAGCAGCGCCAGCGGCGAGGTCCATCCCCACGCGGCGCCGCCGGTCAGCCGGGGCACCACCGCCACGAGCAGCACGAGCGCGACCGCAAAACAGAGCGCGAAACCGCCGAGCCCCGCAGCGATGCCGCCGGCGGCGGATCTCCGGACCTGCCGCAGGTCCGTGTTCAGCCCGACGAGAAAGAAGAAGACCACGAGCGAGATCGTCACGACGCCGTACAACGGGTCGTGCACGCTCAGAAAGCCGCTGGCCCCACGCATAAGGCCGTCCGGAAAAAGCGGAAGCGACAGCCCGCCCAGCAGCCACGGGCCCACCAGCACGCCCGCCGTCAGTTCGCCCAGCACCCGGGACAAATTCCAGCGGTTGAAGAGCCGGCCGCCCATTTTGGCCGCGAAAACCAAGACGCCGAGCTGAAGGATGAAGCGGGCCGAGGGAACAACCCACTCGTGCGCCGCCGCCCCGCCCTCACCCGCCAAGGCCACTCCCGCGCACGCCATGAGCGTCAGAATCACCGTCACCTTTTTCCGCATACCGCGCTCCTTTGACTTGGCCACCGTTCGGTGGTGAACGCTTTCTGTTTGTCGCTCAAGTTTAGCAATGCCAGCCCGGATGCACAAGCGTGGACAAACACCCGGGAAGTCCGGGCGCGGCGGATTCCGATCCGGAGGAGTCCGTCGTTCACGCCGGGCTTTGGGGACTGTGGGCGGGCGAACAGTCGCGCGTGCGCACTTGGCTGCGGTAGAGGGTCCAGCCGTTGCCGAGCCAGTAGGCGATGCCGCACACCCACATGCTCGGCAGCAGCAGGCCGTGGTTGCCCGTGATCTCGCTGACCATGATAATCGCCGCAATCGGCACGCGCACCGACGCCGCCAGAAAGCCCGCCATGCCCACCAGCGCGAACGCGCCGGGATGCAGGTCCAGCGTCGGAAAGGCCCGCATCAGCGTCAGCCCCGTGGCCGCGCCCAAAGCCGCCCCGGCCACCAGCGCGGGGCCGAACACGCCGCCGCTGCCGCCGCTGCCCACCGTGAAAGACGTCGCGAGGATCTTGCCGAAGAAGATCAGGACCAGCGCCGCAAGCGACAGCTCGCCGAAGCGCTCCGTCAGCGGGCTGCCGACCGAAAGGGCCTGCTGGATCAGCCCGTACCCCGAACCCAGCACCTGCGGCAGAACGAACCCGATGACTCCCGTCAGCACGCCGCCGAGGCCCGGCTTGACCCACCCCGGCACCCGCCACGCGCGGCAGACCGATTCCGTCTGCCGGAAAATCAGAATATAGAACTTCGCTCCCGAAGCGACCACCAGCGCGAGAATCAGGTATGGCACCAGCTTGAGCGGGTTGTCGAACGCATACTCCGGCATGACGAAAAGCGGCTGCCAGCCGAAAAAAAGGGCGAACACCGCATAGGCCAACGTCGACGCCACCAGCGATGGCATCAGGACCTCGTACTCGATATCCAGGCCGCTGTAGAAGATCTCCGCCGCAAAGATCGCGCCCGCCAGCGGCGCGCGGAAAATCGCGCCCACCCCGGCCGCCAGACCGGCGGCCATCAGGACGCGGCGCTCCGCGGCATCGAGCTTCAGGAGACTCGCGATCGCGGACCCGCACCCCGCACCGATCTGCGTCACAGGGCCCTCGCATCCCGCCGAGCCGCCGGACCCGATCACCAGCGCCGAAGCCACCGCCTTCACCGGAATCACGGCGAACGGGATGCGCCCCTCGTTGCGGTGATACGCATAGATCGCCGCATCCGTGCCGTGCCCGCCCGCCGACGGCGCAAACCATTTGACCAGCAGGGCCGCCAACAGCCCGCCCAGCGCGGGCAGCACCAGCAGCACCCAGCGCAACGGTTCGGCGTGGCGCGCGGCCGGATAGAGCGGCACCTCGCCGGCCGCCAGGGGCGGAGAATAGTGCGCGAGCGATTCGCTCAGATAGAAGCGCGCCGTTTCCAGCAGCCAGTAGAAGCCCGCCGCCGCCAGCCCCGCCGCCAGCCCGGTGAGCACGCACAGGATCAGGGCCCGGCCGGTCTTGACCGACAGCCCCTCGCCCGCCATCCAAAAACGCCACCACTGTATGGAGATTTTTCGGAGCATCGCCAATGGACCGCCCGACGTGTCCAGAAACCACGCGCCGCGCTCAATCGATTTCCGCGTCGAACAGGTCGGCCGGATTCTCTTCCTCTTCGGGGCGGCCCTTGGCCGGTCCGGCGTTGGAAGGGCGCGACCCCGGTTCGGGGCGCGTGCGGGCGCGGTAAAGGATGTCGACCGGCGCGCCTTCGAGTCCGAAGCGCTCGCGCAGAGCGCGCGTCATAAAGTCAGTATACTGTTTGGTCGCCAGCTTGGGATCGTTGACGAACATGCGGATGGAGATCGGCGCGACGCCGATCTGGACCGCGTAGTAGACCTTCAGCCGCTTGCCGCCCCGCGAGGGCGCGACCACGCGGCGCGTCGCCTCGACCAGCGTGCGGTTCAGCATGCCGGTCGGCAGGTTCACGCGCGTCTGCGCGGCCACGGCGTCGATCACCTCGATACTCTTGCGCATGTTGAGGCCCGTCTTGGCCGAAATGAAAAGGATGGGGCAATAGCTCATGAAGGGCATCACCTGGCGCAGCACCGGCTCCGACTGCGTCTGGGTCATCCCCTTCTCCATCGCGAGATCCCACTTGTTCATCAGGATCACGCACCCCTTCTTGTTCTCCTGGATCAGCGCCGCGATGTGCTTGTCCTGCACGGTGGGTCCCAGATCGGGATCGAGCACCAGCACCACCACGTCAGCGTCTTTCACGCTCTCCTCGGCGCGGAACAGGCTGAACCGCTCCACCGCGTTGTCGATGCGGTGTTTGTGGCGCATGCCCGCCGTGTCCACCAAAATGTAGTGGCGCGCCTGATCGCCGGTCCCGATGGTGAACGGCACGTCGATCGAATCGCGCGTGGTGCCCGCCACGTCGGAAACGATCACGCGTTCCGCCCGAAGCAGCCGGTTGATGTACGACGATTTCCCGGCGTTGGGGCGACCGACGATCGCCACCCGCAGCGGCTTCTCGACCGTCTCGTTCGCCGCTTCGGGCAGCTGCGGCAGCACGGCCTCCATCAGCTCGTCCATGCCGCGGTTGTGCTGAGCCGCCACCGGGAAGCACGAAAAGCCCAAGCGCGCGAACTCCTCCACCCCCGCCTCATGCTGCGGCTGGTCGCACTTGTTGACCGCGACCACGCACGGCACGCCCGCCTTGCGGACGATGCGGGCGACCTCCTCGTCCAAGGGGTGCATGCCCTGTTGCACGTCCACCACCAGGATCGCCACGGCCGCGTCGCCGAGCGCCGAGTCCACCTGCGCGCGGATGCCCGCCTCGATCGGATTTTTTTCGGCCTGTCCCGTGAGCACCATCACGCCGCCCGTGTCGATCAGGCTGAAGCGTTGCCCGTCCCAATCGATTTCCCGCATCAGACGGTCGCGGGTCACCCCGCTTTCGTCATGCACGATGGCGATGCGCTTGCCCGCAATGCGGTTGAAGACTGCGGACTTGCCGACATTGGGGCGGCCGACGATCGCCACCACCCGGGTTTTTGTTTTTGGCTGTGAGGTCATTGGGAACAGTATACGGGGAACGCGCGCCGCAAACAAGCGCAAGCGCACCGGGCGGGGCACACCGGCGGCTCACAGACCCGCCGGACCTGTGCGCTTCCGGCTAGTTCATCCGAAGCCGGTAGAAACGCGAGCCGGGCTCGACGGGCCGCTGCAGGGTCCACGCCTCGCCCTGCTGCAACGGCTCATTCGTAACGGCCGTCCAGACGGTGTTGCTGGTCTGGAGGGCGTCGGCCTGCATCACCCGCAGTCCGGGAGCGTTCGCCGGCCAGGAGAGCTGGACGTTGGAGCCTTGGCGGGTCATGTCGAGCGCCGGCAAGTAGCCGGGCGTGGAAAGGCTGAGGGTCAGGTTGTCCACGAGGACGGACCCGCTGCTGCAGCCGCCGCCGCCCCGCACCATGACGGTGACGAACATGTTGCTGGCGCCGGAATACACCGCGCCGTCAAACGCGTAAGACTGGTCCTTGACGGGACGGTTCAGGCCGCCGCCCGCAGGATAGAGGATCTCCGCCAGCGGCCGGGCCGGCGTGCCGCTGGCCATCGACGGCGACGAGGCCTGGTTCCAGCCGGCGTAGGCGCCGCCGTTGATGGCCAGGCCGCCGTCCCAAAAGTTCTCCACGTTGGACGAATACTGCCCGATGGCCGCGCGGTAACTGCCGTAGCCGTCTGAGCCGCCGTAGTAGCGGTAGCCGGCGCTGTTGACGGCCGCCTTGGTCGAGGTCTTGTAGCCGGCCGCCTTGTACTGCGCGTCGCTGATCCACGCCATCACGCCCGGGGCGGGATTCGAGCCCGTCGGGCCGGGCACCTTCCCCGCGATGGCGGCGGACGGATTCACGGCCGAGGCGAACATCACGAGGTCGCCGAAATACCAACTGCCCGTGATCGTGTTTTGCAGAGCGCCTCCGGCGATCTGAACCTTGGTGTGCGGCGCGACCACGAAGGTGGTGTAGGCGTAGCCTTCCGCCTCGTCGCTGCCGGCCATGTCCAGACTCCACGCCGAACCCGTCCCGTTCACCGTGCAGGAGGTGCCGCTCGACAGCACCGGCGTCATCATCGAGCCGGTGATCTTCAAAGCCCCGTGCGCGGAAAAACTGACGGCCAGATTGTTCACCAGGATAGACCCGCTGCCGCCGCCGCCACCCCGCACCATCACGGTGACGTACATGCTGCCGGCGCCGGAATACACCGCGCCGGCAAACGCGTACGACTGATCTTTCAGGGGGCGGTTCAGGCCGCCTCCCGCCGGATAGAGCATGTCCGTCAGCGGCCGGGCCGGCGTGCCGCTGGCCATCGACGGCGACGAGGCCTGGTTCCAACCGGCGTAAGCGCCGCCGTTGATGGCCAAGCCGCCGTCCTTAAAATTCTCCACGTTGGAAGAGTACTGTCCGATGGCGGCGAGATAGCTGCCGTAGCCGTCAAAGCCGCCGTAGTAGCGGTAGCCGGCGCTGTTGACAACCGCCTTGGTCGAGGTCTTGTAGCCGGCCGCCTTGTACTGCGCGTCGCTGATCCACGCCATCACGCCCGGGGCGGGATTCGAGCCCGTCGGGCCGGGCACCTTCCCCGCGATGGCGGCGGACGGATTCACGGCCGAGGCGAACATCACGAGGTCGCCGAAATACCAGCCTTCCCCGCCGTCCGTAATCGTGTTCTGCAGGCTGCCGCCGGTGATCTGCACCCGCGTGAAAGGCGCGATCTCGAACGTGGTGTAGGCGTACCCCTCCGCGCCGCTGCCGGTCAAATCCATGCTCCACGCCGCCCCCGCCCCGCCGATGCTGATCGCGGAGCCGCCCGACAGCACCGGCGTCATCATCGAGCCGGTGATCACCAGCGGCACGGAGTTGGAGTCATACGGAGACGCCTCGGCCATCCACGCGGACAACACGGACACTGCGACGAACACCTGTTTCTTCATGCGCCTGCGCTTCTTTCTTCCGTTTCCGGAAACGCCTTCGCAGACCGGTTTCAGCTTGTACGGCGGGGACGGCCCGATTGCTGAAGGCCGAAATCCATTTTTTTACCGATCCGCATCCGCCACTGAACAGGCCCGCCTCGCACGAGCCATACATACATTCTTAATGATTTATCTTTACAGAATTGCCTGGCCAAGTCAAGCCGATGGCCGCGCCGAATATCAACACGTTCATGCGGAAGCTCACGGCACAAGCGAGAGGCGGCCCCAGGCACCGCGGTCGGAAGAGTTGCGCGTGCCGCCGTTCCAGACGAGCTGGCTCGAGCGTTGCTTGCCGTCCGCGCTGTTGCCGACCGCGAGATCGAAGAGCAGGGTCATCTCCTCTTTGGGCGCCACGCCGAGCGCGCCCCACGGGATCGCGGCCTCGAGCGTGTAGCCCTTGCCGTCGACCCGGGGCGTGACAGAGGTTTCGATCTCGGGCTGCTTCGCGGCGTTGACCACGTAGGTCTGGTTGTTCCCGCCCGCGCCGAGCAGGATCTGCCGGTCGGTAAAGAGCAGCGGGCCACCTTGACCGATCCGCTCCGCGCCGAGGAAAAGCTCCAGCACGTCGGCATTCCAGAGGTCGCCGCCTTTGTGCACGTTCGCCATGGGCGTGGGATCGGTGACGTTCGCCAGCAGGTACAGAGCCTTCTCGTCCCAGCAGAGCTTGAAGGCGACGTCCACGCCGCCGCTCTCGCGGCCTGCGGCGAGCCGGTCCGCGCCAATGCGCTCCGGCGGCCGGCCCGGCCAGCCGGCGAGTTGGCCGTCGATGACCATGGGCGCGGTCGGGCGACCGGCCACGACGGTGCGCGCGGCGCGGCCGGATTGTCCGTTGAAACGCGGCGTGTCGAGCACGTAGGGAGCCTTGCCGTTCAGCCACACGTCGTAGACCGAGGCGTGCGCCTCGGCCATCTCCGCGAAAAGGGCTTTATAGGGGCGGTCGGCGACGTTGAAGAGGCCGGTGTTGGCGCGCTCGCCGTTGAGGCCCTCGAAGAAGCGTCCGGAGACCGCCTGGTCGATGAGCGTGAACCACTCGACGCCGACCACGAAACCGAGCGCGGCCGCGCCTTCGACGTAGTGGCGATAGGCGAGGCCGCGCTCGCGCTGGGTCGCCATGTCGTTGTTGCCGGAAGCGGCGTTGCTCTCTTGGGAGGCCGTGAAGTAGAACTCACTCCATATCTGCGGCTTGCGCCCGCTCCACTCGTAGAGGCGGCGGATGAAAGCCGCGTCGATGCCACAGGTGTAGTAGTTGATGCTGATGACGTCCATGTACTTGCCCGCCACGCGGCAGAGCGTCTCGCTGTTGGCGGTGCCGGGCTGCCAGCGGTTGCCGATCAGCATGTGGTTTCGGTCGACCTTGCGGAACGCCGCGGTGACGCGGCCGTAGTAGACGTCGAGGAAGTGTTCGGTGAAATCCTGCATGTCGGCGAAAGCGGCCGGAGTAGTCAGGGGCAAGCCTCGGTCGGCGAGCGCGTCGAACGAGGCGGCGTCGAGCCCCCAGGCGGCATTGAAGGCGGCGACCGTCTTATACTTCGCCTGCAGGCGGGCCACCAGCGCGCGCTTGCAGGCGTGCTCGCCGGGCAGCGCGGGAACCGCCCGCGGCAGGTCTTCGAAGGCCTGCTCGTTCTCAAGGAAATACCCGATGATCAGCGGGTCTTCCGCCTTGTCGGCCACCGACTTGGCGAACAGCTCGTCCAGCTTGGCAAGGTTCTTCGGCTCGAAGGGATCGAACACGCCGCGCACGCCCGGCAGGGCGGGCCCGAACTGCCAAGAGGTGAGGGGCAGCGAGCCGACGCGCGGAATCCCTTTCTGCGCAAAGACCGGCGAGACGCCCGAGAAGGCGCCGACCGAATTGAAGCCGATCCGACGCACGCGGTCCACAAGGCGGGCGATATGCGCGTCATCGTCATATGCGCCGTATTTGCGGACCACGTTGGCCTTGTAGAACGAGACCGCGCGCGGGTTCCACCACGCATCGGGATGCCAAGCCGCGGCGAACGCGTCCGCGTGCGGCGGCAGCCACTCGAAAACGTCTTCGCGCTTCTCGACCGAGGTGTAGTCCTCGCCGGGCCCGAACGTGCAGACGCCGAGGTGGAAGAAGGCGTCGCCGTCCGGATCGACCATCACCCACACCTCGCGGCCGCCGGGCTTTTTCTGTTCGACGTGAAAGAACCCGGTCCGCTTGAGGCCGAGCTTCGCGCCGCTGCCGGGCAGCCCGCCGAAGCGGTTGCGCGCCGGCGGCGTGAGGCTGGCGTAATACGCGGCCTCGCCCCGGGCGTCGGCCGTCAATTCGGCCTCGTCCTTGATCTTGCCGGGGAAATCGCGCTGCGTGGTCTGGCCGAAGCGGTCGACCAGCACGACGCGCCGGCCGGCGCTGGCGTCCAGGGCGACCGCGAGCTCATAGGTCGGGCGGTCGCGGATATAGGGGATCTTGAACTGGGCCCAGAACGTGTTCCAATTCCATTCGCGGTTGTCCTGAAGCTGGACGTAGGTGTATTCGGGCAACGCGAACGACAGACGCGTGGTGTTGATGTCCGCGAAAGAAAAGCGGCGCGAATGCCCCTGAAAGAGTTGCGGCTTCGCGGGCTTGTCTTTCGGGAAGGAGCCGCTCTGGTCGTCGGTGCGCCACGTGCCGCCTTCGCCGTAGTTGGGCGCGATGAGGAATTCGGAGGTGAAGGCGCTGACGTTGGCCGACATATTCTCGAAGCTGAACACGATCTTGCCGGAAGCGGCGCTCACGCCGATGCGGCCGCCGCCCTCATACGCGAGCGAGGCGGAGGCACCCTGCACGCGCGTCTCAACCGGCGCGTGCTTCTTGCCGTCGCCCAGATCAAGGCTGGGAAACTCGAGCGTGAAGGAGCCCATGCTGCCGCAGGCGAGCTCGATGCCTTTGTCGGAAACGCGCAGGTCGAAGGGGGCGCCTGCGGCCGGTGCCGGTGAAGCCGCCGCGAGCAAAATGGTCAAGAGGACCAGCAGGAAGGAGCTGCGGGGACGATTCATGGCATATGCTTTCAGCTAAACGTTTCGCGGTCTTTTGTGACCGTCGGGATCCCGTGCGCGGTTTTCATCTCCAGACATTTCTTGGGGCAGATTTCGACGCAGCAGTTGCAGGCGATGCAGCGCAGGCGGTCGATCGTCCAGCGCTTGGCGGCGCGGTCGACCTCGATGGCCTGCGTGGGGCAGCGCTTGGCGCAGAGGGCGCAGAAGGCGCACGCGGCCATGGTGACGCCCAGCGTCCCGCGGGAGCCGGCGAGCGGCTGGCGGGGCTCGAACGGATAACGGCTCGTGTAGGGCTTCCGCAGCAGCCACTTCATCACCAAACCGGTCATGCTGAAAAGAGACATGGTTCAACGCTCCGTACAACTGATGCAAGGGTCGATCGTCAGGACCAGCACCGGCACATCCGCCAGGCTGCAGCCCTGCAGGGATTTGACCAGCGCCGGGATGTTGGCGAAGGTCGGCGTGCGCACGCGGAACCGCTGCAGGTTCTTGGTGCCGTTGCCCTTCAGATAGTAGAGCACCTCGCCGCGCGGCTGCTCGGTGCGCACGAAGACTTCACCGTCGGGGTTGCCGGTCACTTTGACGGCCAGTTCGCCGCCGGGGATTTTGGCGGCCGCCTGCCGGATCAGGTCGATCGACTGGAAGATCTCGTCGCACCGCACGGCGACGCGGGCGTAGCAGTCGCCCTCCGTGCGCGTGACGGGCTCGAAGGAAAGCTCCCTGAAGGCCGCGTAGCCCAGCTTGCGGGTGTCGTTCGTCCAGCCGCTGGCGCGCAGCGTGGGGCCGACGCAGCCGAGCGCGTATGCGTCTTCGCGCGCGAGCGCGCCGACGCCGCAGAGGCGGTGCTTGACGGTGCCGTCGTTCAGAAAGACCTTCACGATCTCCTTCGTTTCGCGTTCGGTCTCAGCCAGCTCCGCGAGCACGTTCCTCATCGCCGCGGCGTCGATGTCGCGCCGCACGCCACCCACCTTGCAGACGCCGAAAATGACGCGCCCTCCGGTGGTGGCCTCGATGATCTTCAAGACGCGTTCGCGCACGCGCCACGCGTGCATGAAAAGGCTCTCGAAGCCCATGGCGTCCGCCATCAGCCCGAGCCAGAGCAGGTGGCTGTGGACGCGGGAAATCTCGCCCCAAATCGTCCGCAGGTAGTGAGCGCGCGGCGGCACGGGGAGTTTCATGATCTCCTCGATGCCCTGGCAGTACGACTGGCTGTGGATGAAGCTGCAGATGCCGCAGATGCGCTCCGCGACGTAAACGAACTCGGGAAAGTCTTTCTTTTCGACCAGCTTTTCGAGGCCGCGGTGGATGAAGCCGATCGAGGGGATTGCCTCGACGACCTTTTCATCCTCGACCACGAGGTCGAGATGGATCGGCTCGGGCAGCACCGGGTGCTGCGGTCCGAACGGGATGACGGTACGGGTAGCCATAAGGAATACTCAAACGCGGGGTTGAACAACGGAGGCGGAGACGCCGGGAGTCTCCGGTTTGACAGCGAACGGGGCGGGGATCGCGGTCTTGTATAACGTGCCCTTGAAATCGAGCACCAGGCCGTCAAACGTGATGCCGTAAAGGTCGTGGATCTCGTTCTCGTAGAGGAAAGCGCACCAGTACACGCCGCTGATGCTCGGCAGGCGTGCGGCGGTTTCGGGAATCTGCACGCGCAGGTTCTGGAAAACCAAGTCGCGATCGAAGCTGTAGTTGATCTCGAACAACTCGCCCAGCTTGGCCGCCCCGATCTGCACCAGGCGCCAGCCCTGTTCGCAGTGGCGCTTCACCTCGCCGACTAACGTGCCGGGGGTGACGGCAATGATGGGTTGTTCTTCGGTCATGACGTTTTCTTCTCCATGTAGACCCATTCGACGGCCGCGCTGAACGGTTCGGTTTTGAAGCGCTTGTAGCCGAGCTTGGTATAGATGTGGATATTCACGGCGCTGCGGTGCCCGGTGAAGATCTCATAGCGGCCGACCCCGGGAAACTCCCGCTCGACGGCGGCGATCAGGCGGCGGCCCAGCCGGCGGCCCCGGAAGTACGGCAGCACGCTCAGGCGCAAAAGGTGGGCCGTGCCCTGCCCGTCGTCGTAGCCGCGGACCGAGGCCACGATCTTGCCGTTCACAACGCCCTTGAGAAAAATCATGCGTCCGAAATCCCCGGTCAACTCGCCGAGCGACTGGCGCAGGGCGGGCAGGCTCATGTCGCCGTAGATTTCGGCCTCGCTCTGGTAGGCCACCTTCTGCACCGCGAGCAGCTCGGGGAGGTCCGCGGCGGTGGCGCGCTGGATCATCATCACGCCGGCCGCGGTCGAGGAGGCGGCCATCGCTGCGCGGCGGGCCTCGAGGATGCCCAGCGCCCGCACCACGCCGTCGATGATGGCCTCGGGACGGACCGCACAGCCGGGCACATAGACGTCGACGGGGATCACGGTGTCGACGCCGCCGGCGACGTTGTAGCATTCGCGGAAGATGCCGCCCGACGTCGCGCAGGCGCCGAGCGCGACGACCACTTTGGGCTCTGGCATCTGCTCGTAGATGTTGCGGACGACCTCGCGGTTCTGCTCGTTCACGGAACCGGTGACCAGAAAGACGTCGGCGTGCTTCGGATTGCCGGTGTTCACGATGCCGAACCGCTCCACGTCGAAGCCGGGCGTGAGGCTGGCGAGCACCTCAATATCACAGCCGTTGCAGCTTGACGCGTCGTAGTGGATAACCCAGGGAGATTTTTGGAGGCCGGACATGGGGGCAATTCCTACTGATTCAGTTTCAAGATCCCGAACATTTCCAACAGCCAGAGCAGCAGGATGTTGCCGCAGCCGAGGACCAGCGTCACGCGCCACGCGCTGCGCAGCACGAACTGCCACTTGACGCGGGCGCACACATTGTCGACCACCACCAGCAGGAAGAACGACAGCGCGGTGAACGCCAGGCCGACGGCCCAGTGGATGCTGAAGAAAAGGAAAATCCAGCCGAGCAGCATGACGTTCTCGTACCAGTGCGCAACCTCGATCAGCGCCAGCGTGGGGCCCGCGAACTCGGTCGCGATGCCGCGCACCAGCTCCTGATGCGCGTGATGCGAGGAGGAAAGGTCAAAGGGGGACTTGCGGAACTTGATCTCCATCACGTACATCAGCGCGAAGAAAACGCCGGGCAGCAGCAGCACCGGCATCGTCTGCTGGGCGGCGATCTCATGGACGGAGAACGTGTGCGTCACCATATACATGCCGACGGCGGTCAGGAGGATGGCCGGTTCGTCGGCCATCATCTGGATCAGCTCGCGCGAGGCGCCGACGAAGCTGTAGGGCGAACTCGCCTTGTACGCGCCGAGCACGAAGAAGATGCCCGAGAGCGTCAATGCGAAGAACACCAGCAGCAGGTCGGAGCCGCCGAAAAAGAGCGCGCCCGTGAAGACCGTCAGCAGGAAAAAGAAGAGGATGTAGAAATTTTGGGAGCGGCGGACGACGAGGCGCTCCTTGCTCCACAGTTTGGCCACGTCGTAGAACGGCTGCAGCAGCGGGGGACCGAGACGCGCCTGCATGCGGGCCGAAATCCGGCGGTCGAGGCCGGCCAGCAGGCCTCCCAACAGCGGGGCCGCCACCAGATAAATCAGAACGCGCCACCACGGACTCATGACACCACCACCTTCACCAGCAGGCCCGCCAGCAAGGCGCAGGCCATGATCACGCCGGCCCTCATCATCTTGGCTTCCGGCAACATCTCGGAAAGATAATAGTTCTGCATCGACATCTCGCGCGTGGCGCCGAGCGCCCCGTTGAACCGGCTGCCGTCCTCCGCGTTGGCGCCGCCCAGATAGGGGTCGATGACCTTCACGTTGCGCCCGTAGTTGAGGAAGCTGAGCGGGAAAAGCGCAACCAGCGCCAGCATGATGACCATGAGGATGATGTTGCCTTCGCTCATGGGGGTGAACTGGGCGAGATGGTACTGCGTCCGGATGTACGGCTCGATCAGGCAGGTCGAAATCAGCGGGAAGAGCATGCAGGTGCCGAACGTCAGCGCGGAGAGCGAATACAGGGCCGTCCACTTGCCCCGGCCAATGTTTTTCTCGACGTTCTCATACGGCCGCGTGACGACGAGCAGACACCCCATCCACTTGATCCAGAAGAAGAGCGTCGCCGCGCTTCCGAAAACGATGAAGACCGCCATCAGCGGCGCGGAGTCCAGGACGGCGCGGAGCACCGCGTATTTGCTGATCAGCATGCCGAACGGCGCCAGGAACATGCCCGCCATGCCGATCAGGAGCATCACGGCGAGGCGCGGCATCTTGAGGACCAGACCGGACATGTCGTTGATGTTGCGGCTGCCGATTTTGTGCTCCACCACGCCGACGCAGAGGAAAAGCAGGCCCTTCGCGATGGCGTGGAAAACGATGAGCAACACGCCGGCCCAAACCGCTTCGTGGGTGCCGATGCCGCCGCAGAGGACGATCAGTCCGAGGTTCGCGACGGTCGAATAGGCCAGCACCTTCTTGGCGTCGCTCGCGCCGATGGCGGCGAGGGAGGCGACCAGGAACGTGAGCGCGCCGACCAGCGCGATCAGCAGGCCCGCCGCCGTGCCCTGCAGGACGGGGGCGACGCGCAGGATCAGGTAGACGCCGGCGTTGACCATCGTGCTGGAGTGGAGCAGCGCGGAGACGGGGGTCGGCGCGACCATCGCCCCCAGCAGCCATGAGGAGAAGGGCAGCTGCGCCGATTTGGTGAGGCCCGCGAAGGCGAGCAGCGACGCCGGCAACAGCACCAGCGCGGGCGTCGACACGACCAGCCGGTCGATCTCGACCGGGCCGCCGCCGCGGATCAGGACGAAGAGCGCCACCGCGAAACCGAGCCCGCCCGCCATGTTCATCAGCAGCGCGCGGAGGGCGTTGCGCTTGGACTCTTCCGTGCCCTTGTACCCGATCAGCCAATACGAGCACAGCGAGGTGACCTCCCAGAAAAAGTAGACCCAGAGCAGGGTGTTGGAGAAGACCAGACCGAACATCGCGCCCAAGAAGAGGAAGAGGACCGCGAAGAAGCCGCGTCGCCCGTCGCGCAAGTCGGGATGGTGCGTGACGTGGAACTCCTGCATGTAGTCGAGCGCATACAGGCAGACGAGGCCTCCGACCACACCGATGATGAGCGCCAGAATGACCGAGAATTGGTCATGGCCCAGATAGCGGGCGACCGCCACATGATGTCCACCGCCCAGCTCCAGCGGCAGCAGGAGCGCGGACTGGGCCAACACCAACGCGGCGAGGAGTGGCTGGCGGAGGCGCACGCTGAGCCCGAGCAGGTAGAGCGTGATGAGCGCCTCGGCGACCAGCATCGCCCGGGTCACAAGTTCGGGGGCAACGGGCAGTCGCGTCACGCTCTCCGGCACGCCCGGCAAGGCCAGACACAACGCGCCGAGCATGACGCCCGTGACGCCGACGCCGACGATCAGGCGCCGGATGCGATTCGACCCCGTGGCGAGAAGAAGGCCCGCCAGCAGGAAAGGGAACACAACCAGCAAAAAAATAAAACCGCTCATAGTTTTCCCGCAAAAAAGTTTTAAAAATAGCACGTTAGGGGATTTTAGCCAACTCCCTTTTCATCCCGGCACGGAACGACTTCGCTCTTGAAGGCTCCTGCGGGAGTGTGTTAAGTTCACCCCATGAATTTTGACGCGGAAAGGGATGCCCAAAGCCTTGTTTTGCTGGGCGAAGGGAGCCGGCGCAAATGCTTTCGGATCTCGGGCCAGCCGTTCTGCGTGAAATTTTACCGCCTGCCGTCGGAATACACGCACAAGACGACCTGGGGCGTGCGTTTGCACATTTTTTTGGCGCGGTTCGTGCGGTTTTCCAACGCCAACTGCCAAGAGTGGCGCTACCACGAAACCCTGCGCAAGCGTCTGCCCGCCGACTTGTTCGCGGCCTTTCCCGAGGTGCTCCGGCCGGTCTATTCGCGCGAACGCGGATGGGGCATCGTCGAAAGCCTGATCGAGAACGCGGACGGGACGCCGATCCGGCGGGTGATCGCCGAGATGGAGCGCGCCCGGGATGCGCGGATGCGGCAGCGGCTTTATGAGGAGGCGGAGCGCTTGTTTTCGCGGCTGGCCGATCACGCGGTCTGCTTTTACGATCCGCCCAACGTCATGGTGCAGTGGCTCGGGCCGGACGGGTTTCGTTTGCGGATCGTCGATTTTGAGCCACAGGGACGGGCTTTGGTGCCGGGGCTCTCTTACATCAAACCGTATGTCCGCTGCAAGGTGCGGCGGCGGTGTGCCCGCTATCTCAAGCGGCTGCGCGAGATCCCGTTCGGCGGGCGGATGCCCGGAATGAAAGCCGCGCTTCCCGCGAACTGAAGCGGGCAACAGGAGTATTTGTGATGAAGCAGATCGTGTGCATGAAGTGGGGCCAAGTGTATTCGGCGGACTACGTCAACCGGCTGTACCGGATGATCGCGAGGAACATCACGCCGCCGTTTAAGCTTTACTGCCTGACCGACGACCCGGAGGGAATCGATCCGGCCGTGGAGACCCGTCCGTGCCCCATGCTGGACCTGCCGCGCCACATGAAATACGGCGGCTGGCGCAAAGTTTCGCTGTGGGCAAACGAGGTGGCGGACCTCACGGGCGAGTGCCTCTTCCTCGACCTCGACATCATCATCACGGGCTCGCTGGACGATTTTTTCACCTATCCGGGACAGTCGGACTACATGGTCATGCGCAACTATACGACGATGGATCGGCGGATCGGCAACACGTCGATCTTCCGCTTCGTTGTGGGCTCGCATCCCGAGGTGCTGGAGCGGCTGCTGTCGGACCCGCAGGCGATGCGGGACACCTACAGCAACTCGCAGACCTTCATTTCGAACACCATCAAAAGCATGGACTTCTGGCCCGACGGCTGGATCAAGCAATTCAAGGTCCACTGCCTGCACCCGTGGCCGCTGCGCCTGTTCCTGCAGCCGCGCCAATTCAAAGACGCGAAAATCGTGGTCTGCACGGGACACCCGGCACCCGAGGAATTGGCGAGCGGACAATGGGTCGCGCCGTGGTACAAGAAGATCTATAAAAGCATCCCTCCCGTACGCTGGGTGCAAGAGGCCTGGCGCTAAGCCCCGGTGCACGCGGAACGGTCCCCCCGGCGCGAAGGGCCCTTGTGCCTCGTCCGTAAGTTCGCTACTATTCCAGCACAATGCGATTGGCGCCTAAAAATCTGTGTAGCGGATGCACCGCGTGTTTTGCCGTCTGCCCCGCTTCGGCGATCCGCATGGCGGAGGACGGCGAGGGGTTTGGCTATCCCGTTGTAGATGACGCGCTCTGCACGCGCTGCGGAGTGTGTGAAAAGGCCTGTCCCGTGCTTCGCCGCGCGCCCCCCCGCGAGCCCTTCTCCGTCCATGCCGCCATCAACCGGGACGAGTCCGTCCGCATGCGCAGTTCGTCGGGCGGGATCTTCACCCTCCTCGCCCGGCAGGTCTTCTCCACCGGAGGAATCGTTTTCGGAGCCGGCTGGAGCCACGACTTCCGGGTCGTCCACACGGCGGCGGAAAACGAGGTGGAACTGGCGGATCTGCGGGGAGCTAAATATGTCCAGAGCGATCTGGGCGATGTCTTTCAGCAGGTCGCGGGACAGCTCGCGACCGGACGGGAGGTTCTCTTTTCGGGGACCCCGTGCCAGATCGCCGGCTTAAGATCGTTTCTGGCCGAGTCGCGGCGCGTCAGCGACGCGGACGTGCGGCATTTGCTGTGCGTGGACGTGGTCTGTTTCGCCACCCCCTCTCCGAAAGTGTTCGCCCTGTACAAGCAGGAGCTGGAAGCGCGCCACGGCGCGTCGGCCACGCAGATCGTGTTCAGAGACAAACTCGGCGGCTGGGCGAACTATGCCTTGTCGGTCGTCTTCGGGAACGGCCAGACGTATCGGGCACCCCACGGCCAAGACCCCTACCTGCAAGGCTTCGTTAAAGGCCTCTACAACCGGCCCTCTTGCAGCGGATGCGCGTTCCGCGAGCTGCGAAGCGGAGCCGATATCACGATCGCCGACTACTGGAAAGTGCGCGACAAGTTTCCCGCGATGGACGACGATAAAGGCACGTCCCTGGTCCTGGCGACGACGCCCGCAGGATGCGAAAGGGTGAAGGCGCTGCGGAGCGGCGTGGGCGGAGAAGCGGCGATCTGGGCCGAATCCGACTACGCCGATGCGCGGCTCAAGAACGCGGCGATCTACCGGTCGTTCGTCGGGCACAAGAATCGAGACGCTTTTTTTGCCCGGCTGGAGAACGGTCCCGTTAGCACGCTGATCCGTCGCCTGCTTCGCCCCTCGCTCTCCCGGCGGCTGCGCGCGTTTTTCCGCCGCCGCAGGCTGGACGCGCCCGCCACGTGACGCAGAAGGGAAGGGGACCCTATTTATTATGGCTGCCCGGAAAATCGGAATCCTGACGCTGCAGAACCAGCTGAACTATGGGGGCGTCCTCCAGGCGTTCGCGCTGCAGCGCGTCCTTCGCGACAAAGGCTATGACGCCGAGGTCGTCGATTACTGGCTCGCGCCCCGCAACGCGCGCCTCAACGGCTACTTCTTCGACCCGTCCAGGTCTTGGCTGCGGCGCATGACGCGCGCCGCCGGGTTCCTGCTGAAACGCGGCGCCTATTATGTCCGCAGCGACATCGCGCGGCACCGGCGGACCATCCGGTTCATCAAGGAGAACATCGCGCTCTCGGCGGTCGCCTACCGCTCCGCCAAGGAGCTGGAGGGCATCACCGGCTATGCGGCGCTCGTCGTCGGCAGCGATCAGGTGTGGCATTACGGATTCCACGGAAAGCCCAACCCTTTCTTGCTGGGGCAGGTGGACGCGTCGATCCGGCGCGTCGCCTATGCGGCGAGCTTCGGCTTCACCGCGCTGCCCGACGCGTTTTTGCGGGAATATCAAGACGGCATCGGCAGGTTCGCCGCGATCGGCGTCCGCGAGAAGGAAGGCGTGGCGCTGGTCAAGCAGTGGATCGGCCGCGAGGCCCACTGGGTCCTCGATCCCACGCTGCTGCTGTCCGAGCGCGCATGGCGGCAGCAGCTCGGCCCACGGCCGGAAGGCGGACCGTTTACGGTCTGCTATTGGCTGGGCGATACCGGAAAGTGCGCGGAGCTGGTGAAAGCCCTCGCGCGTCGTCGGGAAACGGTCCACCTCTATGTTGAGCTGCAACATCTCTACAGCCAAAAGGGACTGCGCGGCTGGCTTTTCAGAAGACGCCTGTTCCGGATGCCGCACGTGAAAGTCTGCTGCGGCGCGGGGCCGCAAGAGTTCCTGACCGATCTGGCCCATGCCGCCGCCGTGGTCTCCGACTCGTTCCACGCGCTTCAGTTCAGCTGCCTCTTCCGGAAACCGGTCAAAATCTTCATCAACAGTTCCGCGCAGCGCGCCGGCATGGCGGCGCGCATGAAAGACTTCGCGGAGCGCTACGGAATCGGCGGCGTGCTCGAAGAGGACGTGACGGGGCAAGCGTTCGAACCCGCAACGCCGGACTACGCGGCGGTCTGGCGTGAAATCGAGAACGACCGATGCCGGTCGTTGGGCTTTCTCGAAGACGCTCTCCGCTTGCTTTAGCGGCGCGGGTGCGGTATGTTTCGCGGCATGGGCGTGAAGCGGATTCTCTCTCTTTTTTTTCTGGCGTGCGGGTGCGGCGCCGCCGCCGGCGCGGAGCCGGTCACGGTCACCTTCCTGCAGGGGTACGACCCCGACCTTCCGGAGGGGCCGGTCACGCGCCAGATCCTGAAGTTCGCGCAGCAGGAGCCGCGGCTCAACCCGCAGAAGTGGGGCGGCCTCTCGCTGCCCGGCGCGGGCGGACGCGCGCCGTTCATGCTGTCGCTCGCGGGCGGCACGGCCCCCGACATCTATTTCTGCTGGTTCCACATCATCCGGCACGACATCGAGCAGGGGTTCACCTGTCCGCTCAACGAGTGGATCGGCGACGACGCCGACGGCGACGGCCAGATCAGCGACGGCGAAGCGCGCTGGCCGGGCTGGAAGAACGTGCCGCCGCTCTGGCGGCAGGTGGCCACCCGTGACGGCAAGGTCTACGGCGTGCCGATGGCGGGCATCTGGTACTACGGCATCGTCTACCGCAAGGACCTCGTGCGGCAGGCGGGGGTCGACCCCGAGTACATCCCCGCCACGTGGGACGAATTTTACCGCTGGTGCCAGCGGCTGACGTTTCCCGGCAAGCAGGTCGCGGGCGCCAAGGTCCAGCGCGGCCAGCGCGCGTTCGGCGCGGAGAACCGCCCGTGGGGCTGGCTGCCGTGGATGCAGGCCGCGGGCGGCTCGCCGGTCGTGAACGTGCGCGTCTCGCCGACCACCGGCAAGCGTTACCGCTTCGCGATGGAGGAGACGCGCTTCCTCGCGCCGGACACCGGCGAGGACCTTTCGAAGGCCGCGGGCACGTGGCAGGCGAACTTCGACTCGGAAGAGGCGATCGGGGCCGCGGGCTTTTTTCACCGCCTCGCGTGGTCGCCGTGGATCCGTGACCCGCAGACGCAGGCGCCCGTCGACCTGACGCCGGCGGACCTGGCCGCGGGCCGCGTCACGCTGCCGGACGGCCGCGCGGTCGCCTTCAAGGAGGCCGACGTGATCAAGGGCGTGGTGCGCGCGCTGCCGCGCCTGACGCAAGACCTGCCGCAGCTCTTCGCGCAGGGCGAGGTGGTGGCGCTCTTCTCCGGCGCCGAGCTGGTGGAGCAGCTGACGCGCGACCTGAACCTGCCGCCGGACATGGTGGGCATCATGCCGTTTCCCGCCGCGCGGCCGGGCATGAAGCCGGTGTTCCAGGCGCACAAGCATTTCTACAGCATGACCGAGGGCGTGGCGCGGCGGCCGAAGGCGGAGCGCGACCTGGTCTGGGCCTGCGTCGAGCAGCTCGCGAGCGAGGCGGTCAACGACGAGGCCGTCAAGCAGAAGGTGCTGGAGGGCCACGCGCGCTGGTGCACGCCCTCCGATCTCACGCGCCTGGGGTTCACCGAATACCTCGAAGAGGTGCCCGCCGGAATCCGCAAGAACTACGCGCGCATCGGGAGCGGCGAGATCTTGGCGCGGACCGAGCCTTACGCGGGCTTCTGGCAGGCGGTGTCGGACCTGATCGACCGCCGGCTGCTGGGCATGCTGCTGGCGGACACGGGCGAGCGCTTCGACTACGCGGCCGCGCTGCGGGGCATCAACGACGACGCCAACCGGGGGCTCATGTTCCGCGCGTCCAAGGAGGTGCTCGACCGCCAGCGGCCCACCGCGCGGGTGATCTTCGGCGTGGCGCTGATGGCCGTCCTCGTCTGCCTCTGGCTCACCTGCCGTCCCGCGCTTTCCAACTCCGCCCTCCGCCCTTCTTCGCCCTCATCCGCCAAGCGGCCGCGCCACGCGGCGGCGTGGCTGATGCTGGCACCCGCGCTGGCGTCGATCGCGGTGTGGAGCTATTACCCCCTGATCCGCGGCGCGGTGATGGCCTTCCAGGAGTACAAGATCGTGGGGCAAACCGAGTGGGCCGGGCTCGACAACTTTATCCTCGTGGCGACGGACGCCGGCTTCTGGGCGGCGTGGGGCCGGACGCTGGAGTACGTGAGCCTGACCCTGCTGCTGGGGTTCCTCACGCCGGTGCTGCTGGCGCTGATGCTAGCCGAGATCCCGCGGGGCAAGATCTTCTTCCGCACGCTTTATTTTCTTCCGCACCTGACGAGCGCGCTGGTGATCGCGCTGCTGTGGAAGCTGATGTACGACCCCACGGAGAACGGCATGTTGAACCAGATGCTGGGCTTCTTCGGAATGTCCCGGCAGACCTGGCTGCAAGATCCGTCGCTGGCGATGGTGTGCTGCATCCTGCCGGGCGTGTGGGCGGGCGCGGGCATGGCGAGCCTGATCTATGTGGCGGCGCTGCAGGCGCTGCCGCCGGACTACTACGAGGCGGCGGCGATCGACGGCGCGGGCATCCTGAGCCGCTTCCGCCACATCACCTACCCGCAGCTGCTGCCGCTGATGGTCATCAACTTCGTGGGCGCGTTCATCGCGGCGTTCCAAGGCATGGGCAGCATCTTCCTGCTCACCTTCGGCGGGCCGGGCGACGCCACGAACGTGCTGAGTCTGGCGGTCTGGAAAGAGGCCTACAACAACCTGCGCTTCAGCACGGCCACGACCATGGCGTGGTTCCTCGGCGTCGCGCTGATCGGCTTCACCTATCTGCAGATCCGGATCCTGCGCAAGGTCGAATTCCGCCGCGCCAGCACGAATTAAAGAGGCGCTGGCCGTTGCGGGAGCGCGTCGAACCGCGCGCGGATCGCGTAGGCCGCCACCGCGAAGGCCGTGACGACGTTGAGCGAGTTCTTGCGGCCAAACAGCGGGATCCGCACCACGCCGTCGCACGCCCGGATCACGTCGGCATCGAGGCCAAACCGCTCGTTGCCCAGCACCAGCCCGCACGGGAAGGGCCACGCGGCCGCGGCGAGATCCGGCGCGTCCTGCACGGTCTCCAGCGCGAAGCAGCGCCGGCCCTCAGCCCGGAGGGCGGCGATCGCGCCGCGGACGTCTTCCGCGTAGCGCCACGGCACGAGCCGCTCGCAACCCAGCGCCGCACGCGCGGCCTGCGGCTGGTCAGGCAGCGGCGTGTAACCGCACAGGACCAACTCGCTCACGCCGAAACACTCCGCCGTGCGGAAGATCCCGCCGAGGTTGAAAGCGGAGCGGACCGAGTCCACCACGACCGTCAGCGGCAGCGCCGGCGCGGCGGGCGCCTGCTCCGGCGGCAGGTCGGCGTCGAGGATGTCCACGTCGGTGATTTTGCAGCGCGCGACCTCGCGTTCGACCGGCACCAGCGCGCTCCAGAACTGGCGCCGCGTGATGTCGGGCGTCAGCAGCCGGGCCAGCCCCGCGAGGCGCGGCAACGCGGATTGCGCGGACAGCCAGTCGCGGCATTCGCTTAACGCGCGCCGGCGCGCGTCACCCTCTTCCCATGCGGCGTCCAGCAGGCGCAGACGTTCAAGCGCGGCGCGCCAGAGGCGGCCGTCGTCCTGGAGGGGTGCGCTCATAAGGTGTCCGGCGGCGGCTGGCGCGCCGCATCGCCCGCAACGGGCTCTTTCTTTTCGAAGCGGACGCAGAGGTCCGTGGCCTGCGTTTCCTTGTTCGTGAGGCCGCACCTCTGGCTGAACGGATTCACGACGAAGTGCTTGCACCAGCCACAGCTGTGCTGCCGCTCGCCGTCGCTGAAAACGGAGGGCAGGCGCGGCTTGTCGTCGTCGGTGAACACGCGCGGACGCGCCGCGGCACCGGTGAACGGCGTCTCAGCCGCGGAGGCGTAGCGCTTGCCGCACCCCGTGCAAACGAACGCCTCGCCGGATTTTTTGAAGCCGTCATAGACGGGCTCGGCGCGGACAAGCGTGGTCGCGCCGCAAGCGCTGCAATGGATTTCTCTGGAATTCATATCGGTCTGCCGCCGCAGAGTAAAGGAAGCTGCGCGTGTCAGGTGTAAACCGTGTGAAATTGTAGCGCGCGTCACGCCGGAAACAAGGCGAAAAAGGGGCGGCGAAAAAAAATGTGCGCATCAAAAACAGCACCTCGCGGCACGCGAAAATAGACGCGCCGGATTTTTTTTGCTTGTCAGAAACGGGTTGCGGAAAAGAGCTCCGATGCGCAAAAAACACGTGAAACATTGGCGTTTTAGCACATTTTTGCGAAGATCCGCCAGCGCGTGGCGGGCGCGTGAAAAGCGGACGCGGCGAAAAATTATCCGTTTTTCAGAAAACTGTTCTTGCATTTTCGGAAACAACAGTTACAGTATCGACAAAACAAGATTTCGATGCATTGTTTCGTGATGTTTCGAGGTTTTGTTTCAAACGAGTTCATTACAACAGAAAGGATACGCAATGGCCACAGCAAAGAAAGCAGCTCCTGCTAAGAAAGCTCCCGCTAAGAAAGCGGTCGCGAAGAAGGCAGCTCCTGCTAAGAAGGCTGCTCCTGCGAAGAAGGCTGCTCCCGCGAAGAAGGCGGTCGCTAAGAAAGCCCCCGCTAAGAAAGCCCCCGCTAAGAAGGCAGCCGCTAAGAAGTAATGACGGTCGCTTAAAGAAAAGCACTCCTGCGGTATTGGACCGCAGGAGTGTTTTTTTTGTCGCTGTTCCGGCAGGGCGACGCCGCTCAGCGGTCGCGGTAGATCACCTTCTTGTTGCCCTTCTCGATCGCGCCGATCACGGTCGGCGCCTGGTGCAGCTTGGTGAGCAGCCCCATCGCGGCGGCGGCGTCGCTCTTGCGCACGATGATCACGTAGCCGATCCCCATGTTGAAGACCCGGTACATCTCGTCGTGGTCCACCTTGCCTTGCCGCTCGATGAAGGTGAAGAGGGTCGGCGCCTTCCAGCTGTTGCGGTCGATGATGGCGTTGCAGTTCTCGGGCAGCACGCGCGGGATGTTGTCCACGAAGCCGCCGCCCGTGATGTGCGCCATTCCGTGAACCGGCACCTTGGCCAACAGCGCGGTGACCGGCTTCAGGAAACTGCGGTGGACCGACAAGAGGGATTCGGTGACCGTGTAGCGGGTTCCCGGAATCAGGTCCTGAGTCGTGAGGCCGCACTGGTCGAAAATCACCTTGCGGGCGAGCGAAAAACCGTTGGTCTGGAGGCCGCCGGAGGGCAGTCCGATGATCACGTCGCCCGGCTTGACGCTCTTGCCCGTAATCACCTTCTTCTTTTCGACCTGCCCCACGATCGTGCCGACCAGGTCATACTCGCCCAGCGGGTAGAGCCCCGGCATTTCGGCCGTCTCGCCGCCGAGGAGGGCGCAGCCGTTCTCTTTGCACGCCTTGCAGAGCCCGGAGATGACCTCCGTGAAGATGGCCGTGTCGAAGCGCGAGGCGCCGATGTAGTCCATGAAGAAAAGGGGC
This sequence comes from Kiritimatiellia bacterium, assembly GCA_035353175.1. Lineage (GTDB taxonomy): Bacteria > Verrucomicrobiota > Kiritimatiellia > RFP12 > UBA1067 > DAOPZC01. The sequence goes on along the minus strand of DAOPZC010000001.1, from coordinate 58,104 downwards.
GTGGCGCCCTGCACCAGGATGTCGTTGACGCAGTGGTTGACGATGTCTTGTCCGACCGTGTCGTGCCGCTTGGCTAGCGCCGCGACTTTCAGCTTTGTCCCCACCCCGTCGGTGCTCGCGACGAGCAGAAAATCTTTGCCGGGAGAATGGAAAAGACCTCCGAAGCTGCCGATTCCGCCGACGACCCCTTTGGTGGTGGTGGTGGCGACCATCTTCTTGATGATCTCAATGCCAGACATTTTTGAATCGATGTCCACACCGGCCTGTGCATAAGCGGAGACGGTCTGCGTGTGAGCTGGCTGTTTAATCATCCTCGTGTCCCTCGTGTTCGATTAGGTCAATCCAAGAAATTGCCGTAAATTAGCACATTAATTTTTGCACTTCCAGCCAAAAGAGCGGCAATTGAGGCGAAAAAATGTGGGACCGGCTCTCAAATGACACATTTTGTCCGGTATCGGCATTTGAGACGCCATATATTAAAGCGCTTTAATTTATATACTTTAGTCCGCCACACGCCCCATGGTCGTCTCAACGCCGTCATCCGCGCGCACCGTTTTCCGCGTTCGGTGTGCGGGTCAATATTCGCGGTTGCGTTTCCCGCGGAGCGCGTCGGCGGCGCGGTTGAGCTTTTCGCGCAAACGGACCGCCTCGGTGTCGGGCGCGGGCGCGGCCACGGGCGGGTCCCAGTCGCGCGTGACGGTTTTCACTTCGGGCACGGCGACGGTTCCGTCGAGCAGCGCGTCCAGATAGCTGAGGGTGCAGACGCGCACCGCGTCGGACTCGACCAGGAACAGCTCCAGGTCCTCGTCGTTCACGCCGGGCGGCAGCGGAGGCACACACGCCGGGCAGCCGTTCTCGCAGGAGCACTCGCGGATCATGCGGCGGCAGAGATCTAGGGTCTCGCTGATTTTCTCGAAGACCTTTTCCGCGTATCCCGCGCCGCCCTCCAGCTTGTCGTAGAGGAACAGCGCGCTCTCGAACGCCATGTTTTCCCAGGCGGGTGGCGGCAGGGGCTCGAACCCCTCTTTGTCCACGCTCTCCGGCACCATGGGCGGGGTCTCCTCCTTCGCGAGGTTCGCGTCGCGGTCGACCGGCGCGAGGTCGGTCTCGAGGTCGCCGGGGTCGGCCATGCAGATGCCGGGGGCGGCGTGGCGCAGGATGTAGCGCAGGCCGAACAGGGCGGCGGGCACGAGCCGCTTGTCCCTGGCGTCCAGCGCCTGCACCCACGCCTCGGGCGCGCGCAGCGCGAAACCGGTGGTGTCGTATTCGAACGGCGGCAGCGTGATCGGCCCGTAGCCCACGTTCTCCAGCGAGCGCTCGCGGACCTTCTTGAAAAGCTTGGGCTGCTTGTTGACGTGCAACGCGCCGAAGCGCAGGTCCGCACCGTGCAGCGCCTTGCGGTCCTCCTCGGCGGTCAGGTCGAGGCGGTTCTCCCATTCGGATTCGGTGTAGTAGTCCACGTCCACCGGCTCGACGGTGCAGAGTTTCTTTTCGAGGTCCAGCTCCAGCGACATGTAGCGCCGCCCGAGGTGCTGGTAGATCGCATCCTTATAGAGTTCCGCGCGCGCGCCGATCGGGTCGATCTCGCCGATCACCTCGCCGCCGCAGACGATCTCCACGTTGTAGTCGGTCATGCCGCGCAGGTTCACGCCCTTGGCGGGGTAGTCCGGCAAGGCGTAACGCCAGCAGCCCTTGTAGGGCTTCAGGGTGCCGTCCTCCTTGAGGATCTCCAGCGCGAAGTCGTAGGCGCGCGAGGCGAAGAGCGGCTCGGCGGCGCGCAGCGGGTGCTCGTGCGCCGCGCACGGCAGGTGCTGCAGCATGATGTACGGATTGTCCGCGTTGAGCCACGCCTGCTCGATCGGCGCGCCGGTGAGGAACTCGGGGTGGTTCACGAGGTACTGGTCCACCGGAGCGTCCTGCGCCACGAAGAGGATCAGCGCGCGGTTGCCCTTGCGGCCCACGCGGCCGGCCTGCTGCCAGAAGCTCGCCATGGAGCCGGGGTGGCCCGAGAGGATGCAGACGTCGAGGTCGCCGATGTCGATGCCCAGCTCCAGCGCGTTCGTCGAAATGATGGTGGTGATGCGGCCTTCGAACAGGTCCTTCTCGAGCTGCCGCCGCTCGGCGGGCAGGAGCCCGCCGCGGTAGGGCTTGACCTTCTCCTTCAGCTCGGGGTGGCCGTCGGTCACGGCGCGCCAGAGGCGTTCGACCTGCTGCCGCGCGCGGCAGAAACAGATCGTGCGCACGCCCGCCGCGGTGGCCGCGCGGATGACCGGGATCGAGACGCTGGCAGGGCCTTTGCGGAAGCGCGCCGAGCCCGCGCTCTCGACCAGCGGCGGGTTGATCAGATACAGGTCGCGCCGCGGCCGCGGCGAGCCGTCCTTGCCGATGACCGTGAAGGGGCGGTGGAACAGGGCCGCCACGTGCTCGCCGGGGTTGCCCACCGTGGCGGAGCAGCAGACGAACTGCGGATGCGAGCCGTGCATGGCGCAGACGCGCAGCAGGCGGCGGAAGACGTTGGAGACGTGCGAGCCGAAGGCGCCGCGGTAGGCGTGGACCTCGTCCACCACGATGTATTTCAGCCGCCCCAGAAAATCGCTCCAGCCCCGGTGGTGGTTGGGCAGGATCCCCGCGTGCAGCATGTCGGGATTGGTGATCACGAAGTCCGCGCCCTTCATGATTCTGGCGCGCTCCTCGCGCGGCGTGTCGCCGTCGAAGGTCCCCAGCTTGCGCGTGTCGAGCGCGGCCTTGAGCAGCGCGCCGAGCGTTCCCTCCTGATCGCGCGAGAGCGCCTTGGTGGGATAGAGGAGCAGCACGCCGAAGGGCGACTCGCGCGTGCAGTAGTCGCTGAGGATCGGCAGCAGGAAGGCCAGCGTCTTGCCCGAAGCCGTGCGCGAGACCAGCACCGTGTCCTGTCCCGCGGCGACCGCCTCGAAGGCCTCGGCCTGGTGCGAGTAGAGCTGCCCGATGCCGCGGCTGCGCAGCACCTCGGCCAGGCGCGGGTCGAGGCCTTTGGGGAACGGCGCGAGCGAGGCCTCCTCGGCGGCCATCACCTCGTGCGTGCGGATCTGCCGCTCGAACCGCGTGCGCAGCACCGTCTCGACGGCGTCGATATGGGACGTGGCGTGTTTCATGATTTTTATTACGCGCCCAGTCTATCACGGGCCACTTCCTCCGTCAGTCGCAAAATCGGCGCACGCCGCAAACCGGATAATTGACAAATGAACCACAATATGGGATTTTATATCTTGTCCTATTTTTTTTTGCGCTTTTGCCGATTCAAGGGAAACCGACAAAAATGGCGGCAAAAAAAGCAACTCGGGAGTGTGAAATCATGTTTAAGCGTTGTCTCTGCGCGGTCGCGGGTGGCCTTTGTTTGTCCGGAACCGCCCAAGCGCAGTCGGTGAATACCGCGGCTTCGGTTGTCTCCGGCACGCCGGGGATTTGGTGGATAGCCCCGGTCGGCGCGGTGTTGGCGTTGGCGATGGCGTATGTCTTCTATAAGATGCTGATCAAAGCCAACCCCGGCAACGACCGCATGGTCGAGATCGCCGGCTACGTCCGCGAGGGCGCGATGGCCTATCTCCGCCAGCAGTACCGCCGCGTGGGCCTCGTCTTCGCGATTCTCGTGGTCATTTTCGCGGTGTTGGCGGTGCTGGGCGTGCAGAACCCGTTCGTGCCGGTGGCCTTCCTCACGGGCGGCTTCTTCTCCGGCCTGTGCGGCTACCTGGGAATGAACACCGCGACGCGCGCCTCCTCGCGCACGGCGCAGGGGGCCAGCGAGAGCCTGAACCGCGGTCTCCAGGTGGCGTTCCGCTCCGGCGCGGTCATGGGCCTGGTCGTGGTCGGCTTCGGCCTGCTGGACATCTCGATCTGGTACTGGATCCTCGACCGGCTCGTCTACACGGCGGACCACATGCAGGCCGGCTTCGGCCGCCTCTTCGGCGACATCTGGCTGGTGCACCCAAACATGGAGCCTTCCGCCAAGCTGGTTGAGATCACGACCACCATGCTGACCTTCGGCATGGGCGCGTCCACGCAGGCGCTTTTCGCCCGCGTCGGCGGCGGCATCTACACCAAGGCCGCGGACGTCGGCGCCGACCTCGTCGGCAAAGTCGAGTCCGGCATCCCCGAAGACGATCCCCGCAATCCCGCGACCATCGCCGACAACGTGGGCGACAACGTGGGCGACGTGGCGGGCATGGGCGCGGACCTGTACGAGTCCTATTGCGGCGCGATCCTTTCGACGGCGGCGCTCGGCGCCTGTCTGCCCGTCGTGGCCGGCTCCTTCTGCGGCGTCAACGCGGTGATCGCTCCGATGATCATCTCGGGCATCGGCATCGTTCTCTCCGTGGCCGGCATGTTCGCCGTCCGCTGCAACGACGACAAGGCCAGCATGATGGTGCTGCTCAAGGCGCTGCGCCTCGGCACCTGGGGCAGCTCGGCGCTGATCGTCGTCGCCGCCGCCGTGCTCGCCGCGACCGGCCTCATCACGTGGGGCATCTGCGGCGCGGTCGTCGCGGGCCTGATGGCCGGCGTGATCATCGGCTATTCGACTGAATATTATACCTCGGACGAATACGCGCCGACGAAAGGCGTCGCCAAGCAGGCCACCATGGGCGCGGCCACGGTGATCATCGACGGCCTGGCCGTCGGCATGATGTCCGCCATGGTTCCCGTGCTGACGACGGCGCTCGCGATCCTCACGGCCTTCGGCTTGGCCGGCGGGTTCCACGACACGATGGCGGGCCTCTACGGCATCGCCTTCTCCGCCGTCGGCATGCTCGCCACGCTCGGCATCACGCTCGCGACCGACGCCTACGGCCCGATCGCCGACAACGCGGGCGGCAACGCCGAGATGTCGCACCTGCCGCCGCACGTCCGCGAGCGCACCGACAACCTCGACATGCTCGGCAACACCACCGCCGCCACCGGCAAGGGCTTCGCGATCGCTTCGGCCGCGCTGACCGCCATGGCGCTGCTGGCCGCCGAGGTGCAGGAAGTCGACGTCTGGACGCGCAAGCTGGCCGCCAAGGGCGAGATCGTTTTCGACCTCGACGCCTATGCCGCCGCCGCGGATAAACTCCGGTTCTTCATTGATCATCTCGATCTCAGCATCCTGAACCCGTTCATGCTCTGCGGCATGTTCATCGGCGCGATGATGGCCTTCGTCTTCTGCGCCATGGCCATGAAGGCCGTGGGGCGCGCCGCCGGCTCGATGGTCGAGGAAGTGCGCCGCCAGTTCAAAGAGAAACCGGGCATCATGACGGGCACGGATAAGCCCGACTACGCGCGGTGCGTGGAAATTTCCACCAAGGGCGCGCAGCGCGAGATGCTGCTGCCCGCGCTGATGGCGATCTGCGTGCCGGTCGCGACGGGCCTCGTCCTCGGCGTGGCGGGCGTCATGGGGCTGCTCGCGGGCGGCCTCACCGCCGGCTTCTCGCTGGCCTGCATGCTGAACAACGCGGGCGGCGCGTGGGACAACGCCAAGAAGCACATCGAGAAGGGCAACTACGGCGGCAAGAAACTGGCCGACGGCAGCAAGAACCCCGTGCATGGCGCGGCGGTCACCGGCGACACCGTGGGCGATCCCTGCAAGGACACCTGCGGCCCGTCGATGAACATCCTCATCAAGCTGATGAGCATGGTTTCGATCGTCTTCACGCCGGTGATCATCAAGTTCTCGCCCGTGATCCAGCACTGGCTCGGCATCGTTTCAAAATAAGCCCCGGCCTGCGGCCGACCTTCACGCGGCCTCCTTTTCCGGCATCTCCCCGGCCGGAAAGGAGGCCGCGCCGCGTTTGTCACCGCACGCCAGCGCGCCACCGGCGCAGACACGCCCGACGGGCAGGGGTGTGAAAATTTATCAGCAGGTTGAGCCGGGCACCAGAAAGGGCATCAGCCGGCCAAAAACCGTTCGGAGCGAAAAATGACGGGCGAGGAAATTGAGATTGTTGTACCCGAGAACATTCTGGGAAACTGGCAAGAAATCCTTAACAGCTTAGCCCGCATTGCGAACATTCCTGCCGCCTTGATTATGAGATTGCGCGATGCCGATATTGAGGTTTTAGTTTCTAGCCAGAGTAAAGAAAACCCTTACCATCCGGGTGATAAAGAACGCTTCCAAGAATCGGGTCTGTATTGTGAGACCGTAATAAGAACACAGGACAAACTTCTTGTGCCCGATGCGCTGGCAGATGACAAATGGAAAAATAATCCGGACAAAAAGCTGAACATGATTTCCTATTTGGGATTCCCCCTGCTGTTGCCAAGCAAGCAACCCTTTGGCACGATTTGCGTTCTTGATTCCAAAAGAAATGAATATTCGGAAGCACTTGAAACCCTCATGCTCAACTTAAAGAAATTAATCGAGTCGCATCTCGAACTGATTTATATGAATGCGGTGCTGGGCGACAAAAGCAAACGATTGACGGACTATTTGATGGAGCTTCAGACTCTACGCGGCATTGTCCCAATTTGCGCACACTGCAAGAGCATCAGAGACAAAGAAAATCGGTGGCATCCCATTGAGCATTATCTTGTTAAACACCCTCAAGCAGATTTCAGCCATGGAATTTGCCCTGCGTGCTTGAAAAAACTGTATCCGGAAGTTGAAGAAGAAACTCCCTAACAACCGCATCAACTCGGACCTGCCATTGCGCTTCTCTCCTTTAGGATCATTCGGCAACCGGGGTTCGGCTCCAGGGATTACGAACCGCAAGGATCGCGCATTGTTGGGCGACGGGAGCATTCAGGTCGGTAATCGGGGTGCTCTGCTTGTTATCGGTCGCCTCCCTGAACGTGTTCCCTTCAACGGAGAGGCCAAAGATCGGCCTGACGATCGCCTCGAAAAGCGTGCAGGCCGTGATGTAGCGGCCGATCCCCAGATCCAGATGGACGTCATCCCTGGCGAGATCCCGCGTGTTGGCCGTCTTTGCGAGGCTCGAATGTCGGGCATTGTCAATGGCCGTCCCCGTCGGCAGGATAAGGTCAATGCCGGTCGCCTTCGCGGCGTTCTTTGCCGCCAGACGTGACCGCTCGATCATGTCCTGTTGCGTCGGATAGTCCTTCCAGACATTTGACCCGTTCGCTTTGGCCCAGGTCGCGTTCAAGGCGAAGACAACCTTCTCGTTGGTCGCGTTCGTCGCGACCCAGCGCACGAACTGCCCCATGTACGGTTGGTAGGTGCGCCACAGTCCGCTCTCGCACGCTCCCTGCATCAGGACCACCACATCCCACTTCTCATCCGTCAGCCCCGCAAGTGACGTTTGCTCTTTTGACGCCGCCAGCAGCTTTCCGTCGGCCCACTTCGTGTAGGTGTATTCCCGGGACGATTTTTCGGCGTACTCGGCGTGTTGTTTGAACGTCACCCCCGAACGATAGAGGTCCCCGACAACGTTCCTGATCCCGCCCGCGCTCATGACTTCCGAGAATCGGGAAATCGTGTCCATGCCCCAGCTCGACCCGATGAGCAGGACTCTCAGGGTGTCTGTTGCCCGATCCATTTTGGGCAAGGGGTTGTTTTTGAGAACCGGACCGGCGGGCAGGGAACGGACGTTACGATGAGTGTTTTCGGGCGACTCCGCTTGAGCGGAGGCCCGCTCGGAAGGCGCGTTCGTCGCGTGAGCGTCCTTGGCGACGCAGGGCGCTCTGGAACAGAACAGCAACACGCCCATGGCGAAGAACACCGCAATCGGTCCGTTTTTAACATTCATGCGAAAGACACCCTCGATCATCTCGGCCGCTGTATCGGGAAGGAATCCGGCAAGCGTCATGCCCGCGCGGTGAACCCCTCGGACACAACGCCTTCGGTAGCGGCTCTGATGTCGCCATTATACCGCTTGCCTTTCCGGTCGCAATCGCTCTTTTCTACGTTGAACGGTGAATGTTCAGCGATTAAGCCGATGAGGCTCATCAAAGGGTGATGGATGATTTACGAGATTTTGGGGTGTTAACCACAAATTTAACGATCAAAGGATTGCCGATCGACAACCGAAGAGGGACTGGCCGCTGACGGGGGCTAGAACACGATTGACAACCTCCCCGTCAGCGGCGTTGACGGAGGGGAAGGGAGGCCGTATGCTGGGGGAAGTTATTTCGGGCAGACAGAGGAGACGGCCGAGTGGAAGGGCGCAGGCGCACCCGAACGGCGAAAGAGCAGATGTTTAAGGAGGTTTTATGAAGTGTCATGAAGTCGATTACGAGATCATCGGCGACGACTTGCAAGTGGTGGAGGTCGAGCTTGATCCCGGCGAAACGGTGATTGCCGAAGCCGGAGCCATGAACTGGATGGACGACGGCATCCGGTTCGAGGCGAAAATGGGAGACGGCTCGCAGCCCGACAAAGGGCTTTTCGGTAAGCTGGTCGATGCGGGCAAACGCGCCGTCATGGGCGAGTCGCTGTTCATCACGCACTTCACGAATACGGCGTCGGGAAAACGTCGCGTCGCCTTCGGCGCCCCCTACCCCGGAAAAATCATGGCCATCGATCTCAAATCCATCGGCGGCGAATTGATCTGCCAGAAGGATGCTTTTCTATGCGCGGCCCACGGAACCGAGGTGGGCATTACGTTTGTAAAAAAGTTCGGCGCCGGGCTTTTCGGCGGCGAGGGTTTCATCCTCGAGCGGCTGCGCGGCGACGGAATGGTCTTCTTGCACGCGGGCGGGACCATCGTCAGAAAGCAACTCGCCGGTCAGACGATCCGCGTCGACACGGGCTGCATCGTCTCCTTCACGCCGGGCATCAGCTACGATATCGAGCGGGCGGGAAATCTGAAGTCGATGTTCTTCGGCGGCGAGGGCGTCTTTTTGGCGACCCTGCGAGGCAGCGGCGAGGTCATGCTCCAAAGCCTGCCCTTCGCCCGCCTGGCCGACCGTGTGCTGCAGAACGCGCCGTCCGGCGGCCAGCGCCGAGACGAAGGCTCGGTGCTTGGCGGCCTGGGGCGGATGATCAGCGGAGACCATTGAGCGGTCGCGCTGCGGGCGCGTAGCACGGAAGCGAATAGAACGCCGATTTCTGACGGCGCTCAGTGTAGTCAGCCCCCCCCGCCTCCTAATCTTAATCCTAACCGTAATCTTAATCCCGCCCCCTCCAGGACGAGGATTAAGATTACGAGAGATGCGATCCATTTGAAAAGGTGGCGGGGACAAAAGTTTCTCCGTTTCCGGCCCGACGGCACCGGCGTCCCTATTTTCCGGCCTTCCCGGCGCTGGCTGCAGGGAGCGGATCGTCGGGCAGGGATGACGCGAACGTTTCCCACGGCTCCGATTCGACTTTGAAGGCATAGGCCGGCCGGGCGCGCTCGCCTCGTAGCGCCGGGGGCAGGTCGATGACCAGGGTGTCGCCGTCCATCCGCCACGCGAGGTCGCGGTCATGGCCCAGCAGGCGGACCGCGGAGCCGGCCTTGGGTTTCACCATCCGGCTGCGGAGCGTTTCGCCCGGCCATCCGAGCGTAATCGCATAGACGAACTTTTTGTCCTTGGTGCGCGTGAAGCGGAGATCCTGACCTTCGCGCCAGCGCAGGTAGGGACGGGTGGCAAAGATCGCCTCGCCGTTGACCTTCAGCCAGGCGCCCGCGTCCTGCAGCTGCTGGACGGTTTCGGCGGGGAACGTGCCGTTGGCGTCGGGTCCGATCCCGACCATGAAGTTGCCGCCCTTCGACACCGCGTCCACCAGATTGGTGACGATCCAGCCGCCGCCTTTGAAGCGGTCGGAGGCGCCGCGGTAGGAGAAGCCCTTGCCCAGCGGATAAATCACGAACCACGGCAGGGCGGTGTTCTCCTTGCTGCCGGGCACAAAGCCTTCGGGCGTGTAGTAGTCGCCGTAGTTGCCGATGCCGCGCGCGCGAAACATCACGTCGGGCTGGAGCTTGCGCAGCGCCAGCATCGTTTCGCGCGTCTGCGGCCAGATCTTCTTGCCCAGCCACATGTCCAGGCAGACCATGTCGAGCTTGCCGTAGCGGGTGAGCAGTTCCGTGAGCTGCTGGCGGTGGCGCTGGAGCATGCGCGCCTCTTCCTCCGGCGTCGGGTCGGGCGAGAGGATGGCGTTCTTGCTCTCTTTCGCGGCGAAGGTGTTCGCGTAGAGCTCCGGGTGGTCGCGCGAGCCGGGCGTCTGCAGCGGGTGGTAGCAGTAGGGCCGGAAGTCGGCGTCGTACCACTGCGGATGGGAGAAATAGAGGTCGATCTTCAGCCCGTACTTGCGTCCGGCGTCGGTGAGCTCGCGCACGACGTCGCGCTTGAAAGGCGTCTCCATGATGCTGTACGCCAGATCGCAGGCCTCGATCTTCGGCCCGCCCGGGGCGGTCCAGTTCACGCGCTGCTTGATCCGGGTCTTGGTGTCGAACATGCTGAAGCCGTCGAGGTGGTTGGCGGTGAAGGCGAACATCTTCACGCCGTTCTCCTTGAAGAGCCGCATCCACGCCTCGGCGTCAAACCCGGTCGGGTTCCACGTCTTGTAGAGCTCCTGATAGGCCTGGCGCTCCTCCGGGGTCGCGGTCAAGAACGTCCAGCTCTCTTTCCACTCCTTGATGGCGTACAGTCCCCAATGGATGCGCACGCCATACTTGATGTCGCGGAAGGCTTCGCGCGCCGCTTCGGAGGCATGCCGGTATTCCGGAACCGGCTCAACCTCGACGTAGTCTTTGACCGCCTTCCAGAGAATGTCGTTCTCGGGCAGGCGCAGCTCGGCTTCAGGGGTGGCGGTCTCGGCCGCCAACACGCACGGCAGGAGGCCGCAGAAGACGGCCCGGGCGATTTTCGTGAGCATGGTTTCCTCCTTATGGATCTCGGCTAACGTCCCGGCGTCAGCCGCTTTTCGGCGTCGCTCGCCTGCTGCACCGAGAAGCGGTAGACTGTGGTGCTGGCGAAGGTCTGGCCGGGGCGCAGGATGGTCGACGGGAACGCGGGGTGGTTGACCGCGTCGGGAAAGTGCTGGGTCTCGAAGCAGACGGTGTTGTGCGTGAGCGCCGCGACGTGGCCCGCAGGTTTGCCGTCCGGCCCGAAGGGGCGCTTGCCGGTGTAGAGCTGCAAGCCGGGCTCGGTGGTGAAGACCTGCAGCGCGCGGCCGCTCGCCGGCTCGTAAGCCCACGCCGCGAGCGTCAGGCCCTTGCCTCCGCCGCGCAGCACGTAGTTGTGGTCATAGCCGGTGAAGGGCGGCGCCAGCTGCGCGATGCGCGCGCCGATCGGCGTGGGCGTCGTAAAGTCGAGCGGCGTGCCTCGGACCTCGGCGAGCGCGCCGGTGGGGATGAGGAGGTCGTCGACGGCGGTGGTGCGGTCGGCCGCGAGCCACACGAGGTGGCCGTAGACATCGCCCGCGCCGGCCAAGTTGAAGTAGGCGTGGTTGGTCAAGTTGATCGGCGTGGGCTTGTCGGTCGTGGCCGCGTAGTCGAGCCGCAGCTCGTTGTCGTCGGTGAGCGTGTAGGTCACCGAGACCTCGACCGTGCCGGGAAAGCCGTCGTCGCCGTCGCGGCTGGTGTGGCGGAAGCGCACCGCGGCCGCGTGCGCCTGCGGCGGCAGCGCCTCGCCGCGCCACACCGCCAGAGCGAACGCCTTCTTGCCGCCGTGCAGGTGGTGCGGGCCACGGTTGGTAACCACCTGGTAGCTCACGCCGTCGAGCGTGAAGCGGCCGTGGGCGATGCGGTTGGCGACGCGGCCGATCACGGATGCGGCGGCGGAGTAGCCGCCGAGATAGGCGTCCAGCGTGTCCGCGCCCAGCACCACGCGCGCGAAGCGGCCGTCGCGGTCGGGTGCGGTCAGCCCGGTGACCGTCGCGCCGCGCTCCATGATCGTCGCGGTCACGCCGCCCGCGTTGCGCAGCGTGAAGAGGCGCACCGCCTCGCCCTCGGGCGTGCGTCCGAACTCGCGCGACTCCACGCGCGTCAGCAAGAGCGGCGGGAAGGCGCGCGCGGAGGGCTTGTCGGCGCTCGGAAAATCCGGCGGCACGGGGATCGTCACCTGGCCGGTCGCGGCCCACTCGACGCCGCGCAGGAAGGTGGTGATGAAGCCGACGCTCTCGAACGAGTAGTCGTCGTGGCCGAGGGTGGTGTGGAAGACGCGGCCCTTGTGGTACTGGATCGTCATCAGCATCGGCTCGTTGCGGCCGGCGGCCTTCAGTTCGGGCGAGTCGCAGGCGGTGGCGAGCACGGTCATGTTCTCGGCCGGGCCGCGCAGGAAGGAGTAGCACTCGTCCTTGGTGTGCATCCAGAAGTCAGGCAGGCCTTTGGTGATCGGGTGGGCGGGGTCGCGGACCGTCACCACGAAGGCGTTCTGCGGACCGTGCTTGCCGGCCTTGCCGGGCGCGGTGTCGCGCACGAGCTTCCCGTCCCGGTCGACGTAGACGTAGGGGCCGTCCTTTTCCGAGCGGTCGCCCCAGCCGCCGAGGCCGATCATCCGGTTGAATTCCGGCCAGGCGGGCCAGCTGTTGTCGGCGGCGTGCACCACGGCCAGCGCGCCGCCCTCGGCCATGTAGGCCTCGAACGCGCGGCGCGTTTCCTCGGGCCAGTCGGCCGCCTTCCAGCCGAAGTTGCTGATCACGACGGCGTAGCGCTTGAAGTCGGGCTTGAAGGCCGGGTCGGGCTTGGGCTCTTTCAGGCCTTCGTAAGGGCCGGTGCCGGCGAGCGGCAGGTAGGCGGCCTCGCGCTCCCAGTTCCAGAGGTAATGCGTGCGGGCGATCTCGACCTCGAACAGCCCGGTCTCCTCCAGATAGCGCTTCATCATGATCGTGGACTTGGGCCACACCTGGTGGTTGTTCTGGCCGTCCACGATCAGCGCCTTCAGCCGCTCGGCGCGCGCGTCGGCTCCGGCCAGCAGCAGCGCGCCCGCGAGCGCGAAACAACCCATCCTCGTCATCTGTTTGCCCATGAGGCACGCTCCCCTGTTTCGTTGGCCGCGCGGTCCCGCGTGCATCTGCCCGCTCCGCCGCGCGTGGCTCCCATGATACCAGCAAGCGCGGCCGAGCGCAAAGGCTGACGCCCTGAGGGGATGGCTTGACTTTCCGCCGAGGGAGGCCGTACAATTTTGTCATATTGGGTATTCGCGGTTGTGTCAGATAAAGGCGTTCGCGATTTGCGGGTTGCGCATGTGAGAAGAGGAGTCGGAGATGAAAACGATGAGCGGTTGGATGGGTCGGTTTTTGGCGGTATGGCTGTCGGTATGGACCCTGGATGTGCGCGCCGCGGACACCGCGTGGACCGGCGCGGTGGATGACGATTGGAACAATGTCGGCAACTGGTCGCTCAAGGTGCCGGCGGTCGGCGACAGCGTCTATTTCACCAACATGCCGAGCACATCGGTCCGCGTGACCGCCAACAGCGGTGCCACCCTGATGCGCATCTACATGCCGCTGACCCTCACCCTCGAGTCCGGCGTGACGCTCAGCCTCTCGAATACCGGCAGCGAGGTGCTCACGTCCACCGCCGACGTCACGATCGACGGGCCCGGCACGCTGTCGCTTTCCACCAGCTCGGGCGACAACCACGCCGACGTCCGCCCCGCCGCCGGCACCATCCTGACCATCAACGCCAAGGTCACGGGCTCCGGCACCTCCGGGTTCGAGCACAACGGGCTCGGCAAGATCGTCCTCAACAACCCCGCCAACGATTTCCCGGGCACCGTCGCCCTCACCGGGAACAGCGGCTCAATCGGCTCCACGCTCGAGTTCAGCGACGTCGGCGCGCTGGGCAACGCGCCGGCTATCCGCTACGGCAACTATTATACGGCCGTGCGTTATCTCGGCGGCACCGCGACGCTCAACAAGAACATCTTGGTCGCCACGGGTTCGAACACCGGCCGCGACATCAACTTCTACAATGCGGGCACTGGCGCGCTGACCATCAACGGCAAGGTCGACTCCGTTTCCGACACCGGCAAGGCGATCCTCTTCAATGCCGAGAACCCGGCGGGATCCTTTGTCCTCAACGGCGCGGTGACCAACACCCTGAACGCCCTCTATTTGTACAGCAGCGGAAAGGGGAACGTGACGGTGAACGGGCCGGTGAGCATCAAGGGGCAGCTCCGCAGCATGGGCACATCCACCCTCATCATGAACGGCGACGCCACCGCCACCACCGGCTCCTATCAGGCCGACGCCGGCACCACGTTCATCCTCGCCGACGACGCGATTCTCGGCAACAACAGCTTCAATCTCTCCGCCGCTGGCGGCACCGCCCCCGGCGGCAGCCTGATCATCCGGGACAGCGCCCGCACCGGCACGGGAACCCTCACGCTCAACGCGGGCACCTCGCTCTCGCTTTCGGAAAGCGCCGCCCTCAGCAACGCCACGGTGACGGTCAACACAACCCCCGGCGCCATCAACACGTGCCGGATCGCCCTCAACGCCTCTGGCGCCTCGACTTCCTTCGACGTCCGCGTCCCCACCATGACCATCAACGGCGGGGGTGTCGTGAAACTCGACATCAAGCCCGCGACCGCCGGTTCCGGCACGCTCTCCGTCAACACGGTGAACATCCCGGCCGGCGCAACGCTCGAAACCACCGCCACCGGCATCGGCACCGATGCAGCGCGCGTTTTCGCCGCGAACTTCCCCGAGGGGGCCGTCTCGCAGCGCGTCTTCATCAACGGTTTCCCTTCCTCGTACAGCGCGTTAAACGGCTTCACCGCCGTCGTCCCGTCCGATCCCGTGGCCCCGGATGTGACCCTCGCCGGCATCCCCGCGCTCGGGCCTTACAGCATCACCTCCACTTCCGGCACCGCCGACATCGACACTCAGGGCACGGGCGGCCCGCTCACGATCGGCGAGTCCCTGACCTCCTTGGGCACACTCCGGCAGACCTGGTCCGGTGATGCCGCCCTCCTGGACCTGGCCGGCAACACGCTCGCCACGCCCCTGATCCAGATCGCGGCATCCGGCAACTCGCTCACGCTCACCAACGGCGTCGTATCGGCGCCCGGCCTGCCGCCCGCGGGCGAGCCGCCCGTCAACCAGCCCGCCCTCATCTGGCTCTCGGACGATGCTTCGGCCGGCATCACCAACAACGGCACCCGCATCTTCACCCACCTGCTCGATTTTGGCAACCAAGGCCCGGCCAATGCCGCACGTCTCAACGGGTTGCTGTTCACGAAAACCAACAGCACCTACGGGACCGTGATCGGAACCGACAGCCAGACCTACCGTTTCTCGGGATTCCCGCCGGTTTTCAACGGCGCCAGCTGGAACAACTGGACCAACCCCGTCCCGGCCGGCGCCACGGGCCTGCGCGCCCTGCTCTACGACATGTCCTACGCGGGTGCCTCCTTCAATTTCACGCTGTCCAATCTCACCGCCGGAGCCACCTACGAGCTGCGACTCTTCAACCGCTCGTGGGACGGTTTGCCCAGTACCACCCAACGCACCCAAACGCTCTCCTTCATTTCGGACCCCGACGACCCCAACCCGCCAACCTTCACCTTCGATCAGAACAACCTGCCCGCTAACGTGCTGGTGGTCCGCTACGTGCCGACGGGCGATGCGCTGACCGTTCGTTCCCTGACCGCGAGCGGCACGAGCAATCCGTATCAAGGCGTGTTTGGGCTCTCCAATGAAAGGATCTCAGATACCGCCGTCGGCGTTCCCGCCGTCACCCGCGTGTCAACCCTCGCGCTCGACAACCAGAATGCCGCCGCAACGCTCACCCTCGCGGCGCAGGTCACCGACAATGCAGGCCCCCTCGGACTCCGGAAGACCGGCGCAGGCGCAGCAAGCGTGGCTGACGCGCAGTTCAACGGCAACATCGCACTCCTCGGCGGTTCGCTCGCCCTCGGCACGCCCGCCGGAACGACCAATCTGCTCCAGGGCACGATTTCCGGCGTTGCCGGCGCATCCCTCGTCAAGACCGGCGACGGCGTGCTGCGCCTGGCTGCGCCGAACGCCTATTTGGGACCCACGGTCGTGCAGTCCGGCACGCTCGCCCTCACCGCCGGCGGGGCGCTCGGCGCGGACGGCAACGGGAATCCCGCCTCCGGCACCGTGATCCAGCCGGGCGCAGCGCTCGATTTCAATGGCGTGTCGCTCGGCAGCGAACATCTGTCGCTCGGTGGCGCAGGGCCGGACGGCAACGGCGTGGTCCTGAATTCCAGCGGTCGCTCGCCCGCCAACTCTTCGGCCGCCAATGTGCTCCTGACCTCCGACGTCACGGTGGGCGGCTTGGGCATCGTCGATTTCCGTAACGGCACCCTGGACTTCGGCGGGCACAGCCTCACCAAGGTCGGCAACGGCCAGCTCCACCTCGGCTACCTCGCGGCCAACAATGTCGGCGAAGCCACCGCCATCGACGTCCAGCAGGGCATGCTGATGCTCGCGGACGGCACGAGCCTGACCGGCAGCGTCGCAAACGTGATCAACCTGCGCAACGGCGCGAGCCTCGGCTTCTACAACACCGTCAACCCGCTGCTCTGGAGCGTCGTTGTGGCCGATGGCGCCACGGGCTTCATCAACGTGGGAAGCGGAACCGCCACCAACGTCAACCTCTACGCCGGCCCCGTGACCATCGGCACCGGCAGCACACTGGCCATTTCCAACTCCAGCACCGCCGTCGCGCAGACGTTCAGCGGACCGATCTCCGGCCCCGGCTCGCTCACCCGCGTGGCGGGGTCCGCCGGCGAGACCTACTTGCGCGGCACCAACACCTACGCCGGCACGACCACCGTCTACGGCGGCGGCCTGCACGCCTTCGGGCCGTGGGCACTGTCGGGCTACGACCAACCGAACCGTGTCTTCTCGTCCTCTTGGCTGTACACGTATATGCAAGGTCCTGCGAACCCTTGCGGCTGGACGGTCTCCGAGGTCGGCACCACGCTCATGGACAATGCCGACCTGACCGGACTCTCCACCTTGGCGCTCGTACTGAACGCGAACATCGTCTATCCGTACGACATCGCGAACGACACGCGCTTCTTCCTCCGCGGCGCCTATACCGCCGACCTGAACGGCCACTTCACCTATCCCAACAACGCGACCAACGGCGGCATCGGCGCACAGAGCAGCGCGATCGTCGGCGTCCATTCGGACCAGAGCGACTACTACGTGGGCTATGTGCTTGCCGACGGCGGCACGCTCAACTTCACCAATGCGTTCGGCTCCATCATCCGCTCCGCCACCGGCAGCGACATCACGGTCCAAAACAACGGCGTGCTGAACCTGTCAGGTGGCAACACCCTCGTCGGGCATGTGAAAACCTACAACAGCGGGGGCGGCAAGTCCATCTACGGCCCGAACGGAAAAGGCGTCATCAACATCACAAACGGCGCGACCCTTCAAGGCAAGCTCTACATCGGCATCAACTCCAACAGCACCTATGCCAGCACGGCCATCTACGTCGACGGGGGAACCCTTCACAATACCGGCGGAGCCGGCAATGACAGCAGGATCGGCCACCAGGGCTATGGCTACATTCAGCTCGACGCCGGCACGGTCACCAACAACGGCTATACCCAGCTCGGCTCACACTTCCCCGGCGTAGGCATCTTGCGCCAGAACGGCGGAACGTTCTCCTTCGCGGGCGGAACCGCCTCCACGGAGACCGGGTATTACGGCGGGAGTTTCGCGGTCTCGCGCGGCGGCACCGGCGTGCTCCACGTCGCAGGCGGCGCCTTCAACAGCTACTCGGCCCTCACGATCGGCGAACTCTCTGACAACGGCGGCGTGAACGGACTCTCGGTCATGACCGTCGAAGGGACGGGCAATGTGAATGTCCCGTACATTAATACCGCCAACCGCACCAACCACCTCTCCGTGATCAACCTCAACGGCGGCGACCTCTCCGCGCGCTACATCTTGCGCTCGAACCGCACGGGGAACGAGTCGCGGGTGAACCTCAACGGCACCGTCATCAACCCCCAAGTCGAGGTCAGCGCCCCGTTCTTTCACAACGACACCGGGGTTAATCCGCCCGACACCCGCGTGTGGCCGGGCAGCGCGTGTTTCAACGTCACGAATGTCGGCATTTTGACTCGGCTGATCACGCCGCTTCGCGCCCCCGAAGGCAACGGTATCCAGTCCATCACGCTCAGCGCCAACGGTTCCGGCTACAATGCGCCGCCACACGTGAACATCTTCGGCGGTGGCGGTTCCGGCGCCACCGCCATTTCGTTGATCAACCGTGCGCTGGGGCAGGTCACCAACATCGTCGTCACGTCGCCCGGTACGGGGTATACCACCAATCCCGTCGTCACCCTCACGGGCGGCGGCGGCTCCGGCGCGACGGTCGGCACGATCGTCCGCGGCCTCAATCCGACCACCGGCGGACTGGTCAAGACGGGCGACGGCACGCTGGCCCTCCTCGGTTCAGGCAGCACCTACGGCGGCCCCACTGTCGTGAACGGCGGCACGCTGCTGGTCGGCGCGCAAGACGCGCTCTCGCCCCTGTCTTCCGCCATCCAGATCGGCGACGGCACGCTCGACCTCGGCGGACGCACAGTCACCAATGCCAGCGTCACGCTCTCCGGTTCCGGACGTATCGTCAACGGCGAGCTCCTGAGCTCCCGCGTCGTCAAGACCGGCTCGGGCGCCGCCACGCTCGACACAGGCGTCACCCTTGTTCCGCCGACCAGCGCCACCTATGGCCGCACCCCGGGCCTGCTCGAAGGCATGATCGCCTCGGCCTGGAACACCAACCAGCCGAACCCCGTGATCTCGACGCAGCTCACCACCCGCGCCGGCAACGGCATCAAGACGAACAACACGTATTACGCGGGCGGCCTTTGGGCAGGCAACAACCACACGTGGATCTACTCGGGCTACCTCTGGAACCGCGGGACGACCAACGTGGCCTGGACTTTCCGCGGCACCTTCGACGACAACGTCCGGCTCGTGATCGACGGCGACCAGCAGATCAACGCCGGACAAACCGAAGTGCGGAAGAACGTCACGCTCAAGCCCGGCCCCCACGCTATCGAAATCCGCTTCGGCGACGGCACCGGCAACGTCGGCCCATCCAGCGGACTCGGAGGTCTCACCTACGATCCGCTCGGCCGTAACTCGGGCAACGCGGCCGACTACCTCCTGCTGACCGACCCCGGCGACGGCTCGCTGCTGACCGTGGACGACGGCGGCGCCAGCGGACTACCGGTCGATCCGATCATCCAAGTCGACGCCGGCACGCTGCTCATCCCGCCCGCGGCGAGGACGCAGCCGGGCCTCTACGAGGGACGCGTCAGCGGCAACCAGAACTGGATCGCCGCCAACCCGAAAGACCTGGTCACACCTAACATCCGATCCGCCACCGGCTACGTGTCTTCCGGCGGGACACTCAACGGCGCGGTGTGGCCCGACAATACGACCTACATCCATTCCGGGTACCTCTGGAACCGCGAGCCGACCAACGTGGTCTGGACTTTCGGCGAGAACTTCGACGACACGGCGTTGCTCTATATCGACGGCGTCCGCGTCCTCTACGACACTGCGTCAGCCACGCCCACTTACAAGAACGTCACCCTGACGCCCGGGCCGCACGCCTTCGAACTGCGCCTGGCGCAGGGCAGCGGCAGCGTCGGCGGCAACTGGGTCCGCAGCGACAGCGTGCGCATCGGCTTCGGCGTAGACCGTCAGGGCCGCAACGCCAACGTGGCGAACAACTATGAGCCGCTGGTCGACCCCGGAGACGGTTCGCTCTTCACGCTCACCCCGGACAGCGGCGACACGAATCTGCTGAACGGCGTCACTGTCAATCTCGCGGCCAGCGCGACTCTGAATCTGGGCGGCGTGCCGCGCGCAGGGCTGACCGTCACCGGCGAAGGCCTGGTCAGCAACGCCGTCTTCGCCGCAGGCGCAGTTCTATCGCCTGCAGGCGACGCCGCCGTCGGCACGCTCGCGCTCGACCATCCCGTCTTCGCGGGCGCCACGACGTACCGCGTCAACATCGCCGCAGACAACGACCTCGTGGATGTCGCGGGACCGGTCGATCTCACCCAGCTGACCGTCGTGCCTGCGGATGGCCTCTCGGCTGCACCGGCCGGCACGTCCTATGTGATTCTGCGCGCGAGCGGCGGATTCACCGGCGCCAAACCGGCGCTCTCCGGTTTCGACAGCAAGTGGAAGCTGATCCGCTTCGGCAACGACCTGATCCTGACCTCGCAAAAAGGTCTGGTACTGATGTTCAATTAAGGCAGTCTTGTTTCCGGTATGGCCGCTTCAGGGACACCTCCTGAGGCGGTCCGCACCTTCGGCTGACTCAGGTCAGACGGCGGGATCGGATACTCGCCGATTAACCAACCGCCCACGCCGGGGGCTCATGTCGCGTGACGGCGCTTGCGCTTCGTCTTGTGCGGCGCAGCCGGTTCCGGCGTGGCGGCTTTGGGCAGCCGTTCCACGCCTGGGAGCGTCGGCACGGCCGGCGCTGCTTTCTGCCACGCTTCGAGCCGGGCGGCGAGCTCTTTGACGGTCGCCGCATGGGCCGGGTCGCTAGCCAGGTCGCGGGTCTCCTGCGGATCGTTGAGCAGGTCGTAGAGCTCGTAGACGGGCTCGGCGTTGCGGACGCCCTTCCCGGTGTTGCGGACGAGCTTGAACTGCGGCGTGCGGAGCATGCTGCTGGTGCGCTCGGCGAACGCGCAGTTCTTCCATCCGGCGTCGCGGCCGGCCACAAGGCCGGTCAGGCTTTGACCCTGGATGCCCTGCTGCGGCAGCGCGATGCCGGCCATCTCGCAGAGCGAGGGCATCACGTCGATGTTCTCCACGATGTTGCTGACGACCGCGCCGCGGTTGAACGCGGCGGCGAAAGGCCCTTTCGGCGCCTTTATCAGCAGCGGGATGCGCGTGGAGCCCTCGTACATCGCGCCTTTGAACCAGCGGTTGAGATCCCCCAGCATATTGCCGTGGTCGGCGGTGAACACGACCAGCGTGTCGTCCGCCAGCCCGCGTCGGCGCAGGTCGTCCAGCAGCCGGCCGACGTTGTCGTCGATCATCGTCACCTTGGCGTAGTAGGCCGAAGTCAGGGCTTTGACGATCGCGGGGTCGTTGACCTCGTGGCGGTTGGACGCGGTCGCCGTCTGCTTGGAAGGGTCGGCCTTGAAGGTCGGCGGCAGCGGCAGGGTCGCGGGATTGAACGTGTTGGTCGCCAGGCTCCAGTAGGGCTCGCAGAGGTGCGAGGGGCTGTGCGGATCGAGGTAGCTGACGAAGAGGAAGAACGGCTTGGACGGGTCGCGCTGATCGAGGAAATCGAGCGCCCGCGCCGTGATCCAAGAGGTCTGGGAGTCGGCGCTCGGATAGGTGAGCCTGCCCAAGTCGCGGCCCAGCGGGTCATCTGGGAAAGGCTGCGCGTCGAGCCGGCGCGCCACGCCGGCGTGCCCGTGTTTCTTGGTGATGTCGTCGGGCCAGGCCGGGAGCTTGCCGGGTCCCTCGTGGGCGAAAGACCAGAAGAAGTCGAAGCCGTAGTCGCTGTCGCTGGGGCTGATGAAATGCAGCTTGCCGCTGATGGCCGTCTGGTAGCCGTTATGTTTGAGCAGCGGCGGCAGCAGGAGCTGCGGCTCGCGCAGCGGCGTGCTGTTGTCCGTCGCGCCGTGGACGTGCGCGTAGCGTCCGGTGAAAAAGCTGTAGCGCGACGGCGTGCAGATCGGCGCGACGGTGTAGGCGGTCGCGAAGCGGGTACCCTCCTGGGCGAGGCGGTCGAGGTTTGGGGTCTTGACGTACGGGTGGCCCTCGCAGCTCATCACGTTCCACTTCATCTCGTCCACCATGATGAACAGGATGTTGGGTTTGCTGTCCGCGGCTGAAGCCGACTGGGCCGTCAGGAACGTGAGCAGCAGGGCCGCGCCCGCGCAGCGACCGAGGACATCGCGTTTGCGTGCCGCAAGCGGCAGCGAGAAGGGATTATACATAGGGACGCTCCTGTCTTAAGGCGTTCGGTCTGTCGGCTTCGGGGTTTGCGCCGCGTCGCGCGGAGGACTTGCGAAGGCGCGGCCGCTGGCGAGCACGGTGGCCCAGCGAGCGCGGCATTCGTCGGCCATGCGCGCCGCCACGTCGGGATGCGCCTCGCGCACGTCGCGGGTCTCGCCGGGGTCGGCCGCGAGGTCATAGAGCGCGGACGCCCCTTGCGGCAGCGCGTGAAACTTGAAGCGCGCGCCGCGCAGGGCGAGGTGCAGCGCTTCGTAGCGCGCGTCCTTCGGGCCGCTCTGACTGCCCCGCGGTGAGCCCGCGCCGGCGATGGCCATGCGCAGCGCCGCGGGATGCTCGACGGCGGCCGCCGCGTCTTTGAGCGCGGGCGCGAGGCTGACCCCGCTGAAGGGCAAGTGCGGCACCGCGTCGGCCGCCACGCCGGTCAGGTCGAGCAGCGTCGGCAGCAGGTCCTCGACGCAGGCGAACTGCGGGCGTTCGCCGGGCGCGATCCGGCCGGGCCAGCGGATGAGGCAGGGCACGCGGATGCCGTTCTCCCAGACGGTCGCCTTGTGGCCGCGCAGGCGGGCCACATTGCGTGCGGCCCAATCTTCGCCGCGCACGGTGCCGTCTTCTGCGGCGTTCTTGGCCTCGGGCCCGGTCTGGCCGTTGTCGCTGAGGAACACGACGACGGTGCGTTCGTCCTGTCCGGATTCGCGCAGCCCGTCGAGCAGCCGCGCGATGCAGGCGTCCATCTGGGCGATCGAACCGTAGCAGTCGGCGAGCGCTTGGGAACAGCCCTACTCGCGGAACGGTGCCGCGTAGCGCTCGTCGCAGACCCACGGCATGTGCGGAATGATGAAGGCCACGCTGGCGAACCACGGCTGCTCGCGGTTGTTTCGCAGGAAGGCGAGCGTGCGGTCGGTCATGATCTCGGCGAACCAGCCCGTCGCGCGGCCGCTGCCGGCCGAGCTGAAGATCATGGGGTCGCGGTGCTCGTAGCCTCCGCCGCCCATCCACTCGTCCCAGCCGAACGCGGGCGGGCCCTCCTTGCCGACCTTAACGCTGTCCAGCTTGCCGGCGTGGAAGGTGCGGTAGCCAGCGGCCTTGAAGAAGGCCGGCATGCGCGCCTCGTCGCGGCGGAGGCCCGCGCGCGCGCCGACGCCCCACACGCCGGTGAGCAGGTGGTCGCGGCCGGTCCAGAGCGCGGCGCGCGTGGGCGAGCAGGCCGGCGCGGCCACAAAATTCTTGAACACGGCGGCGCGCGAGGCGAGACGGTCTATCGCCGGCGTGCGCACCAGCCGGTTGCCGGTGAAGCCGAAGTCGCCGTAACCCTGGTCGTCGCTGACGATGAGCAGCACGTTGGGCTTTGGCGGAACCTCGGCCGGCGCTGCCGCCGGGACGGCGAGCGCGAGGCTCAGCAGGAGAAGCGAGTGTTTCATGGCGGCGATCACAGGCGCGAGCGGGGTGCGGCGCGGGCCTTCTCCAACTCGGCGCCGAGTCGCTTCACGACGTCGGGCTGTTCGGCCCAGAGATTATGGGTTTCGGCCGGATCGGCGGCGAGGTCGTAGAGCTGGTTCTGGTTCTCGGTCTCGAGCAGCTTCTTGTTTCCCTTTTCAGAGGCGAGGGATGCGTCGCGCACGATCAGCTTCCAGCGGCCCTCGCGGAGCGCGAAGACGCCGTTGGCCGAATCCAGCACGACGCGGTCGCGCACGCGGGCCTGGGTGTCGCCCTGCCAGGACGGCAGCGCGTTGAAGCTGTCTTCGGCGCTGCCCTCCGGCAGCGGGGCCCCCAAGAGCGCCGCGCAGGTGGCCATCACGTCGGTGAGACAGAACAGGGATTCGCACGTGGTGCCTTTCGCCTTCTGGTCCGGCCAGTGCACGATGAAGGGCACGCGGAAGCCGCCCTCGTAGACGCTGTGCTTGCGGCCGCGCAGGGGACCGCAGATCGCGTGGCCCGCCTGCTTCGCCTGCCACTGCGGCAAGAGGCGGTCATTGTCCGCAACCACGCCGCCGTTGTCGCTCGTGAAGAGCACGAGCGTGTTTTCAAGCGCGCCTTTTTTGCGCAGCGCCTCCATGAGCCAGCCGACGTGCGTGTCGAGCTCCTGCACGAAATCGCCGTAGGGACCGCAGGCGCTCGTGCCCTTGTAGGCCGCGCCGGGCGTGATGGCGTTGTGCGCGATGTTGGCGGCGAAGTAGAGGAAGAAGGGCTTGTCCGGAGGGGCTTTGGCAATGTAGTCGACGGCCTGCTTGGCGATGTCGCCCGCGACCGCGTCCTCCTTGTATTCGGCGTCGGGGCTCCAGGGCTTGACGTCGCCGCGGCCGATCATCTCGACTTTGTCGCCGGGTTTGCGCCCTACGAACCGGTGGTTCTCGATATAGATGCGCGGCGCGTTGCCGACGTTCGCGGCCATGCCGAAAAAGAAGTCGAAGCCCGCGTCGTTGGGCCCGGGCTTGATCTCGTCCTGGCTGAAGTCATACCGCAGCGACGGCTTGTCGCCTTCGCCGACCCCCTGATGCCACTTGCCGATGCAGGCGGTCGTGTAGCCGTTCTGCTGAAAGAGCTTGCCCAGCGTCAGGCGGTCCGGTTCGAACAGCAGGGGCGCTCCGGGAGCGTGAACGCCGGTCGGGTGGTGGCGCGGGTTGCGCCAGAAGTAGCGGCCGGCGAGCAGGCCGTAGCGCGTGGGCGAGCAGACCGAGCCGGGCGTGTAGGCCTGCGTGAAGCGCACGCCTTCGGCGGCCAGCCGGTCGATGTTCGGCGTCTTGATTTTCGTGGCGCCGTAGCAGCCAACGTCGCCGTAACCGAGGTCGTCGGCCAGGATGATCACGACGTTGGGCTTGGCCGCGGCGGCGCCGGCGGCCACGAGGTTGAGCGTCGGTAGGAACAGGGGGAGCGTGGCGCAGATGGCGACGGTCGAGCGGTTCATTCGGCGGCCTTTCTTTTCTTTTTCGCGGCGCGGATCTTGACGGTGGAGGTGTCGTTGGTGTTCGGCGAAGGCATGGGCGCCTGGATCGCTTGGCGCCAGGCGAGCATCTTGTCGTGCAGCTCTTTGGCTTTCTCGGGCAGTTGCTTCGCGAGGTTATGTGTTTCGCCGATATCGTCGCGCAGGTTATAAAGCTCCAGGCTGTGGTCTTCGAAGAACTCCAGGAGCTTCCAGTCGCCACACTGGATGGTGCCGACGGGCGTCGTGCGCCACTGGCCGGTGCCGGCTCCGAGGTAGCCGGGGAAGTGCTGGTAAATCGCCTCGCGCTTCAGCGCGGCGGCGGGCTCGCGCAGCAGCGGCACCAGGCTTTCGCCGTCGAGCGGATAGTTCGCGGGGGCAGGCGCGCCGGCGATTTCGAGCAGCGTCGGATACAGGTCCACATGGATCGCGGGCGTCCCTTGGGTCTCTCCCGGACGCGTCACGCCGGGCCAGCGCACGATGAACGGATCGCGCGTGCCGCCCTCATAGAGCGAGCCTTTGCCGGAGCGGAGCGGCGCGTTGTCCGTGATGCAGGTCGTCTCGGAGTCTTTTTTCTGGAGTTTTTTGCCCCGCTTGGCCGCATTCTCGACGATCAGCCCTCCCTCGCGGTCATAGCCGCCGACGCCGCCGTTGTCGCTCGAGAAGATCAGCACGGTGTTGTCCGCGAGCTTCAGCTCGTCGAGCAGCGCCATCACGCGGCCGACGCTTTCATCCACGCTCGCGATCATCGCCGCGTAGGTCGGGTCATGGTGACCGCCGGCCGCCGCCTTGGGCTTGAAGTGCTCGATCCATTCCGCTTTGGCCTGATGCGGCGCGTGAACGCCGAAGTGCGGGAGATACAGGAAGAAGGGCTCCTCTTTGTGTCGGCGGATGAAGTCCGTGGCCTGGTCGGTGAGGAAGTCCGCGAGATAGACGTCCTTGGCATGAAGGGTCTCCGGATTCGTCTCGAAAGCGAAGTGGCGCCCCATCGAGACGATCGCCTCATCGAAACCGCGCGCGCGCGGATGGCGCTCGGCGTCATCGCCGAGGTGCCACTTGCCGAACATTCCGGTCGCGTAGCCGGCGGACTTGAGGG
Source organism: Kiritimatiellia bacterium (assembly GCA_035353175.1). Lineage (GTDB taxonomy): Bacteria > Verrucomicrobiota > Kiritimatiellia > RFP12 > UBA1067 > DAOPZC01. Next base: position 32,271 of record DAOPZC010000001.1, on the reverse strand, counting down.
CTTGCGCGATCGTGATCTTGTCGAGCGGCAGCTTGGTCTGATTGTCAACGGGCCGCAGCGGGCGCGACCGCCAGTCGAAGCGGTCGACGCCGCCGACCGTATAGGTCCCCGTCCGCGCCGCGTACTGTCCCGTCATGAGCGCCGCGCGCGTCGGCGCGCAGTTTTGGCAGTTGTGGTAGTTCGTGAAGCGCAGGCCCTGCGCCGCCAGCCGGTCGATGTTGGGCGTCTCGTAGTAGGGGCTGCCGTAGACGCCCGTGTCGGTCCAGCCGAGGTCGTCGGCGAGGATGAACACGATGTTGGGCTTGCGTGCGTTCTGCGGTTCTGCGCCGTGTGCCGCGAACGGCGCGGCGGCCGTGCCGAGGGCCAGCGCCAGCAGGTGTCGGAATGGACGGCTCATGGTGTGTGCTCCTGGTGAAGGCGGGGACCGCGCCTCATCGGCCTCGCGCGCCGTTTGGCGACGCATGAGGCGTATAAACGGCGGAGCCGCCGTTTTCTTGCCGCGGAAAGCAAAGAATCTGAACCGGTCGCGCCGCGGGGCCGCTCGACGCACGCGCCACACACTGGCTATGGGCGGCCGCGCCACTCCACGCGCTCGCGTCGCACCTGGGTGCCCTTGGCGATGCTGATGTCGCGAGCTTGGTTATAGATGAGGCTGTCCCCCACCGCGTGCGCCTTGCCCGCCAGGAAGAAGCCGGCCTCGAGGTTGTCGTGCACGGTGCAGCGTCGATACGTGGTGACGCAGCGGTCGACGTCCGCCACGCCGCCGGAGGCGGAGCCGTTCCAGGCGACCTCGGCGTTCACCACTTCCATTTCGACGTCGTCGTGCGCGCTGATCCCCTCGTCGCCATTGCTCAGCGCCCGCACGTTCTCCAGCCGGATGCCGGTCCAGGCGTTGTGGATGTTGAAGCCGTCATTGGAGGCATACTGGGCGGTGACGTTGCGCACGATGATGTTGGAACAGGCGATGGTGACGGCGCTGATGCCGGGTTTGGGCGGCAGAATCAGGCGGGCGCTTTCGGGGGCCCTGTTGGTCGGCCAGCGGAAATAGAGCGCGCCGTCACCGGCATAGCCCATCTCGCCGGGCTTGAGCGCGTCGGGCGCGATATAGCAGAAGGTCTTGCGGTCGGGGTGGAGCTTTTCGGCCGCCAGGTCGCGCGGCACCTTCAGCGGTTGCTCGTCGATGAAGAGGCCCGCAAACTGTCCGGCCGGGATCGGCTCGCGGCCGAGCAGGCGGCCGTCCGAGGTCCAGAGGTCACCGGCTTTGTGCCACGCGTGGCCGGTGACGTCTGTGCCGAGGTCGATGACCACGCCCTGGCCGTCGTAGAGGGCCGGGTGTTCGGGGGTGCCTCCCGCTCTGAGCACCAGCGGCGTCTTGGAGACCGTTGCCGGTTCGGCGGCGCGGCAGAGCAGCGCGAGCGGCAGAAGCAGGAAGGGGATCAGGCGGTGCGGCAGGGCGAGCATGTCAACGTCCTTCTTAAGGGATCGGGTCGGTGCGGCGGATGGTGACGCGCTCTTCCCAGAGGGCCTCATCGCGCTCCGCGTCGTAGGTGAGGATGCGCTCCGCGCTGCCCGCGGCGAGCGGAGCGTCGCGCTTCGGCAGCCAGGTGCGGTGCTCGGCAACCAGGGCCGCGCAGCGCGCCTCGCCCACGATGTTGGTCCACTCGCGCGGGTCCTGCTGCAGATCGTAGAACTCCTCCGAGCCGTCCGCATAGCGGATGAAGCGGTAGCGTTCGGAGCGCACGCTGTGGTTGCCGGGGTTGTGGGAGGTGAGCGCGGGCCGCTCGCGGACGGCCTTCGCGTCCTTGAGCTGGGGGGCGAGGCTGAGCCCCTCGAGGTCGCTCCGCCTGGGAAGGCCGCACAGGTCGATCAGCGTCGGATAGATGTCCAGCAGATCCGCCGGCAGGGTGCAGCGCTGGCGGGCCGTCACCCCGGGGCCGGCGAAGAGCAGCGGCACGTGCGTGCCGCCGTTCCACAGCGTGTTTTTGCCGGTGATTCCTTTTTCGCCGAGGTGCCAGCCGTTGTCGCCCCACACGACGATCACCGTGTTCTCCCAGCGGCCCGAAGCTTTGAGCGCTTCGACCAGCCGGCCGATCTGCGCGTCCACAAAGCTCGTGCTCGCGAGGTAGGAGCGGCAGAGGTTGCGCCACTGGCGGTTCTCCTCCACCCACTTCAGGCGCGGCTCGGGCAGCTCCCAATGCAGGTACCACGAGAAGCGCGGGGTGTCGTCGCGGTCGCTGCGGAGTATGGCCGGCAATACGGTGTCGTCGTCGGGATAGAGGTCGTACCACTTCTGCGTCACGTAGCACGGCACGTGCGGCAGGTAGTAGCCGACCGCGAGAAACATCGGCTGGTCTTGGGGGGCCGTCTTCAGCTGGTCGATGGCCCAGCTCGTGATCTGATAATCGCCCTTGTCCTCGTCGCGGTGCGGGAACACGCCCCAGTCCATGGCCGGGTGGTTGCCCATCGGCGTGGGGGGGATCAGCTTCTGCGGCGGCTTCGCGCCGATGCCGCCGTGGGGCCCCCAGACGTCGAACTCGGCGGCGCGCTTGGCGGGGCCTCCGGGGTTGCCGTGAAAAATTTTACCGGTGGTGTAGGTCTTGTAGCCGGCCGCCTTGAAGTGCTGGGGCAGCGTCACGCGGTCCTTGAGTTCCGGCACGTTGCGGAACCACGGCGCGAGGCCGTAGACGCCGGTGGTGGTCGGGCGGAGCCCCGTCAGCAAGCTCGTGCGCGAGGGGTTGCAGAGGGGCGACTGGCAGTGCGCGTTGAGGAAAGCGGTGCCGCGCTCGGCCAGCGTGTCGAGGTGTGGCGTTTTGGCCAGCGGGTGGCCTCCGAACGCGCCGATCCAGTCGTTCTGGTCGTCGATCGCGATGAAGAGCACATTGGGCTTCTTCGGCACCGGCTCCGCCGCTTCGCATGCGGCGCCGCAGACAGAGGCAAGGCAAACGGCCAACAGACTTTTTTGAACGAAACCGCCCATACTCTCTCCTCCAGAAGACTTTGGCCCCTATGCCTCTTAAGACTCCATCACGCCGCTAGCCGCCAGCCGCCGGCCTGCCCGAATCGCGCCCGCAATCACCGGCAGCGCCAGCAGCGAATAGGTGCTGACGTTCATCAGGTAGACAGTCCCCCACAGCCTTGGCGTATCCAGGCTGGGGTTCCGCTTGACGATTACTTTGCGCTCTACGCGGAGGGTGACGAAGTAATACGGTATCATCACCAAGAGCGTCCCGAGATAAAAAGCGACCTCGTCATATTTGTTGGGTACCGTGCCGCCGTGTGCGACCATATTCTCGAGAATCCGGCTGATCGGGGACGAGACGTTCTCTGGCAGCAGCGCGGCAAAAAGGCCCACAGGTATAAGACCCAGCCAGGCGAACAGATATCCGAGGGGAAGGCCGACGAACGTGGACCGCAAGTTGGCGAGGAGCGACAACTTGAGCGCCTCCACAACCTTCAGGAGGTGTCGCTGCTCCAGCACCACGGCTTCGACTAAAACGACCGGCAGCAGCAAAAACACCATAATGACCACATGCTCCGCCACGCTCGGTATCATCACATTGGCCATAATGACCATACGCACTCCACTTTTCCTGGAATCAGCTTCCCGGCGGCATCCGCTCGAAGGCGATCTGATACTCCTGCTGCTGGGTCGCCTGGTAGTAGGTGCCACGCAAAAGGTCGCTCTCTTTGTCGTAGATCAAGGTGTAGGTCGATCCCGGATAGTTCACGTCCTGCAGCTCGACGAACACCTTCACAAAGCCACGCTCTTTGTACAGCTTGGCTTTGCCCACATGGATCGGGTCGGGGTTGAAATAGCCGACCTCCAGCGCGTTCTGATCCAGCAGCCGCCGGATTTCGAGCACGTAGCCGCCGTCCGGCCGCAGCCACTTGCCTTTGAGCCTCTCGAACTCGACGCGCATCTGTCCGGAGTCGGCCGGAACGGCGGACGTCGCGGTTGGCGGCGTCCGCGCCACGGGTCGGGCAATGAACAGAGCGAGCACCGCGGCGATCACCAGAGACAGCAGGCTCGCGATGACGATCAGCCGTCTGATGTTCGGCATTCCAGCAGGGCCGGCTGAGTCCCCTGCGGAGCGGTTCTCCCGGCGGTCGGTGTTTTGACCCATGAGCGCTTCCTTTCGTAGAGTCGTGGCGTTGACCGAGCATTAAAGAAATTAACAGAATAGCGCATCGCAGTTCAATGGCAATCGGCCCATGCCCCGGAGGGGGGCATGGGCCTGATCCGATCAGGAAAGATCAGGGAACGTCCGATTCTCACCCCTAAAAAATGATTTTGGCCGGTTTCATCCAAAAACCGGTTGACTTTTTATCCGAATAGGTGTTCAGTATCACTGAATTGTTTGACCCATCGGTTTTCTTACGGACTTTCACGCGTGAACGTACTGCTTACCATCATCACCCGAACGACGCTGATCATCGCGTTCCTGCTGGTTTTGACGGCGGGAGTCGTGACGATCCCCCCCAAGCTGTCGCAAATGCGCGGCCTGGAGCGGGAACGCAACGACCTTCTGCGCCGGATCGATCACAAGAAGAACGAAATCAAGGTTCTCAAAGAAAAGCAACAGCGCTTCAAGACCGACCCGGAATTCGTCGAGCACATCGCCCGCCAGAACAAGCGGGTGTGCCCCGGCGAACTCGTCTTTGTGTTCGATTCGGAAGACGCCAAGTAGGCGCGGCAGACTAGCCCGCTCTGTTTTGAAAAAGCGGCCCCGTACAGCGGGAAAACAGACGGGGAGCTCAAGGCTTCGGCTTGCGGTGCGGCGGCGGCTTCACGTACGATGAGGCCTTGGGCCAATCCTTGGGATCGGCATAGAGATCGTTGTCGCCCAGCGCTTTCTTCAGCCGCATCAATTCCGCCTTCAGCGCCGCTACCGTCGGCTGGGCCTCCGGCTCGCCGTAGATATTCTTCAGCTCTTCCGGATCCTTGACCAGGTCGTAGCACTCCCACTGGTCCTTCTTGTCGAAACAGATCAGCTTGTGGGTTTCGGTCCGCACCCCGTAATGGCGCGCGGTGTTGTGGTCGCCGGGGTCGTGATAGTAGCGGTAGTAAAAACTCTTGCGCCAGCCGTCCGGGATCGCGCCGCCGAACAGCGGAAGCAGGCTTTGGCCCTGCATCTCTTCAGGCACCGCCGCGCCCGCCAAGGCGAGGAACGTGGGCGCGAAGTCGCAGTTGATGGCCAGCGCCGCCTGGCGCGTCCCGGCACGCACGCCCTTGGGCCAACGCAGCAGGAAGGGCATTTTCAGGCTCTCCTCGTACATGAAGCGCTTGTCGTACAGCCCGTGGTCGCCCAGGAAGAAGCCCTGGTCGCTGGTGTAGATCACGACGGTGTTCTCGGCCAGCCCCTGCGCGTCGAGCTCGTCGAGGATTCTGCCGACGCTCTCGTCGATGCCCTGGATGCAGCCGAGGTAGTCCTGCATGTAGCGCTGATAGAGCCAGCGCGTGCGCGCCTTGCCGGACAATCCTTCGGGCACGTCCGCCTTCACGTCGGTCTTGTTCAGGTCGCGCGCGACGCTCTGCTTCTGCTCGCGGATCGGGTCGGCGCGCCCGGCGTAGTCGTCGAACAGCGTGTCGGGCTCGGGAATCGTCTTCTGGCGCCAGACCGCCGCGTGGCGCGGCGCGGGCTGCCACGGCCGGTGCGGCGCCTTGTGGTGCACCATCATGAAAAACGGCTTGTCCTTGGGCCGCGTCCGCAACTGTTCGAGCGCCAGGTCGGTCACCACGTCCGTGGCGTACCCGCCGGCATACGTTTTCGAACCTTCGCGCGTGTAGAGCACCGGATCGAAATAGACGCCCTGCCCCGGGAAAACCTCCCAGTGATCGAAGCCCTGCGGGTCGCTGCCCAGGTGCCACTTGCCGATCATCGCCGTGTAATAGCCGGCCCGCTGCAGCCGGTGCGCCACCGTGGTCTTGGCGGGATCGATCTGGTTGAAAGCGGGCACGCCGTTGACGTGGCTGTATTGCCCCGTCAGGATCGACGCCCGGCTGGGCGTACAGATCGAGTTGGTCGCGAAGACCCGCGTGAACAGGCACCCCTCCTTGGCCAGGCGGTCGAGGTGCGGCGTCTGGATCAGGCGGCCGTCGTATGCGCTGATCGCGTGCGCCGCATGGTCGTCGGACATGATGAAGAGGATGTTGGGCCGCTCCGCCGCCTTCTCGGCCGACCAGCCGCAACAGGCCGCGCCGGCACCGAGCCCGGCCAGGAAACCGCGTCTCGAAATCGTGTTCATGCGCACCTCCCTTGCGGGCGAATCATGATTCGCCCTTACTCGTACACCAGCCACGCCGTGGCCGTGCAGGCCGTGTGAGACGTCACGCGCAGCCAATAGGCGCGCACGTCGTCCAGCGGCACCTGCAGCGGCTTGCCGGACTCGACGCGGCAGGTCGCGTACGCGCGCCACACGCCCTTACCCGTGATGTCCATCTCCACCGTCACGTCCGCCGCCGCCGCGCCCGTCTGCGAGAGGGTCAGACGCTTCTTGTCGAACCCGGTCATGAGGTAAGCGTCCGAGGGCTCGCCCGCCTTGACCGCGGTGTCTTTCCACGGGCCGCCCTGGCCGCGGGGCTTGCCGAACGCCCAGAGGTCGTCCACGACGCCGACCCACACCGCCGCCCTCCCGTCCTCGGAGCGGACAATGTGCTCCGACGCGCCCGCCGCGGCGTCGACGCCCGACAGCACGAGCAGCCCGCGGTACGAGCAATAGTCGTGGATCCGGCCGCCGTGCGTGGCCACGGCGCGCACCTTGCCGAAGCCGTCGGCGTTCTCGGCCGGCAGTTCGTAGAAGGTGCCGCAGACGTTCAGCAGGTCGCGCTCGGTGCAGACTTCGCGGCAGAGCCGCTCCCGGCCCCACAGGCCCGGCCGGTCATACGCCGCGTCCGACTTGGGGAAGCGCCAGCGCCGCCCGCTGTCGTCGGTCACCACCGCCGAGGCCGCGTCGATCTCGAGGCCCGAACCATTGAAGCCGTACTCTTTGCGGGCATAGGCCATGCCGTCGGGATCGGCCACGGGCTTCAGGCTGAGGGCCGCGTCCAGCTCGTAAAAGCCGACGTCCTTCACGCCGTCCTTGCCGGCCTGCACCGCCGCCAGAGCCAAGGTGCGCTTGTTGCCGCCGCGCGCATAGACGATGCCGCCCAGCGCTTCGGCGGTCTGCGGGGTGGCGAGGCCGGCGAAAATCGCGTCCGCGGCCGGCGGCCGCGCGTCGGGGTTCGCGTACTGGAAGCAGGCGTAGACGTGCTCGGCGCGGGCGCGCGGCACGAGCCGCACCCATGCGCCGCGCTCCTCCGGGGCGAAGGCCACCGTCGCCAGACGGCCCGCGGGCACCTCGACGTCGCGCAGCGCGGTCCACGTGCCGTCGCCCGCGCGGTCGACCTCCAGCGTGAAGCGCACCGTGCCGGACGCGCCGTGCGCCAGCGCGAGGCTGCGCGCGGCATAGCCCGCGAAGAGGTAGGGATCGCTGGCCGCGCCGGCCTGCACCGCGTCGTCCGACCACACCGCGCCGCGGCCGATCGCCGGCCCGAGCCGGTCCAGGCGCGAGGGATCGACGAACCAGAGGTTCGAGTGCGACTGCCCGGGCCCCTTGATCGTGCCCTTGGCGCGCCGCTTGTTGAGGAACTCCGACTGCGCGCTGTCGTCGCAGCCCAGCACCACCCGGTCGCCCCAGCGGCAGAAATCGCCGACGACCTTGAGGTAGTTCGAGCGCGGCGCGATGCCCGCCGAGCGCGAGGCCGAGAACGTCCGCGGGAAGTGCCAGAAGGTGCCGTGCATGGTCATGAGCAGGTCGCTCTCGCCGATCTCGCGGATGCGCGGCCACTCGGTGTTCCAGCCGTGCGCGCCGTCGTAGCTGTGGCTGCCTTTGGGCAGGCGGTAAGCGTGCCACACGCCGTTGTCGAGCAGCATCAGAATGAGCGAGCGGTGATCCCAGCCCACGCTCCAGACCGGGTCGGCGGCGGAATTCGCATTGCCCGCGACGCCGCCGGGGCCCGTGACTTCGGTGAACTGGTTGCGCCTCACCACGCGCCACTCCTTGCCCGGCCCCTCCCACTCGGCCAGCACCCCGGAAGGGATGGAGGGGTCGACCAGCGCCCTGGCGCCGCGCTCGCCGTTGTTCGCATAAACCACCCGCCCCTGTCCGGAATAGAAGCCCTTGCCGTGGTAACCGGGCAGCAGCGAACCCCCAATGTCGCCCGTCTGAGCGTTGCCGTCCTTGAACAGCTCGGTCACCGCCAACGTCTTCACGTCCACCTCGTAAAAGCCCTCCTCCATGGTGGCGTAGTAGATCTTGCCAGCCGGGTCAGTCAGATGACGTGCGTTGCCGGTGAGGCGTCCGAACATCTTCTGCCACGGGATCACGCGCACGTTGCGGTCCTTGTCGACCACGTACGGGCCGATGAAGAGCTGCTGCGACTCGCGGTGGATCATGCGGTTCGCGGGCGTGCCGCCGATGCTCTCGGGCCGCACGATCTGCGTGAGGTCGGGCGTGATCTCGTAAAACTTGTCGGTCGAGCCCTTGGGCATGTGCGGCGCATAGGTGACCACCCACAGCCGGTCCGCCCACGGCACGACCGCGCCGGTCCCGCACTCGCCCTCACCGTTGTACATCGCCAGCGCCGGATAAATGCCGCTGACGCAGCGCTTGTCCGAAGACTGCGCCCATCCGGACGCGGCCGCCATCACCGCCAGCACACCGACGCCCCACCGTGATCTGCTCATCGCTTCCTCTTTCGTTCGGAGTGGTCCAAGCCCTTTGAAACACGCCCGTTTTTACGCGCTTGTCGTTATTTAGGAATTTATGATATAAAAAAGGCGTTCAATCGGAAAGACGGATTTTACTGGGTATCGCGACAGACCATGCCCGAAAATATACAGCTCGTCTGACAGGAGCGCGAAATCTATGTTTCGACTGCTCAGATTTCTTATCGGCGTGACACTTTTGCCGCTCTGCGTGGCGGTCACCTTGGCTTTGCTGGACACCTTGCGCAGCATTCCGGACTCCGGCCTGCTGCTCTCGCCGGAGACGACCTGGCTGCTCACGGGCTACTTCCTCTGGCTCGGCATGTGGTTCTTCATGCCCCAGCCGGTCCGCGTCTACGTCGCCGCGCACGAGCTCACACACGCGCTTTGGGGGCTGCTGTTCGGCGCGCGCGTCAGCCACCTCCAAATCTCAGAGCGGGGCGGCAGCGTCCGCCTCTCCAGGACCAACATGCTGATCACCCTCGCCCCGTATTTCTTCCCGCTCTACACGGTCATCGTCATCCTGCTGCGCCTGCTCGCCGGCCTGTTCATGGAGCCCGTGCCGCTTCCGCTCCTGTGGCTCTTCCTGGTGGGGCTCACCTGGGGCTTCCACGTCTGTTTCACGGTCCAGAGCCTGATGACCCAGCAGCCCGACATCAACGAATACGGGCGCATCTTCTCCTACGCGGTCATCTATCTCTTCAACCTCGCCGGCGTCGGCCTGTGGGTCGTCTGCACCACCTCGGCCTCCTTCGGCGACTTCACCTCCGCGCTGACGCTGCACACCACGGCCGTCTACGCCTCGGTCAACGACGAGCTGCACGTGCGGCTCGAGTATTTCAAGACCCGGGTGCTGCCGCCGCTCATCGAGCTGCTCCACTACCGCGGCGCGTGACGCGGCCCCGCCCTACTCCTCCAGCGCCAGCTCGCCGAAACACGCGGGCAGATGGAAGTTGAGCGCCGTCACCGGCGACCACGAGAGCCAGTGCGGGTGCGAGGTTTTGTCGCCGCACTTGTAGAAATTCGCGCGCCACACCGCGCCGCCCTTGCCGACCTCGCCCGCGAACGCCTCGAACAGGGCGAAGGGCACCTTGTAGCTCACGTGCCACGCCAGCGGCTCCGCGCGCTCGGGATCCACCACCGGCGGCAGCGACGGGCGGATCTCGACCCGCCGGCCCCACGCCTCCGGCACCGGCGTGAACTTCGCCAGCCCCTGGCCGGTCCGCGTCGGGTCCTCCACGTAGTACAGCAGCAGCGTCCCGCCGGCGTTCACCTCGAAGTTGAAATAGCCTTTGCCGGCCTTGGGCTGCACGAAGAACTCCACGCAGCTGTCGGTGCACACCGGCGCCTGATACGCCGTCTGCACGGAGCGCACGTACCGGTCCTTCACGTCGAACCGCACGTACAGGTCGGCGCCGTCGTGCAGCGCGCGGAACGTGACCTCGGGCCGGTGGTCGCTCGACTCCGGGCGCACCTGATCCACCTGCCCGACCTCCGCCCGTTTGAACGCCGCCTGCTCCAGCGCCGACGCCTCGATCCGCCTCACCGTATATCGCCTCATGCCCTCAGCCTCCCCCCGGAGCGCCCCTCCGGCCAGCCCGGCCAGCAGCGCGACGGTTTTTCTGGATAGTGTCACCATGCCCGCAGTATACCGCGCCGCCGCCGGCCCTGCCCAGCCCGAAGTCTCCTCCTTCGCCGGCGATTGCCGTTGTCACCCGTCTTCGTTTCTTGGTATGCTTTAAGCAAATGTCAACTCTGTCTTCGAGAGCGGAAGCGGGCGGTTCGCGCCGGTCCGGCCAGGCGATGCTCGAATACGTCGTCGTGTTCGCGGCCCTGCTGGCGGTCGTCTCGATCCTCGCGCTCTTCCTCTTCGCGGTCAGACAGCAATCCAACCGGTCCTTGGACCTGGTCGCTTCGGAATACCCTTAGGCGGCCGGTCCCGTTGTGGTGAACCTCGGGAGAACATCATGAAACTTCGCAAAGGCCGCCGGAGCGGCCAGACCATGGTCGAGTACATCATCATCGTGGTGCTCATCGCCATCACGCTGCTCGTGCTCTTCTCGCGCCTCAGCAAGGCCACCGGCCGGAAGATCGCCGGCGCCACCTCGGCGCTCGACGCCGACGCCGGCTCGGAAGCCGCCACGCTCGCCGAAGAGATCGACGAGAACAAGGTGAAGAACCTCGGCTCCGACGGCAGCACCGCCCCGTAAAACCGGAAACATGCGTGAAAGCTCGCTCCAGTCAGGGTAGTGCGCGCGGGCAGCGCGCGCGCCGCCCGCGGTGTGCGGGACGCACGTCCCGCGGCGGCCAGGCGATGATCGAATCGGTCTTCGTGATCATCCTGGTCTGCCTTTGCTTTCTCGCGATCTTCCAGTACGCCAACCTGTTTGCGGCCAAAGCCGTGCTGAGCCATGCGGCGACGCGCGCGGCGCGCGCCCGGGCCGTGGGCTTCAACCGCTGGATGGTGGAAAAAAGCGCGCGCGTGGCCGCGATCCCCGCCTCGGGCCGGCGCCTGGTTCCGCCTTCCGCGGGCCTCGACCCCGCCATCACCGCCGCGCTCGGCCAGAACCGCGTGGGCGCCGTCTGGGATCTCGCGCTGCGCTCCTCCGGCCGCTCGCCCGGCATCGCGCTGGAGCTCGGCCGCGTGCCCGATTACATGGACAGCGACAACGACCCCACGGCCGGCAACATCCTCGACTACGAGCTCTGGGAAGCGCTCTCCGTGGACATCGAGGAGCCGCTCGACCTCGACGGCACCACGCCCGGCATCCTGCGCGTCACCGTGCGCCAGCGCCACCCGCTCCTCCTCGCGCTCGCGGCGCTGGCCGAGGGCGAGCTGCGCGATCCGGAGGGCGAGGAGATCGCGCTCGAGGGCTTCTACAACATCGAAAGCCACTACCCCCTCTACATGGAGGACATGAACTGGTGAGCGTGACACCCAGAGGACGGAAGACGGAGGACGGAGGACAGAGGGCGGAGGTCGGAGGACGGAGGCAGCCGGCCGCCCTTTCCCGTTCCGGCCAGGCCGTGGTGTTCCTGCTGTTCGCGTTCACCGCCCTGATCTTCGTCCTGCTCTACAACGTCGACCTCCACCGCATCATCCAGCGCAAGGACCAGGCGCAGAACGCGGGCGACGCCGCAGCCCTCGCCGCCGCGCGCTGGCAGGGCGCCACCCTCAACCTCGTCGGCGAGCTCAACCTGATGCACGTCCTGGCCCTCGCGGCCGGCCAGCCCGTTGCCGTGGACGCCATCACCAACATGCAGGCCCGCCTCTGCTTCACCGGCCCCATGACCGCCCTCTTCGCGGCCCAGATCGCCGCCAAACAGAACCACATGTATGTCGACGACGACATGACCGCCTTGATCAAGGAGCACGCCGACACCGTGCGGTCGCAGTACACGGCCCTCTTCGACGGCGCCCAGTACTACGCCGAGCCCTGGCCCGGCGCATGGCTCCAGTACGCGGACATGCTCGACCAGATCGCGGCCGACGGCATCGCCGCGGGGCCCGACAACGCGCAGTTCTTCATGGACCCCTCCGCCGGCCATCCGCTGATGCTCAAGGATTTCTACGACGCCGTCGACGGCAAGAACTGGTGCTGGTTCTACCTCCACGCGCCCGGCCTGCTCGAGTCCTACTCCTCGTTCCACGACTGGCCGCCGCTGCCCGACCCGAACGTCAGCGACTACACGGACGCGGAGATCTTCGGCATCGGCCTGCAGCCCTTCTCCACGCCCCTGCGGAACCTTTTTTCCGCCTCCGACCTCGAGGCGCGCTTCCGCGAGGCGGGGTTCGACACCGTCGCCGCTTCCCTGTTCGCCGTCACGAACGTCCTGCGCCCCTTCGAGACCTGGTACCTCTACAAATCCGGCACGTGGAGCGACTGGACCCGCATCAAGCCCGACGGCGAGGACGCCTTTCCCGTCACCGGGCAGGTGCGGCCGGAGTACGACACGGCCGGCGCCGACGCGGTGGTCCGCGTCAACGCTTCCGTGGAGCGCATGACCCCCGGCATCGAAGGCGGGAGCCGCAGCGACAAAGTGGTCTGGACCGCGGCCGCCAAGCCGCTCGGCTACCTCGAAGACGGCGCCGACAAGCAGCGCGTCACCGCCGCCGCGGACTTCGTGCTGCCGGCCTTCCGCGCCGTGCGGCTGATCCCCGTGGACGCCGCGTCCGGCTCGGAGAACAGCTCGTCCGACGTCGCGTGGGTGCGCCACATCCGCAGCCACCTGCGCCCCTATCTCGACACCGGGCCCCGGGTTTCCGGGTGCCGCTACTGCAGCGCGCTCGCCGTCTGGGAAAATGCCGCCTTCCGCCAGGAAGGCAGCGACTGGCTCGGGCTCTATTGCGACACCTGCCGCATCTCCGCCCCCGGGTCGCACCGCGGCGGCGGCAGCCGGAGGGGACACTGATGAAAACGGAGGGCAGAGGACGGAAGACAGAGGACGGAGGGCGGAGGGCAGAGGACGGCCAGGCGGCGATCGAGTTCATCTCCGGGCTGCTGCTCTTCCTGTTGCTCCTTGCCGGCATCATCCACGTGAACCGCATGGCGCGCACCTCGCTCTTCCTGCACGCCGTGTTGCGCGGCAGCGCCGGCGAGCGCGCCATGGGCAGCGGCGCGCTCGCGGTCGCCCCAGCCCACATCTCCGACTGGGAGGAGGGCCCCGACGGCACGCGCCACACGGCCGACGACGAGCCCGTGCGCAACGGCGCGGTCCTGTCCGCCATGATCGGCACGCTCACGCGCTGTTCGGTCCGGGCACCCGGCGACTGGACCTACGTGTCGGAGAGCCGCCTGCCCGTCTCCATGGTCCGGCTCCACGACTCGCCCGTGGCGGCCGCCACGCTCGGCTTCATCCACGTCCAGGAGGACCTGCACGTGCCGGTCGACCCCGTTCTCCGCCAGCTCGTCTACGGCAAAGACGAGGTCACCCTCCGCGAGACGGTCTGGATGCCCCTCATGGGAGGGCTGTACTGATGCGCTTTGAATGGCAAAAACACCGACCGCCTTCAGCCTTCAGCCTTTTTCTGCTCGCCACCTGTCTACTCTTCGCCCTGCCGCTCCGCGCCGAGGTCTTCTGGCGCCTGCCGAAGCGGGCGGACACGGTGCTGCAGCAGATGGGCGGCGCCCGCGTCTACGCCGCGGACGTGCAGGTCAACGGCGCGCCCGGCACGCTCACCGCCTACGCCTTCGGCTCGGGCGCCGCGCACGTCGGCGCGGGACTCGCGCGCCGCCTCGGCCTGCCCGCCCCGTCGCCGGACGGCGGCGCCGCGCTGCTCACCCACGCGGAGAAAGACCGCCTGCAGCGCCTCTTCGTCCTGCCCGCCCCCTCCGGCGGCGAGGCCTGCGTCGTGCTCGCGTTCGACCAGCCGCTCCGCGCCTTCGAGCAGACCCTCCGGGATCCGCCCGCCTGGCCGGAGGGCCTCCCCGCCCTCAACGCCACCCCCGTCTTTTCCGCCGTCAGCCGCCTGACCGGCGCCGCCTTCGTCACCGCCGACTCCGCGGCCGCGCCGGAAGAAGCCGCGCAGGAGGCCGCGCAGGCCCTGACCGGCGCGGGCTGGAGCGCGGCCGCGCCCGCCACCCCCGCCTTCCGGATCTTCGTTTCCGGACGCCGGCAGTGCGTCGTGCTGGCCGCCCGGCAGCCGCAAACCGGGCGGACCGCGATTAGCCTCTTGCAAAGAGAGGGCGCTACCCCCTAAACTGTCTCCCGTATCCTAAAACGAAAGACTTCCCATGAAGCAGAAACTGATCCTGATCATCTCGGTCGTCATCGGCCTTCTCGCCGCCGTCCTCACCCGTTCGTATCTGACCGCCAAAGACCGCGAGATCCTGCGCTGGAAAGCCGAATTCGACCGCAAGCACACGAAGATCGAGGTGGTCGGCGTGAAAAAAGATCTCCCCTCGGGCACCGTGCTCACCAAGGACGACATCGGCAGCATCAAGGTCTTCGAGAACGCCTACCGCGGCCACGTCGTCAAGATCGAGGACCACCTGGCCCTCATCAACCGCAAGACCGTCCGCCCGCTGCAGGCCAACGCCGTGATCTTCTGGTCCGACATCGAGGGCGGCGAGCCCGGCTCGCGCGGCCTCGCGGGCGACATCAAGCAGCGCATGCGGGCCCTCTCAATCAACGTCAGCGGCGCGGCCTCGGTCAGCGGCATGGTCAAGCCCAACGACCACGTCGACGTGATCGGCACCTTCTCCTTCCCCTCCAAGAGCGTGCCGGGCGAACTGGAGCTGGTCACCCTGACGATGCTGCAGGACGTGCTCGTGCTCGCCACCGGCAAAGAGACGGCCAAGACCCAGCTCCTGGCCGACCCGCGCGCCGGCGCCGCCTACAGCATGGTGACCCTCGAGGTCTCCCCGCGCGAGGCCGAGATGCTGGTCTTCGCCGAGCAGATCAAGGGCCGCATCTCCCTCGCCCTGCGCAACCCGGACGACGTCTACTTCGAGAAGACCCTGCCGCGCGTCGACTTCCAGATGATTCAGTCGGAAATCGAGTCCCTCAACACCTTCCGCCAGCAGCAGCTCCTGCGCAAACGCGCCGAATAGGAGTCCTCCATGTCCTTCTTCCTCGACATCGCCAATCCCGGCCAAGACGCCAACCGGTTCGAGCTGCCGGCCGGCATCTACACCATCGGACGCGGCGACGCCTGCAAGATCCGCCTGCGCCATCCGGAAATCAGCGAGCGCCATGCCCTGCTGACGCTGCGGGACAGCGGCGTCCTGATCGAGGACCTGCACTCCAGCAACGGCACGACCATTGACGGCGTGCCCGTGCAGGAGCCCACGCCGGTCCGCGAAGACGACGTCATCGGCATCGGCCCCTGCCTCCTGCGCCTCTCCCGGGACGCCGCGCCCGTTCCGCCGCCCCTGCCGTCCGAAGCGGCGGCCGGCGCGACGCCCAAAAGCGCGCCGCCCGCGGACCGGGCGCGCCCGGACGTCCCGGCCGGCCTCCCGGCCACCGCCCCCCAGACCGGCCGCGCGACGCGGACCGCGGCGGAAACGGCCGCCGACCCCATGATCTCCATCGTCCGCGAGATCAAGAACCAGATCCACGGCGAGCTCATCCAGCGCCTCGACCTCAAGCGCATGACCGTCTCGCGCATCGGGACCGACGAGCTGCAGAGCAAAGCCCGCGAAACCATCCGCACCATCATCGCCGAGGTCCGCCGCAACCAGCGGCTCCCCGCCGGCATCGACCCGTCCCGCCTCGAAAAAGAGATCTACGACGAGGCCATGCGCCTCGGCCCGCTCGAGGACTTCCTCGCGGACGAATCCATCACGGAAATCATGGTCAACGGCCCCGGCCAGGTCTACATCGAGCGCAACGGCAAGCTCGAGCTGTCCGGACAGAGCTTCATGGACGACGAGTCGGTGCTCGGCGTGATCGAGCGCATCGTCGCGCCCATCGGCCGCCGCATCGACGAGAGCCAGCCCTACGTCGACGCGCGCCTGCCCGACGGCTCGCGCGTCAACGCCATCATCGCGCCGCTCTCCCTGACCGGCCCGTGCATCACCATCCGCAAATTCGCCAAGCGGCCCCTGACGGTGGAGGACCTGATCAACTACGGCACGTGGACGCGCAGCGCCGCGGAGTTCCTGCGCCTGTGCGTGCTGATGCGCAAAAACATCGTGGTCGCGGGCGGCACGGGCTCCGGCAAAACCACCCTGCTCAACGTGCTCAGCGGCTTCATCCCGCCCACCGACCGCATCGTGACCATCGAGGACGCGGCCGAGCTGCGGCTCGTGCAGCCGCACGTCATCCGCCTCGAGGCGCGGCCGCCCAACATCGAGGGCCGCGGCGCGGTGCCGATCCGCGACCTCGTGCGCAACGCGCTGCGCATGCGCCCCGACCGCGTGATCGTCGGCGAATGCCGCGGCGGCGAGGCGCTCGACATGCTGCAGGCCATGAACACCGGACACGACGGCTCGCTCACGACCGTCCACGCCAACTCGCCGCGCGATGTCATCTCGCGCCTCGAGACCATGGTGCTCATGTCGGGGCTCGAGCTGCCCTCGCGCGCCATCCGCGAGCAGATCGCCTCGGCCATCGACATGGTCGTCCACGAGTCGCGCCTCAGCGACGGCTCGCGCAAGGTGGTGTGCATCTCCGAGGTGGTCGGCCTCGAGGGCCAGCAGATCATCATGCAGGACCTCTTCGAGTTCAAGCAGACCGGCCTCAACGAGCACGGCAAGGTCATCGGCCGCTTCTTGCCCACGGGCGCCGTGCCCACCTTCTTCGAGCACTTCGCAAGCCGCGGCCTGTCCATCGACCCGTCGGTCTTCGACCCCGCGAAACAAGGCGGTGAGGCATGAGCCCGGACACGTTGGTCCTCGTCAAATGGGGCGCGACGCTGCTGGTCGGCCTCGCGTTCGGCGGCTTCGCCTACACCATGGTCCGCGCGCTCGGCTCCGGCACCAGCGCCTACGCCGAGTCGATGTCCGAAGAGACCTCGCGCCAGTTCGAGGACCTCTTCCTCTTCATCCCCGCCAAGCGCATCGCCGACATCGGCCGCGCCGCCGCGGCGGCCGTCTTTCTGCTGTGCTTCATCCCGCTCTTCGACCTCGCCAACATGGTCTCCACCGCCGCCGGCACCGTGCTGGGCCTGACCTTCGGCACACTCGCGCTCATGGCGCCCACCCGGCTCGTGGAGGTGATGCGCAAGAACCGCCGCATGAAATTCAACCTCCAGCTCGTCGACGCCCTCGGCAGCATGAGCAACGCCCTGCGCGCGGGTTTCAGCATCAACCAGGCCTTCGAGACCGTGGTGCAGAACGGCGAGAAGCCCATCTCGCAGGAGTTCGGCGTCATGCTCCAGCAGATGCGGGTGGGCATGAACTTCTACGACGCGCTCCAGAGCCTCGACAAGCGCGTCGGCTCGGACGACCTCACGCTCGTGGTCACCGCCATCGACATCGCGCGCCGCACCGGCGGCAACCTCACCGAAATCTTCGACAAGATCAGCCTCACCATCCGCGAGCGGATCCGCATCGAGCGCCGCGTGCTGACCCTCACCTCGCAGGGCCGCCTGCAGGGCATCATTGTGGCCTGCATGCCCGCGGTCTTGGGCGCGGCCATGACCTTCGTCAAGCCCGGGCTGATGATCCCCTTCTTCAAGTCCGTCAACGGCATGGCCGCGGTCGGCCTGACCGTCCTGCTGATCGCCGCCGGCTGGTTCTTCATCAGCCGGATCATCCGCATCGACGTGTAATCGCCTCTGAGATCGCGGACGAGGCCGTCCGCGCCCCCAGCCGGGAACCGCCCGTCAGACTTTCTTGAACTCGCACCAGACGAACGTCACGATGCCGGCGCCCCACAGCCCGGCGATGCACATCCACGGCGAGACCCCGAGCAGCTTCGGCAGGGCCAGGCTTTTGAGGTTCAGCCACGCCAAGACCGTGACCTTCAGGGCCGGGTGGGCCTCCGCGTAGAGCGCCGCGCCCGCCAGCATGCCCGCGATCGCGAAAAGCGCGGTCCAGCGCCCTTCGCCCAGCGCGCCGACCGCCGTACCGGGGCAGTAGCCCGCGATCGCCCAGCCGCAGCCGTAGAGCAGGCCGCCGAGGACCACGCCGCCCACGTTCATCGCGAGGTGGTTCATCGCGATCAGCTTCGCCTCGGCCAGCAGCTGGAAGCCCACGCTGCCGACCAGCATCGCCGAGACCATGAACTTCACGAGCGTCATGTCGCGGAACAGCAGCGCGCCCACCTGCCGGTCGAAGCGCAGCACGCCGCCCTTCTGCAGCAGGAACCCGAACAGAAAGCCCGTCACCAGGCCCAGCAGCGGCTCACTCATAGCGGTCCCCCTTCCGGCTCAGGTACTTCGCCACCATCGCCCCGCCCATGAAGAAGCAGAGCGACGCGGCCAGCCCGCTCACCGAGAGCTGCATCACCCCGCTCAGGCCGTGCCCGAACGGGCAGCCGCCCGCCAGCCGCGCCCCGAACATCGCCACCGCGCCGCCCAGAAAGGCCCCCGCCGCGCGCTTCAGCACGCCCGGGCCGAAGCGGTGCCGCCAGAGCTCCGGCACGCCCTCCCACTCGAAGGCGTGCCCGGTCAGGGCCGAGGCCAGCGCGCCCAGAAAGAGGCCGCCGAGCAGCATGAGCTGCCAGTCCGTCTTGAGCCGCTCGTCCTTGAAGTCGGCGCTCTTCGCCACGCGCGCCGGCAGGACCGCCCGCTCGAGCGCCGCCGACACCCGCACGAACGTCTTCGAGGCCCCGAGAAATTCGGTCCGCCCCGTCACCCGGGTGGTGACATAGGCCGAGCCGATCGCCAGCAGTCCCGCCAGCGCGCCGGCCAGATACGGATTCCATGTTTTGTCTCTGCCCCGTCTTCTCATCTGACCCTCCTTTCGTGCCCCTCCCGCGGGTGAGCTTGCACCGCCGGGGTCAAAGCGGTATTATACGCCTTCATTCAGGATTGTCCAATGACCACTTTTTTGTGACCCGTTTACGTTTACCCGAGAGGTTGCCCCATGTTAGACATTAAGCGTATCCGTGAGAATTTCGACGAGGTTGCCGAGGGGCTGCGCCGCCGCGGCGCGCCGCTGGAGCTGGCCGAGCGCGCCCGCGATCTGGACGCGCAGCGCCGCGCGCTGGTCACCCGGACCGACGAGCTGAAGACCCTGCGCAACGCGCGTTCGAAAGAGATCGGCGCGCTCAAGAAGGCCGGGCAGGACACCGAGGCCGTTCAGGCGGACGTGCGGTCCATCGGCGACCAGATCACCGGGCTGGACAGCGAGCTCCGCGCGCTCGAAGAGGCCCTGGAAAAGGCCATGCTGATGATCCCCAACGTGCCGTGCAAAACCATCCCCACCGGCCCCGACGCCTCGGCCAACCGCGTGGCGAAGGTGGAAGGCACCGCGCCCGCGTTCGACTTCAAGCCGCTCGACCACATCGCGCTGGGCGAAAAGCTCGGGCTCTTCGACCTGCCGCGCGGCGTGAAGATCACCGGCTCCGGCTTCCCCCTGCTGATCGGCCTCGGCTCCAAGCTCCAGCGCGCGCTGATCCAGTACATGCTCGACATGCACACCGAGCGCCACGGCTACACCGAGATGCTGCCGCCCTTCGTCGTCAACACCGCCTCGATGCGCGGCACGGGCCAGCTCCCCAAAATGGCCGAGGACATGTACCACTGCGAGATCGACGACTTCTGGCTGATCCCCACCGCCGAGGTGCCGGTGACCAACTATTTCCGCGACGAGATCATCGACCGGCCGCTGCCGGTCTACCTCACCGCCTACACCCCCTGCTTCCGCCGCGAGGCGGGCTCGGCCGGCAAAGAGACGCGCGGCATCCTGCGCGTGCACCAGTTCGACAAGGTGGAGATGGTCAAGTTCGTCGAGCCGGAAACCTCCTACGCCGAGCTGGAGACGCTCGTGGTCAACGCCGAGGACGTGCTCAAGGGCCTCGGCCTGCACTACCGCATCCTCGAGCTCTGCTCCGGCGACATCAGCTTCTCCGCGGCCAAGTGCTACGACATCGAGCTGTGGGCGCCCGGCCAGCAGGCGTGGCTGGAGGTCTCCTCCTGCTCGAACTTCGAAGACTTCCAGGCCCGCCGCCTGAACTGCCGCTTCCGCGACGCCAACGGCAAGACGCGCCTCGTCCACACGCTCAACGGCTCGGGCGTGGCGCTGCCGCGCCTGATGATCGCGATCCTGGAGCAGTGCCAGCAGGCCGACGGCTCCGTGGTCCTGCCCGAGGCGATCCGACCCTACATGCGCGACCTCGAGCGCCTCGTGCCCAAAAACTCATAATCCGTTAGGTCGCCCTTTCAGGTGGGGACGCCTCGGAGAGGCCTCCGTCCTGCAACAGGCTCCTCGCAGGCGGCGGTTTCGGAGAAACCGCCCTACCTTGTTAGGGGCGAGGCTGTGCCGAGCCGTCTTCCGCTCAGTACGCCAGCCCCGGGATGCGGGGGCGCAGCTCGGCCATCTGCCCGGACCACTGCTTCACGAACGAGTCGTCCTCGGGCTTGCCGAGCTCGTTGGCGTGTTCCTGTTTCCACGTGCGGAACTTGAGATGCTTCGCGTCATACGCGGCGCGGAGCGGCGTCTCCGCCACCTTCATCTCGCGCAGCTGGTCCTCGATGCGCGTCTTCTCCAGCTCCGTCGCCTTGTCGCGCCGTGCGGCCAGCTCCTGGGCACGCTCGATGTGCGCCATCAGCGCCTTGTGCGCGGCGTTATATTCCGTAAAGAACGGGTTCTTGGCGGCCGCCATCTGCAGCAGCTCGTTCTTGCGGTTGGCGATCTTGCCGTTGAGCGTATAGTAAGCCTGCACGTCCGCCGTCTGCCGCGGCGAAAGTTTCGTGTGCGACCCCGTGAAGAGAAACACGTCCTTGACGCCCACCAGCAGCGGCGCGGAGGGCGTCCCGTGCTCGAACAGCACGCACTCCACCATGGCCCCTTTGGACGAGGTGCGGGTGCCGCGGAACTCCAGCAGCACGCCCCCTTCCACGGTGCCCACGCGGGCGCCCTCCAGCGTGTAGTAGGTCGTGCGCTGATGCGTGACGCCCCACCCCGGCTTCTCGCCGCGCTGGGCCAGATAGATGCCGTTCAGGGCCGGCGGCAGCTCTTCGGCGGCCGCAACCGGCACCGCCTTCTCCGGCGAGACCTCCGGAGCCGGCTGATACGCCGCGGCAGGCTCGCGCGCCGGCACCGCCTTCATCGAGGCCGCTGGACGCGCCGGTGCCGGCGCGGGCGGCTCCGTGCGCACAAACGCCGACAGATACGGCCGGGCCAACGGCGCGGCGGTGTAGACCGCCGCCGTACCCGCGGCCAGAGAAACGAAATATACGGGCCAGAAAAAACGCATAGGTTAAGGACTTTAACAAAAAACCGCCGCGCGGCTCAAGCGCGATCCGCCGCGCGGCGCGGCGGGGAGGATTGAAGCGGTGAAGGATGAGCCGGGAAGGGTGGGGGTTAACGCAGAGATGCGGAGTTTATTTGTGTCTGCTGAAAATGTCTTGGCCGACGACGCGCCGGCACAACCGTAGCGCGGGATGTCCCGGACCGCGCAGGCCCCCCCGCCGCTCACGGCTTACGGTTTACGATTCACCACTCCTGATCCACGACAACCCCCCTCCTTTGCTTCGATTTTCTTTTCCGACTAGGCTTGACCTTGTTGCCGCATGGTGGCAAAATAAGTTTCAATCAAATGTGAAAAGGCAGTCCGGCGATCGGCCTGCATGAAGGAGAGCGAAATGACCACCCGTAAAAATCAAGGCTTTACCCTCGTCGAGCTGCTCGTCGTGATCGGTATTCTCGGCATCCTTTCCGCAGCCCTCTTCCCGGCCATCTCCAACGCCGTGATGCAGGCCAACATGACGGCCGTCGGCACCCGCGGACGCGACATTTACGTCGCCATCGTCGGCGCCAACACGGAGCGCGAGCCTCTCGGCCTCGGCAACGTGTGGCCCAAGACGGAGAAAGAGGAGGGCGCGGACAGCTCTGACGAGGACATCGCGTCCCAGACCTTCTCCGACAGCAGCAAGTATTTCTACTACCTGGTCGACGGCGAAAACATCGGCAAGGAAGAGTGGTCGCCCTATGTCGCGGGCCTCGATTATTCCAAGCTGTCCGGCGCGGGCGTCTCCGCCAAGTCCGGCTCCGGCGAGCTCAAGGCCGAAAACAACATGTGGTGCATCGGCGGCAACGTCCGCGACGAGATGGAGGACATCATCCCGGTGCTGGTCACGCGCAACTTCGACTGCTCCAAGCTCTACAAAGACCTCGAGGACGCCACCGAGACCAAGAAGATCGACAGCTGGAACAGCAGCACCTACAAGGCGCCCTTCTCGAACAAGGCGTTCGTGATGATCCGCAAGGGCGGCGCGATCTTCAAGGCGCGCGACAAATACGCGTCGGTCCGCGTGATCTACCAGGGCCAGTCTTTCAAGACCACCATCCAAGGCAGCGATTCGGCCGCCTTCACTTACCTCGGCCCCGACAACAAGCAGGATCCCCAGTAAGTTTTCGCACGGGCGATGGTTTCAGTACGAGGGAGCGGTTCGCCGCTCCCTTCTTTTTTGGCGGAGGAGCAATCGGCATGATCGCGCGCGTGGCCACCGAGGTGTCAGCGGACCGGCTCTTCGATTACGCCGTGCCCGAGGACCTCGCGCCGCGCCTCCGCGCCGGACAGCGCGTCCGCGTCCCCTTCGGCCGGAAGTTTGTCGACGCGTATGTGATCGAGCTGCGCGACGCGACCGGCCCCGGTCCTGAAGGGCAGGGCCTCTTTCCGGAACTCGCCGCCCGCCCCCCCGCCCTCAAAGCCATCCTCGCGCTCGACGACGACGTGCCCTACCTCTCGGCCCCGCTGATCAACCTCGCGCGCTGGATGGCCGACTACACCTGCGCGCCCTTCGAGCTGACCCTGCGCTGCATGCTGCCCGCCGCCGTGCGCAACAGCGCCATGAAGGCCAAGGAGCAGCTCTACGTCTCGCCCTGCGAGGGCGCCTTCGAGCTGACCCCGCGCCAGACCGAGCTGCTCGCCAACCTGCGCCGCGTGGACGGCGGCTGGCTGCACAGCCTCACGCGGGAGTTCGCCTGCACGCCGCAGACCCTCAAGGCCCTCGCCGCCAAAGGGGCCGCCGTCATCGAGCGGCGCCAGATGCGGCGCGACCCGCTCGCCAACCGCAAGGTCCTGCCGACCCGTCCTCTGACGCTCATGCCCGAGCAGGCCGCCGCGCTGAGCGTCATTCTCGCGGCCCTGGAGCCGGGCGCGCGCGCTGGGGGCGCGGACGGCCCGTCCGCGATTCAGCCGGATAAGATCGCGGACGAGGCCGTCCGCGCCCCCAGCCACGCCCCCAGCCGCGCGCCCGGCGCGGCCCCCAAGCCGGTCCTGCTTTTCGGCGTCACCGGCTCGGGCAAGACCGAGGTCTACCTCCAGGCCATCGCCCGCGCGCTGGAGCAGGGCCGCGGCGCCATCGTGCTGGTGCCCGAGATCGCGCTCACGCCCCAGACCGTGCAGCGCTTCGCCGCGCGCTTCGGCCGACGCATCGCCGTGCTGCACAGCGCCCTCAGCGACGGCGAACGCTTCGACGAGTGGCACCGCATCCGCACCGGCGAGGCCGTCGTGGTGGTCGGCCCGCGCTCCGCGGTCTTCGCGCCCGTGAAGGACCTGGGGCTCATCGTGGTGGACGAGGAGCACGAGCCCTCGTACAAACAGGACGAGACCCCGCGCTACAACGCCCGCGACGTGGCGGTCATGCGCGGCCACCTCGAAAACTGCGCCGTGGTGCTGGGCAGCGCCACGCCCGCCATGGAGACCTGGCTCAACGTCCAGAAGGGCAAGTACACGCTCACGCGCCTGACCCGGCGCGTCGCGGGCCGCCCCATGCCGCGCGTGTACCTCGTGGACATGCGGCTGGAGACCGCCCGCACCGGCCACGCGCAGATCTTTTCCGGCGCGCTGCTGGAGGCGCTCAAGCTGCGCCTCGAGCGCGGCGAACAGTCGATCCTCTTCCTCAACCGGCGCGGCTACGCCAACTCGCTGGTCTGCCCCAAGTGCGGCTATGCCGCCACCTGCCCCGACTGCAGCGTGGCCTACACCTACCATCAGGCCGACGCCTGCCTGCGCTGCCACGTCTGCGGCGGCTGGCGCCCCGTGCCCGAGGCCTGCCCCGACTGCGGCGACCCGGCCTTCAAGTATGCGGGCTTCGGCACGCAGCGCGTGGAGCTCGCCCTGCAGAAATGCTTTCCCCTGGCGCATGTGCTGCGCATGGACGCGGACGTCACCGCGCGCAAACACAGCCACGACGAGCTGCTCGCGGTCTTCAAGAGCGGCCGGGCCGACATCCTGATCGGCACGCAGATGATCGCCAAGGGCCTCGACTTTCCCAACGTCACGCTGGTCGGCGTGCTCTCGGCCGACACCAGCCTGCACATGCCCGACTTCCGCGCCGCCGAGCGCACCTACCAGCTGCTGGCGCAGGTCTCCGGCCGCGCGGGCCGCGCCGAGCTGCCGGGCGAGGTCTTCGTGCAGACCTACTCGCCCGATCACTTCGCCGTGCGCGCCGCGGCGTCGGACGCGGGGTTCGAAGGCTTCGCCGCGCAGGAACTCGCGGAGCGCGAAGAGGGCGGTTATCCGCCTTTCGCGCGGCTCGTGTGCCTGACCTTCAAGGGCGAGTCGGAAGAGAAGGTGCGCTTCAGCGCCGAGACCTACGCGCGCGACCTGGCGCTGACGGCCGGCGGCGCGGCGATGCGCGTCTCGGAAGCCTGCCCCGCGCCGCTCGCCAAAGCCAAGAAGCTTTTCCGTTACCAGATCCTCCTGCGCGCGCCGAGCGTGCGCGCCATGACCGGCCCCCTGCGCGCGCTGCTGGCCAAAAAGCCGCTCCCGCCCGGCGTCGCCCTCGCCATCGACGTCGACGCGCTCAGCATCCTGTGAGATCCTAGGCGGGCCGGACGGAGTGCGGGATGCGGTCGTGAAGAGTGCGTCGTAAGTAGTAACGCGTGAGTGGTGAGCAGGCGTGAGATTTTCACCCTTTGAAAATCACGAACTTCCGCATCGCGTAGTTGATGAAAAGCGCGCAGACGATGTTCGCGCCGAAGGCCGCGGTCGTCTGAATCCCCTGGTGCGTGATCAGGAAGGTCTGGACCGCGGTGCCGATCACCATGCTGACGCCCGAGACCGCGAAAAAGAGCAGGAATTCGATCAGCCAGTGGTGCCGGCCGGGCTTGAAAACAAAGAGCCGGTTGAGGAGGTAGCAGAGCGTGTTTGAGATCGCGAACCCGGCCGCGTTGCAGAGGCCCGCGTTCCACGCGCGCGTCGCCTCCGAAATCGCGGGCGCCGTGAGACCCAGCAGCTTGACCGTGATGTCGTCCTGCGTCAGGCACGGCAGCAGAAACCACCCGCACAGGAAAAAGGTGACGATATGCGTCGCGGTCGCCAGCCCTCCCGCGATGCCGTATTTGATGAACTGCACCAGCGGGTGCGCGTCGTGGCCGAGCTGCCTCTTCAGTGTTGCGATCATGGCCCACACCTTAACAAAAAGTGCGGCCGGGGTTGAAGGAGAAAAGCATACGCCGCTCAGGCGCCGCAGCTGCGCTGCAGCAGCAGCAGGCCGATGACCACGGCGGCCAGCAGGAACGCGACGCCGATCAGCAGCCGCGTCGAGGCCGTCCGCCGGACGGCGGCCGCCGGGAGCTGGAACCGGATGGTCGAGTCGGCCGGCGCCGAAGGGGCCGGCGCGGCGGGCCGCTCCGCCTCCCCCGCTCCGCCCGCCTGCTCCAAGGCGAGGGTCTCGGACGGAACCGCCTGCGTCGGCGCCGCGGGCAGGGCGTCCGCCACGCGTACCAGCACGACCGAAACGTTGTCCTCGCCGCCCGCCCGCAGCGCCTCCTCCACCAGCGCCCGCGCGAGCGTCTTCAGCGGGGTTCCGGGGGGGGCGCTCAGGCGCGCGAGGATCAGGTCGTCCGGCACCATCTGGTTGAGGCCGTCGGAACAGAGCAGGAAGAGGTCGCCGGGCTGGACGTCGACGCAGGTCTCCTCCAGCGCAACGGTGTCGGCCAGGCCCACGGCGCGGGTGATGACCCCGCGGTAGGCGGCGGGCAGATCGCGGTCGTCCTCCAGGCCCACGGCCGCGGCGACCGAGTGGTCGGTGCTGAGCCGGGCGAGCTCGCCCCGGCGGAGACGGTAGGCACGGCTGTCGCCCGCGTGCAGCACCGCCGCACGGGAGGGGTCGACGCGGTCGAAGGCCAGCACCACGGCGGTGGAGCCGCATCCGGCAAAGCCCAGCGCGTCGGCGCGCTGTTTGATCCACCCGCTCGCGGCGTTGAGCGCGCGGGCGGCCAGACGGGCCGACGCCCGGGCCGTCAGCGCGAAGGGCGCGTCCGGCGAATCGGTGAAGGCCTCGCCCAGCGCGTCGACCGTCGCCTGGCTCGCGAAGGCGCCGCCCTGCACGCCCCCCATGCCGTCCGCGATGCAGAAGACGCCGTGCGCGGGCAGCCGCAGAAGCGCGTCCTCGTTCCGCAGGCGGCGGCAGCCGACATCGGTGAGCTGTGCGGATTTGAGATGCTTGAAAGGCTCAGTCATAGCGGAGGTCGCCCGGAGCCGGCGATCGTCGATCCCGAAAAAAAACAGTCTGTCACGCGGCACACGGGGAGAAACTTTCTATAAACATTCTTCTCCTTAGCATAGCGGATTCGCGGCGCTGTGGAAAGTCGGGAATTCAGATCTTCAGCACTGAGACGGGGTTTGCGGCGGGGCGACGGGTGCGCTATACTGTGAGGCAAATCGTGAAGGGCTATCGCGAAAGGTGTTTTCCATGTTTCGTTTGGGAGTAAATATCGATCACGTGGCGACGCTGCGCCAGGCGCGGCGGACGGTGTATCCGAGTCTGGTAGAGGCCGCCGCGCTCTGTGAGAAGGCGGGTGCGCATGGGATCACCATCCACCTGCGCGAAGACCGCCGCCACATCCAGGACGCCGACGTCTATGCGTTGCGCAAGTCGCTCAAGACGCGCATGAACCTCGAGATGGCGAACAATCCCGATGTCGTGGCCGTGGCCTTGACCGTCAAGCCGGACGAGGTTTGCATGGTGCCGGAGCGGCGCGAGGAGCTCACGACCGAAGGCGGGCTGGACGTAGCCGGGCAGCGCGACGAGCTCGCCCCGGTGGTGGCATCGCTCCGCCGGGAGGGGATCAGCGTCAGCATGTTCATCGACCCCGAGACGCACCAGGTCGAGGCCGCCGCCGCGGTCGGCGCGCCGTACATCGAGTTGCATACCGGCGCGTATGCCAACCACACACGCTCGGAGCGCGAGCTGGAGCTGGGCCGCCTGATCGCGGCCGCCCAGCGCGCGCATGAGCTCGGCCTCAAAGTGAATGCGGGGCACGGGCTGAGCCTCGATAACATCGGGCCGATCCTGGCGCTCCCGCACCTCGACACGTTGAACATCGGCCACAGCATCGTCTGCCGCGCGCTTTTCGTGGGCCTTGAGCAGTCGGTGCGGGAAATGCTGGAAAAGTTGGGGAAGAAGAGCTAAGAGTTTCAGGCAGGCGCCATGAACTCTGAACTCCTCCCTTCACGCGGAGCGAGTTGCCATGCCCCTGCAGCGAGGCACATACGGGATCGAATACGATGAGCGACAGAGCTCGCCGTTCCGCAAGCTCTGGCTGCCGGCCGCGCTGATTCTGGTGGTCGTCCTGCCGCTCCTCTTTTACCGCGGCTGCGGCGGCGCGTCCGAACGTGCGCCGGTGTCGGACGACGGCGTGGGCCAGACCCGCTACCGCCTGCCGGAGGTGGAGACGCCGCGCGAGCGCCCATCGCTGTGGCGGCATTTCCTGAATTTCGGCATCGGGTCCAACGTCGGCAAGGGTCGCCCGCCGGCTGCCGCCGCGACCGCCAAAGGGGACCGGTGGCACGACGCGGAGGTTTCGATCCCGCCCGCCGCCAAGGGGCAATCCCCGGAAGTCCGGAAGCTGCTCGACCAGGTGACGGCCCACGAGGCGGAGGATGATCTGGTGAACGCGCGGCTCGTGCTGCAGCAAGTGCTGCTGCGGAAGGACGCCGACGATGTGCGGGCGTTTGCGGAGCGCAAGATCGGAGCCCTCAACACGGCCCTGGCGTTCGGCGACCGACCCATGCCGGAAAAAGCGAAACACCGCATCGCGGCGGGAGACCTGGTCAGCAAACTCGCGAAGCGCTACGGCAACACGCAGGAGTATGTGCTCAAAGCCAACGGCATCGACAAGCCGGAACAGCTGCGCATCGGACGCGAGATCTGGGTGCTGCAGGCACCCGTGTTCGAACTGACGGTGTTCAAGCGGTCGAGCAGCGCGGTGCTGACGCTCAACGGGCTGTTCTTCAAGCGCTACGAGGTCGGCCTCGGCCGCTCCGCCGCCGTGCCGTGCGGCACGTATGCCATCCGCAGCAGGGTCGCGAACCCGCTCTACCGGCCGCCCGACGGCACGCCGGTGGCGCCGGGCAACGCCCGGAACATCTTGGGCTCGCGCTGGGTGGCGCTGGACGCCACCGGCGCCACGCCGGACGCGTCAGGGCTGGGGTTGCACGGCACGCGGAACCCGGCGGCGCTCGGCCGCCCCTCGGACGAGGGCTACGTGCGCTTCCGCAACGCGGACATCGAAGAGCTCTGCACGCTCCTGCCGAACGGCACGGCCGTGAGCATCACTGAGTGAGCGGTGCCGGCCTCACGCCGGTTCGGTCTCGACCGTCGGCAGTCCCCACGCCTTGAGCTGGCCGCCGATGAAGGCGACGCTCTGGTCGTGGGTCGCACGGGCGCCGAGGGCGGCGGGCAGCACCGGGCCGCAGACGAAACGGATCGGCTTGTTGGGATCCACCTCGCCAAAGTCTTTGATCCATTTGCCGGTCTTGAGGAAATCGGTCTTCACCGCGAGCGGCACCACCGGCACGCCCGCGCGCTCCGCCAGTTTCGACCCGAGGGAATTGAACTTCTTGCCGTCGAAAACGGCCTGCCGTGTGCCTTGCGGAAAGAGCAGCACCGAGTGCCCCTCAGCCAGGCGCTTCGCGCCTTCTTCGAGCACCGTTTTGAGGTCTTCGCGCGCATTCTTGCGCGTCACCGCGATCGAGCCCACAGCCAGCGCGGCCGTCCCCACCAGCGGGATCTCGGTCAGGCTTTTCTTGAGGACGATGGCGAGCTTTCCGAACGAGAGGAGCGTCGTCGGAAAGACCATCGTCTCCAGCGTGCTCATGTGGTTCGAGACGTAGACGACCGGCCCTTTGTAGGCGGCACGTTGCTCGAAGCCCTCAAACGTCACGACGCCGCCCAGCTTTTCGGCGAAGGCCACCGAGGCCATGCAGGTCTTGGCCCATTCCTCGTACCCGAATTTGCGGAGCAGGTGCTTGATGGCGCACCGGGCACAGATGCGGATGATCGTGAACGCATAGCGAAAAGAATTGAGCGTGCTGATTCGCAGCTGGACCGCCGGTCGGTGCGTGGACGCGGTCTCGTAACGTCCGGTGGCGCGCAGCGCTTCCTGAAACTCTCTGTACGTACTCATAATGGCGGAAAGTATAACAAAAACGCCTCCTGCGGTGCGCGAAAAAACGCCGGTGCTCCCTTAATACTACCCGCCATTGACAATGCAGGCAGACTCTGCCTATACTGAAGGCATGAAAAACATACAATATACCTTGCGGGACGTGCCGGAAGCCGTTGACCGGGAGCTGAGGTCGCGAGCGACACGCGAGCGGCAGAGTCTCAATTCCGTTGCGCTACATATTCTGGCCGTCGGGTTGGGTATGAGCGGCGAACCGCCGCGCAGCCATGATCTCGACCCTGTTGCCGGGTCATGGATCGAAGATCCGGCGTTTGATGCCGCCCTGAAGAGCATGGACAAGGTGGACAAGGCCCTGTGGAAATGAAAATCCTCCTCGACACCAATCGCTATGTCGACTTCTGTCGCGGCGAGCCTGCCGTTGCGGAGCTTGTCCGACGGGCCGAGTCGGTCAAGCTGCCGTTTGTCGCATTGGCTGAACTCCGCGCGGGCTTCCGTTGCGGCACGGCCGGCCGGCGCAATGAGGCGACGCTTGTGCGTTTCCTCGCCTCGCCCCGGGTGACGGTCCTCTATCCCGACGAACAGACCACGCACGCCTATGCGGGATTGTTCGCACAACTGCGGACGCAAGGGACCCCGATCCCCACGAACGACCTTTGGATCGCCGCCCTGTGCGTCCAGCACGACTTGCCGCTCTGTTCACGCGACGCGCATTTCAACCACCTGCCGCAACTTGCCCGCTGCTGAGTGCGCGGCTACCGATAGACATCCTTCCGGTGCGCAATGTGTAGAACCAGAACGTCGCTCCCAAGAATGGTGTAGATCACGCGGTAGTCCCCGACCCGGAACTTCCGCAATCCGGCAAATTCGCCCTTCAGGACGGGAAATGACTCGTCGCCGTCCGTCAGCCCCTCATCGATCTTATCCAGAATTCGTGCAGCCAGCGCTTTCGGAATCTTCGAAAGGTCTTTCCGGACGGACTTTTTGAATGTGATGTCAAAGCCCAAGCGAAGCCCTCATCTCCTTTGAAGAAACGCGCTTGTCCTTCGGATTGTGCAAGCGGTCCACGGCAATCCTCAGATCGGCGAACTCGTCAAAATAGTTCTCGAGCGCCTTCTTGAGATGAAAGGACTTGGGGCGTTCCGTCGCTTCGGATAAGTTGTTCAACCTGCGTGCCAACGGCTCAGGCAGACGAATGGAGATTGCAGTACCCATCATACACCTCTTTTGTAAGACAAGGATAGCAGTGTATGACATGTCATGCAAGCCGCTGTTTTACAGGTTTTCGTCTGCTTTATTCGCCCGTCAAGGTGGCGCATGCTCTCCGAGCACGCTCCGTGTCCTCACGGCAGATCGACTTTCACGTGGAAGAAACGGCTCGCGCCGTCCGTCGGGCCCCACGCGCCATCCGTCAGATTCGTCTTCCCGGCCACCGTGTAAACGCGCGCCGTTCCCAGGTCGGGCGTCCACGTCACATGCGGCGAACCGCCGTTCCCATCAATCCGTGCCCTCAGCACCGATTCGCGGTTCGTCGGGACCGACCCCGCCACATACTCCTGCCACGCCGTATGCCCGTCACCATCCACATCCGCCAGCGCCGCCGCTTCGTAATCGTCATTCGCCAACGTCAGAAGCGCCGCATACTGATTCAGCCAAGAGAAAGGCACCGATACACCGGAGGTCTCCGTCGCGGTCTTCCACTCGACATCCGCGATCCACGCACTGTCCTGCCCGACCGACGTGTCGGCGTCCTTGGCGTATTCCCACTTGAACGTGTGCGGCCCCTCGGACGTGACCGTGTTCGTCACCGTGCTCCACGTCACGTTCTTGCCCGAAATCTGCGTCGTCAGCACGCCGTCCACATAGAAACTCAATGTGTCGAAAGAATACTCGCTCGACACGTTCCAGCGGAAAGTTAGACGACCTGCGTCTGTCGGAGAAAAGGTGAACCCGCTGGACGCTCCATGGTCAATCATCGAGCCTTTGATGCTAACGATGGAGTTGCTAAAAATAATCCCATTGCCTTGAGCTGTGCCAGACAGAACAACAGAGTTTGTCTCAAAGCCAAACAGTTCTTCTATATTACAAGCGTAATTAAACTCGTATGCGCCCATGTCGACAATACCAGTTAGAACACGAGGTTTACCTGACAAGTCTGAGGTCCCTTGAATAAGACCATTCGCCCCCGCATTCAAGCACGGTGACGACGCTGTAAGCTTATAATTCCCATTAGCCACATCACAAAAAAGGGGATCCGATGATATATTCCCTGTTCCTGAAGCCGCAGGTGTTGTACATGAATAACTGAATCCGCTTGAATAATAATTGTCAATCGTACCGTTTTGCTTCGTATTTCCCCATACGATGCTGTTGTTGCCCCCTCCCGCATAAACACCACAACCATAACCATCGCTAGTACTTGCTCGATTGTTTGCAACAGTGCAGTTGTTCAACCCCGAATAGGCGACACCTGCGCCTTGATATGCTTGATTGTTTATTAGATGCTTGGGCACTTGACTCCTACGATGATGGCGGGGTAAGCTGTTGGCCAT